>NZ_JAPEPF010000001.1:2147234-2453982 GCF_026340595.1 Streptomyces sp. NBC_01363
GTTCTCCTGCATGAAGCGGAACAGCGGGGCGGCGCCGATCAGGGCCTCGCTGTAGCGGCTGAGGATCTCCTTCTTCGTCTCCAGGGTGCGCGGCTGTTCCTTGCCCCAGGCGAGCAGCTCCTCGACCGGACGGTTGAGGTCCTCGAAGATGCTGACCAGGATGTCTTCCTTGGTCTTGAAGTGGTAGTACAGCGCGGCCTTGGTGACGTCCAGCCGCTCGGAGATCTCGCGGAGCGAGGTCTTCTCGTAGCCCTGTTCGGCGAAGAGCTCCAGGGCGACGTCCTGAATGCGCTGGCGCGTGTTGCCACGGCGCTGGTGCGGCGTGCTCCCCATGAAGCTCTCCCTAAAAAAACTTACTTGACGCCCGGCTAGTTGGGGGTCTACTTTCCCCAGTGTAGTTACTAGCCGGGCGGCAGGTAAGTGTCTGGCCCGCACAGGGGATCACAGGGGAGTGGGGATCGATGTCCGATCTGAAGAAGGCGGCGGGCGGGACGGCAGCAGTCGTCGACCGCCCGGCCGGGAAACCCGAGACGCGGCAGCGCAGCGTCCGGGTGGTGATGCTCGCCCTGATGATCACGATGCTGCTCGCCATGCTGGACAACCTGATCGTCGGCACGGCCATGCCGACCATCGTCGGTGACCTCGGCGGCCTGGAGCACCTGTCCTGGGTCGTCACCGCGTACACCCTGGCCACCGCCGCCTCCACCCCCATCTGGGGCAAGCTCGGCGACATGTACGGGCGCAAGGGCATCTTCCTCACGTCCATCGTGATCTTCCTGATCGGCTCGGTGCTGAGCGGTATGGCCCAGGACATGGGCCAGCTGATCGGCTTCCGGGCGGTCCAGGGGCTCGGCGCGGGCGGCCTGATGGTCGGCGTCATGGCGATCATCGGCGACCTCGTCCCGCCCCGTGAGCGCGGTAAGTACCAGGGCATGATGGCCGGTGTCATGGCCATCGCCATGATCGGCGGACCGCTGGTCGGCGGCACCATCACCGACCACCTCGGCTGGCGCTGGAGCTTCTACATAAACCTGCCGCTGGGCGCGGTCGCCCTCGCCATGGTCACCATCGTGCTGCACCTGCCGAAGCGGAAGGCGGCCCAGGCCAAGGTCGACTATCTCGGCGCCGGGCTGCTGACCCTCGGCATCACCTCGATCGTGCTGGTGACCACCTGGGGCGGTACGGAGTACGACTGGAACTCCGCCGTGATCATGGAGCTCATCGCGATCGGTGTCGCCTCGCTCGTCGGCTTCCTCTTCGTCGAGACGAAGGCGGCAGAACCGATCATTCCGTTGCACATCTTCCGCAACCGCAACTTCACCCTGATGTCCGTCGTCGGCTTCATGGCGGGCTTCGTGATGTTCGGTGCGGTGCTCTTCCTGCCGCTGTACCAGCAGTCCGTCCAGGGCGCCTCGGCGACCAACTCGGGTCTGCTGCTCCTGCCGATGCTGCTGGCGATGATGGTCGTCTCGCTGATCGCCGGACGGGTCACCACCAGCACCGGCAAGTACAAGATCTTCCCCGTGGTGGGCTCCGCGCTGATGGTGACCGGTCTCTTCCTGCTCTCCCGGATGGACGTCGATACCACGCGGTTCACCTCCGGCGTCTACATGGCGGTGCTCGGCGCGGGCATGGGCTTCCTGATGCAGATCACGATGCTCGTCGCGCAGAACAGCGTGGAGATGAAGGACATGGGCGTCGCCTCCTCGGCGACGACCCTCTTCCGTACGCTCGGCAGCTCCTTCGGCGTCGCGATCATGGGCGCGCTGTTCACCGGGCGGGTGCAGGACGAGATGATGGCCCGCGGCGGCGGGGCGGCCACCGCGAAGTCCGCGCAGCTGGACGCGGCGAGCCTGGCGAAGCTGCCGGCGGCGGCGCGTGAGGCCTACCAGTTCGCGGTGTCCTCCGGCACGCACATCGCGTTCCTCGTGGGCGCCTCGGTCGGCCTGATCGCCCTGATCGCCTCGGTCTTCGTCAAGGAGGTACCGCTGCGCGGAGCGGGCCCGGTCACCAAGCAGGCCGAGGCCGTCTGACCCTGCGTGGTGTACGAGGAGGCTCCCGGGGCGCGCGCCCCGGGAGCCTCCCGTCGTATCCGGCTCCCGGAGCCCGCCGCCGTATCCGGCTCAGCCGCCGGACCGCCCGCGGCCCGACTTCGCGCTCTGCGCCTCGTCGCCGTCCGGGCCCCGCTGCTCGGACACCTGGAGCATCGGGAAGCTGCCGGTGTTCGTCGGCGCGTGCTCGGGCAGCCACAGCACGGCGATGGCCCCGCCCGTGCCCTGCGCCGCCCCTTCCGGCGCCGCGTTGCGGAAGGTCAGCCGGGCCCCGAGGACCCGCGCCTGACCGGCCGCGATCGTCAGCCCGAGACCGTGCCCGTGCCCGGCCCGGTCGCTGCTTCCGGTACGGAACCGGCTCGGCCCCTCGCGCAGCAGCGCCGCCGGGAACCCGGAACCGTGATCGCGGATCCGGACCACCCGGCCCTCGACCGTGACCTCCACCGGAGTGGCGCCGTGCTTGGCGGCGTTGCCCAGCAGATTGCCGAGGATGCGCTCCAGCCGGCGCGGATCGGTGCTGACCCAGGACTCGTGCACGACCCGCACCCGCACGTCCGGGTCCAGCAGCGCGACCCGTCGGCTGACGAACTCGCCCAGCGCGACCTCCTGGAGCTCGGCCCGCTCCGACGCGCTGTCCAGCCGGGCCACCTCCAGCACGTCCTCGACGAGCGTGCGCATCGCCTGCGCCCGGTCCCGTACCAGCTCGGTGGGGCGGCCGGGCGGCAACAGCTCGGCCGCCGTCAGCAGACCGGTCACCGGCGTACGCAGCTCGTGAGCGATGTCCGCGGTGACCCGGCGCTCCGCCTCGATCCGCGCGTTCAACGCGTCCGTCAGCGCGTCCACCGCACCGGCCAGCTCATCGGTCTCGTCCTGGACGACACCGCCGACGGCCTCCCTGACCCGTTCATCCGTATTGCCCTGCGCGACCCTGCCCGCCGCGGCCGCCGCCTTGCGCAGCCGGCGCGACAGCTGCCCGCCGATCAGCACACCCAGCGCACAGCCGCCGAACACCACCGAGACCGAGCCGATGATCAGCGCCCGGTCGAGATCGCGCATGATCGTGGAGCTGCGGCCCGCGAACCGGGTGTGCAGCGAGAGCACGTCGCCGTTGCCGACCGGCACCGCCGCCCACACGTCGGGTACCCCCTTGGCGGACTCCTCGACATGGGTGGCGCGCCGGTTCCTGGCGGTCTCCGCGCGCAGGCTGCGCGGCATGGTCGGGTCGTTGAGCTTGGCGCCGAACCGGGGGTCGGCCTTCTTCGTCTTCGTCGCCTCGTACAGCAACTGCGCGTACGTCAGCCGCTCCAGCTGGACCTCGCGGGCGTTCTCCAGCATCGAGACCCGGGCCGCGTTGTGGACGACGAAGCTGAGCGCGACCGCGGTCAGCGCGCCGACCGCGGCGATCGCGATGCTGATCTTCCAGCGGACTCCCGTCCGCAGGGTCGGCCGCTTCATGGCCTGAGTTTGTAGCCGAAGCCGCGGACCGTCTCGATCCGGTCCTGGCCGATCTTGGTGCGCAGCCGCTGCACATGGACATCCACGACCCGGGTGTCACCGCCCCATCCGTAGTCCCAGACCCGCTCCAGGAGCTTGTCGCGGGAGAGCACCGTGCCGGGCGCCGCGGAGAACTCCAGCAGCAGCCGCATCTCGGTCGGGGTCAGCGCCACCTGTTCGCCGCTCCGGTGGACCGCCATGCCCTCGGTGTCGACTTCCAGATCGCCGAAGACCAGCACCCCGCCGACGGGCTGCGGCTCCGGCTCCCCGCTGCCCGGCTGCCCGCCCGAGGCATGGCCGAAACGGCGCAGCACGGCACGGATCCGGGCGACCAGGACCGCCCCGTCGAAGGGCTTGGTGACGTAGTCGTCCGCGCCGGCCTCCAGGCCGAGCACCACATCGATCGAGTCCGCGCGGGCGGACAGCATGATCACGGGCACCGTCGACTCGTCGCGGATGCGACGGCAGAGACTGACCCCGTCGAGCCCCGGCACCATCACGTCCAGCAGGGCGATGTCGGGACGGTCGGCCCGGAAGGCGTCGAGGCCCGACATGCCGTCGGGCATGGCGGTGACCACGAAACCGGCGCGCTCCAGCGCCAGCTGGGTGGCCTCGCGGATGACGTCGTCGTCCTCGACGAACAGGACGTGGGTCTCGGCCATCGGAAATGCTCTCAGTTCCCCGGCGGCTCGGCGTCCGGAGCAGGAAGGACCGCCCCGCCGCTGCCGACGGCTCGGTTGAAGTCGTTGTGCACCCGGTCGTGCTCGTTGAAGCGGCTACCCGCCCAGCGGTAGGTGATCACTTCCTCGCCGGAGGGGTACGCGACCGAGTCCTTCTTCTCGTACACCTGGGTCGTCACCACCAGATCACCGCGGTCGATGGTGCCGTAGACCGCGGGCTGCTCGATGGCGAACACGTTCTCGTACCCGCCATTGTTCCGCGGGCGGTACACATAGGTGCCGACGCCCACCGAATCGCCGCAGGTCATCACGTTCACCACGACATCGGCCGAGGGACCGCCGGTCATGGTGCCGTACGAGGTGTCCACCGGGTACTCGGAGCCGGTGCAGGGCCTCAGATCCGTTCTGACCCGCTCGCTGACCTTCGGGTCGTGCTTGAGCAGGGCCACGGGATCGATCCGCGAGGAGGGTTTCGCGGAGGAGGACGGCTCGTCGCTGGGGGTGACCTGGGCGACGGGCTGGGTGCCGGCCGGGCCCTCGTCCCGGGTGCCGGTACCGCCGGTCGAGCAGCCGACGGTGAGCAGCCCGAAGGCGGCGAGCCCGACCAGGGTCGTGGCGCTCGCCGCCCAGCCGGTCAGTACCCGGCCACGTCCGACGGTGGCCGCGCGGCCACCGTCGTCTCTTTCACCGCCACGGTCGTCCCCGTCGGCGCTGGCTGTCAGGCCGCGCAACGCTCCCGCCCCCGTTCGTCCGTACGCCTGCCCACTTGCGCCCGCGCAGGTACCGGAGCGTGGTCGGCCGCCGGACCCCGCTCCTCGCGGATCCGGGCCTCCCTGCTCGCCGCCTCACGGCTCTCCAGCTCCTGGCGCAGCCGTGCCAGCGCACGGTGCAGCGTGCTCTTCACCGTACCGGCAGACATGCCGAGCGCCGCAGCCGTCTCCTCCGTACTCATCTGCTCCCAGTGTCGCAGCACGACGACGCTGCGCTGCTTGGGAGCCAGTACGCCCAGCACATCCATCAGCAGGGCGCGGTCGGCGCGCTGCTCGGTGCCGTCCTCGACGCTCGCGTCGGGAAGCTGCTCGGTGGGGACCTCGTCCAGCTTGCGGGCCCGCCACCACTCGGTACGGGTGTTGATCATGACGCGGCGCAGATAGGCGTCGGCCAGGGACTTGTCGGCGATGCCGTCCCAGCGGCCGTACGTACGGACCAGCGCGGTCTGGAGCAGGTCCTGTGCGTCCACGGGGTCCGGGACCAGCCGCCGCGCGCTGCGCAGCAGCGCGTCCTGCCGAGTGCGTACGTACTCTTCGAATTCGAGCACCTCGCCATGCGCCATTCCAACCGCCTCCGTCCCCGTGGATCCCCGTAGTACCGCCGTCAGCCATCGATCGGTCGGGCTGACGTCGAAGACGGTACGGAGCTGTTGTCACGGGGTTGTGCGGAGCAGCCATACGCCGACGCACGGCTGTCCATCGGTTGTGTAACAGCGGGGGAGCGGAGCAGGCGAGGAGCTCAGCTCAGCGGCAGCCGGTACTGCCCGCCGGCCAGCGGTTCGACCAGGCCGTCGGCGACCAGGCCGTCCAACGCGCGGGCACGTTGCACCGGCTCGTCCCACACCGCGTCCAGCGCCGACTGCGGCACCGGCGTCATGGCCTCGCGCAAGACGGCGAGCAGCCGTCCGCGGACCTGCCGGTCGGTGCCGGCGTAGGTCTGACCACGCCGCGGGGGCCCCTGGTGGGCGGGCTTCCCGGCCAGCCGCCAGGCGCACTGCCCGGCGATCGGGCACCGGGTGCAGTCCTCGTTCTTCGCGGTGCAGACGAGGGCCCCGAGCTCCATCGTCGCGGCGGCCCAGCGAGCGGCCCGCTCGTCCTCCTCGGGGAGCAGCGCTCGGGCGAGCTTGCGCTCGGCGGCGGTGGTCGCGTTCGGCGGGTACTGGATCCCGGTCGCGGCCCGTGCGAACACTCGGCGGACGTTCGTGTCGAGCACGGCATGCCGCTGCCCGTACGCGAACGAGGCCACGGCCGCCGCGGTGTACTCGCCGATCCCGGGCAGGGCGAGCAGCTGACCGTGCTCGCTCGGTACGTCGCCGCCGTGCCGCTCCGTTATGGCCTGCGCGGCTCCGTGCAGGCGGAGCGCCCGGCGGGGATAGCCGAGCCGGCCCCAGGCGCGGACCGCCTCGCCGGGCGGTTCGGCGGCCAGGTCGGCGGGACGGGGCCAGCGGGCGAGCCACTGCTCGTACACCGGGAGGACCCGGTTCACGGGGGTCTGCTGCAGCATGAACTCGCTCACCATCACGCCCCAGGCGCCCGCTTCGGGGCGGCGCCAGGGCAGATCGCGGGCGTGCTGGTCGAACCACCCGATCACGGGGGAGTGGAGGGACGTGGGGGGCGTCTGTGTCGCAGTCATGGCAGTCATCGCACCGCCGATCCTGGCACGGAAGGGCGGACGACGGTTCCGCGTACGGTGGTGTTGCTCCTCCTGAGGGCCCTTGGGGTGATAATGCCACCCGTCCGCGCCCCGGCGGTCCGGCAACCGGCCCAAGCGGGCCCGGCCGGGTCCGGCCGGAGCCGTCAGCGCCGCTTGGCCCGATGCCGGGAGCGGCCGGCCGGGGCCTCGCCCGGCCCCGACGCCCAGGCCGCCACCGGCGCCCGGCTGCTCCGTACCGTCCGGGCGAGCGACTGTGCCGGGCGGCGCAGCACGGCGACCACCAGGGCCGAGACCACGGCGCCCAGCAGCAGTCCGACCGCCACGTCATGCGGATAGTGCACTCCGACGAAGACCCGGGAGAAGGCCATCAGCAGAGCCATCGGCACCGTGAGCCAGGCCAGCCGGGGCCGGGCGATCGCCAGGGCGACCGCCGCCGCACCGGCGATCGCGGAGTGGTTGCTGGGGAACGACCAGTCGCCGGTCGGCGGGCAGGTCACCAGCGACGCCGCGGCGCCGACCACCGATCTGCACGGGCGCTCCTCGTCCACCACCGACTTGAGCACCTCGCTGGCCACATAGCCGAAGGCCGTCGCGACGGGCGCGAGCACCGCCAGCGCCAGGGCGCCGTCGCCCTGGTTCCGGGCACGCCACCACCCGGTGATGAACAGGACACCGAAGACCAGGAGCCCGAGCTCCGTCCATATCTCGGCCAGATGCTGCACCCATGACGGCATGTCATGTGCGAAGTCGGTGATGTCCCGGTAGAGCGGGGCCGTAACTGAACTATCCATGTGACAGAGGGTAGTCAATGAAACCGGGAGTTCATCCGGGCGATGCCCGGAGGCCAACTCGGCGGCGGTACGGGGCCGGAACGGGCTGCCCGTGATGATGATCCGTAAAACTTGAGACCCAGGGCGGCGGGTGGGGCGGGAGTTGGTGCCGATCTCTCGTACAGTTTGAGCCGTGGGATCTTTGCGTAATCCGATCGGTCCGCTTCCCTCCACCATCTACTGGCGACGGAGGGCCGTAGCGGCGACGCTCGTTGCGCTGCTCGCGCTGCTGATCGTATGGGTCGTCACCTCGGGCGGGGACAAGGAGAGCAAGGACGACTCCCGGCCTGCCGGGTCGGGCCCCGCACACGAGATCACGCCGGGCCCCGGAGGATCGGGCCCGGCCATCACCCGACAGCCCGGCGGACGCGACGAGTCGGGCGACTCGGGCGGTGACGGCGGCGGCGGTACGGGCGCGGGCTCGGGCGACGCCACGGGCGACGGTGGTACGGACGCCGGTGGCGGGACGGACACCGGAGTCGGCGGCGCGAGCGGCGGCGGTACGGTCGGCCAGCAGGTCCCGGCCTCCTCCCCGCTCCCCAACTGCACTGCCGGGGCACTGCGGTTGAGCCTGAGCACCGAGCTCAACTACAGCCCCGGCGAGAAGCCGAAGTTCAAGCTGGTCGTCAAGAACACCTCGGCCACCACCTGCAAGGCCGACCTCGGACCGAAGAGCGCGGTGCTCACCATCACCGAGGCCGGCGGCGACGACAGCCAGGTGTGGTCCTCCAAGGACTGCCCGCGCGACGCGAGCGTGCTGCTGCTGAAGGTTCCGGCGGGCGAGACCGTCGTCCACACCGTGGAGTGGGACCGCAGGAAGAGCTCCCCGCAGTGCGCGACGCCGCCCGCGGGGACGGCGGGGCCCGGTACGTATCTGGTCGAGGCGAAGGCGCCGGGCGAGCCGGTGCAGCGCGCCTCGTTCGTCCTCGCGAAGGACTGACGTCCCCGCGTAGGACCGAGCGCGCGAGCGCCGTGGCGGGGCAGTCCCGGAGAAACGGCGGGGCCCGGTCTCCCGGGCCCCGATCGTCCTGCGCGCCGCGGCGCGTATCGGCTCTGCGCGTATCGGCTCTACACGTACCGTTCGAGGATCGACGACTCGGCCAGCCGTGACAGGCCCTCGCGCACGCTGCGCGCCCGCGCCTCGCCGACGCCGTCCACTGTCTGGAGGTCGTCCACGCTGGCGGCGAGCAGCTTCTGCAGACCGCCGAAGTGCTCCACCAGCCGGTCGATGATCGCCCCGGGCAGCCGCGGCACCTTCGCCAGCAGCCGGAAGCCGCGCGGCGAGACCGCCGAGTCCAGCGTCTCGGGCGAGCCGCTGTAGCCCAGGGCCCGTGCCACGACCGCGAGTTCGAGCAGCTCGGTGTGGGAGAGCGCGTCGAGCTCGGTCAGCGCCTCGGCGACCGTACGGGACCGCTTCGCGGTCGGCTCCGGCACATAGTCGCGCACGACCAGCTCGCGCTCCGGCTCGACCCCCGCGATCAACTCGTCGAGCTGGAGGGAGAGAAGCCGGCCGTCGGTGCCCAGCTCGACCACGTACTCCGCGATCTCGGTCGCGATCCGGCGGACCATCTCCAGCCGCTGTGCGACGGCCGTGACATCCCGGACCGTCACCAGGTCCTCGATCTCCAGCGCGGAGAGCGTGCCCGCGACCTCGTCGAGCCGGAGCTTGTACCGCTCCAGGGTGGCGAGGGCCTGATTGGCGCGGGAGAGGATCGCGGCGGACTCCTCCAGGACCCGGCGCTCCCCGTCCACGTAGAGCGCGATCAGGCGCATCGACTGCGAGACCGAGACGACCGGGAAGTTGCACTGCTTGGAGACCCGGTCCGCCGTGCGGTGGCGGGTGCCGGTCTCCTCGGTGGGGATGGAGGCGTCCGGCACCAGCTGCACGCCGGCGCGCAGGATCTTGGTCATGTCCTTGTCGAGGATCAGCGCGCCGTCGAGCTTGGCCAGCTCGCGCAGGCGCGTCGCGGTGAACTCCACGTCCAGCACGAATCCGCCGGTGCACATCGACTCGACGGTCCTGTCCATGCCGAGCACGATCAGCCCGCCGGTGTTGCCACGGAGGATGCGCTCCAGGCCGTCCCGCAGCGCCATTCCGGGCGCCACGGCGCTCAGCGAGGCGCGCATCAGCGCCTCATTACCGGTGCCTTGGCCGGACTTTCCGGGCGATGCTGCCCGGTCGTTGGCTGCCACTGCACTCCTCCGGTCACAGGTTTGCGGTGCCCTTACGTCCCTCGTACCGTTCGTACGGACGGGCGAGACCAGGGCAAAGTCTACCGGCGTGCGCTCTCCTCCTGGGGGGCCTGTGCACGAGACCGGCGCGGGAGGACGCTCAGCGCATCGCCCATGGTGGCGACTTCTGTGACCTTCATACCGGTCGGGACCTTCCCCGGGTCGGTCGGAACCAGCGCGTGCGTGAAGCCCAGGCGGTGCGCCTCGGCCAGCCTGCGCTGGACCCCCGTGACCCTTCTGACCTCGCCCGCGAGGCCCACTTCGCCGATCGCCACCAGGTTCTTGGGCAGCGGGGTGTCGCTCGCGGCACTGGCCAGGGCCAGTGCGACGGCGAGGTCCGCGGCGGGCTCGGAGAGCTTCACACCGCCGACCGTCGCGCTGTAGATGTCCCGCTTGCCCAGCGAGCTGATCCGGCCGCGCTGCTCCAGGACCGCGAGCATCATCGACACCCGGGACGTCTCCAGGCCCGAGGTGGTGCGCCGGGGCGAAGGGATCTGGGAATCGACCGTCAGCGCCTGCACTTCGGCGACGAGCGGACGCTTGCCTTCCAGGGTGACGGTCAGGCAGGTGCCGGGCACGGGCTCGTCGCGCCGGGTGAGGAACAGGCCGGAGGGGTCGGCGAGGCCGGTGATGCCCTCGTCGTGCAGCTCGAAGCAGCCGACCTCGTCGGTCGCGCCGTACCTGTTCTTGACGCCCCGTACGAGCCGCAGGCGGGCATGGCGGTCGCCCTCGAAGGACAGCACCACGTCGACGAGGTGCTCCAGCAGCCGGGGCCCCGCGATCGCCCCGTCCTTGGTGACATGGCCGACCAGGAGCGTCGACATGCCGCGCTCCTTGGAGGCCCGGATGAGGGCACCGGCGACCTCCCGGACCTGCGCCATGCCGCCCGGCGCCCCGTCGATCTCGGGCGAGGCGACGGTCTGCACGGAGTCGAGGACGAGGAGCGAGGGCTTGACCGCGTCCAGATGGCCGAGGACCGCGGACAGGTCGGTCTCGGCGGCGAGGTACAGATGGTCGTCGATCGCCCGGATCCGGTCGGCGCGCAGCCGCACCTGGCTCGCGGACTCCTCGGCGGTGACGTAGAGCGTGCGGTGGTCCTCGCTCGCCGCCTTGGCGGCGACGTCCAGCAGCAGCGTCGACTTGCCGACGCCCGGCTCGCCCGCGAGGAGCACCACGGCGCCCGGGACGAGACCGCCGCCGAGCACCCGGTCCAGCTCGCCGACGCCGGTCGACCGGGCGGTGGCCTGCCGGCTGTCGACCTGGCCGATGGGGAGCGCGGCGGTACTGACCCGGCCGGCCGCGGTGGTCCGCACGGCGGGGGCGCCGCCGAACTCCTCGACCGTCCCCCACGCCTGGCATTCGGGGCAGCGGCCGAGCCACTTGGCGGTCGTCCAGCCGCATTCGGTGCAGCGGTAGGACGGCCGGTCCTTCGCGGTTTTCGTACGGGCAGCCATGGCGCAACCGTATAGGTGGGGTACGACAGTGCCGCCCGGCGCGGTCCGGCGGCGGCGCCCGACGGCGGGTGCGCGCCCTCCGGAGGCCGGGGAGTTTCCGGGCGAGCGCCGGGGCGTTTCCAGTGGAATCGGAAATCCCTGTCCCCTTTTGAGGGATACGTTCACCCGTAAGGGTTAAAAGTGCTGAAGGGGAGCTAAAGGTGTGCCCTGTGCTGCCTACGGTCGCAAGGTGACGAGCAGCGGTCTGGAGCCCCCCACGCACACCACCGGCGCACACGGGGCGGGGCGTAGTGCGCCCCGCCTCTCGACGCCCTCTTCGCCGCGTCGGCCACCCGCCCGTTACGAACCGCATCTCGACGGCCTGTTCACCTACTGCCTCTCCGTGCTCTGCGACCACGACGCCGCCACCGAGGCGCTCGGCGGTGTGCTCGCGATCGCGGAACGGCAGGGCGGCCGGTGCCCGGCGGGCGAGGAGGAACGTAAATCCTGGCTGTACGCGCTGGCCAGATGGATGTGTCTGCGCAAGCTCACCGAGCAGAAACAGGGTCGTCAGGCGCACCGGCACAAGGCCGGGAAGCAGCCGGGGCGACTCTCCTCGAAGCAGACGGCGCCGTCGAAGCCGTCGAAGCAGGAGACGAGGCGGGCGGGCGGGCCTCCGGGCAAGCAGCCGGGCGGAACGGCCACCCAGGGGGCGCGCGCGGGACGCCGTACGCCCCCCGCCGTCGCGGCGAAGACCTCCGCCACCGCCGGGTTCACGCCGGGCGGCGCCCCCGTCGGCCCCGCCCGCGCCCCCGAAACCGAGGCCGCCGCCGAGGCGCACCGCCGTGAGCTCGCCCAGCTGGCCTGGCCCGAGGCCGCGGGCACCACCCCCGAGCAGCGCGAAGCACTCGAACTCGCGGTCCGCCACCGCCTCGCCCCGCGCGCCGTCGCCTCCGTCCTGGGCCTCGACCCGGCGGCCGCCCGTGAGCTCCTGGCCGCCGCGGCCTGCGAGGTGGAACGCACCCGCGCCGCTCTCGCCGTCGTCGAGACCGGCAACTGCCCCATCGTCGCCCGGCTCACCGGCGAACCCCGCGTCCTGCTCTCCGCCGCCCTGCGCCGCGAACTCGTCCGCCACGTCGACGACTGCCCCCGTTGCCGCAGGGCCGCCGAACGGGCCGGGGCCGAGGGCCCGTGGCCCGGCGCCGCGGTCACCCCGGCCGCCGCGCTGCCGGTCGTCGAGGCGCCCCGGCCCTCGGCGTACGTCGCGATGGTCCACGCCCAGCGCAACCGCTCCGGCGGCCCACGCTTCGACCGGGCGGGCTTCCCCATGGACCCGAAGGACCACGCCGCGCGCCGGGACCGGCTGCGGGCCAGGGTCGTGACGACGACGGTGGTGGCCACGGTCGTCGCCGCCCCGGTGATCGCGCTGTGGACCGCCTACCGCGGCGCCCCGCAGACCGGCGAGGGCCACGAGGGCTCGTCGGTCACCGCCACCGAGACCGATGCCCGGCACGGACCCGACGGCACCGCGGACGGCCATTACGAGAACGCGGGCAATGCCCGGCCCGAGCCCGGCGCCCGCTTCGAGGACGGCCGCGCCCCGGACGTCTCGGCGGAGGTGATCAGCTCGGGTCCGGGCCGGGACGGCGTCGGCGGGCTCACCGTCGAGGCCCGCTCGTCCGGCGGCACCACCGTGATCCGGCTGACCGCGTCGGGCGGCGCGCCCGTCGCCTGGTCGGCCCGCGCGGACGTGTCCTGGGTCCGGCTGAGCCGCTCCTCGGGCACGCTCGCCGCGGGCGAGAGCATCACGGTCCGCGTCCTCGTGGACCACTGGCGGGAACCGGGCGGCCCGTGGAGCGCGCGCATCGTCCTCGCCCCGTCGGGCTCGGTGGTGGTGATCCGGGGGCACGGGGCGACGCCGTCCTCGCCCGGCGGCCCGGGGCACCCGGCCGAACCCTCCGCCACCCCCGGTCCGCCCACGTCCTCGCCGGGTCCCACACCGTCCACCGACCCGACACCCGACCCGAGCGACCCCACACCGTCACCGACGGACCCGGACCCGACCGATCACCCGTCGCCGTCCCCGGACCCGTCCGACTCCACGACGCCCACCGACCCGGGGCAGGGCACGACGGGCTGAACCGGGCCGTCCGGGGCTCGCGCCCGGCCGCCGAGCCCGGCCGTCATGCCCCGGCCGCCCCGCCCGGGATTCACGCCCCGGGCGCCCCGGTCGTCACGCCGGATCGACCGGATCCGCCGGGTGCGGTGCCATCGGCAGCAGCGAGGACAGCCGTTCCTCGCACAGTTCGACGAGCCGCTCGTACGCCTCCTTGCCCATCATCTCGGTGAGCTCGGGCCGGTACGAGACGTACACCGGCTCCCCGGCCCCGTGCGCCGAGGTCGCCGAGGTGCACCACCAGTGCAGATCGTGACCGCCGGGGCCCCAGCCCCTGCGGTCGTACTCGCCGATCGACACCTGGAGCACCCGCGTGTCGTCGGGCCGGTCGATCCAGTCGTACGTGCGCCGGACCGGCAGCTGCCAGCAGACGTCCGGCTTGGTCTCCAGGGGCTCCTTGCCCTCCCGCAGCGCCAGGATGTGCAGGGAGCAGCCCGCGCCCGCCGCGAAGCCGGGCCGGTTCTGGAAGATGCACGAACCCTTCCAGCGCCGCGTCTGGCGCTCCCCGTCGTCGTCGACCTCGACCCAGCCGGTCCCGGTGCCGACGTCGTGGAACTGCCACAGATCGGGGGTCAGCCGTTCGACATGGCTCGCCACCCGCTTCTCGTCGTCCTCGTCCGAGAAGTGCGCGCCCAGCGTGCAGCACCCGTCGTCCGCACGGCCCGCCTGGATGCCCTGGCAGCCGCTGCCGAAGATGCAGGTCCACCTGGAGGTCAGCCAGGTCAGGTCGCAGCGGAAGATCTGCTCCTCGTCCGCGGGGTCCGGGAACTCCACCCAGGCGCGCGCGAAGTCGATCCCCGTCTCGTCCTCGGACCGGTTCGGTCCGTTCGCTTCCTGCTGCCGCATTTCCTGCTTCGTTCCCTGCTTCTTCGTGTTTTTGCCCGGCTTCGCCTTTTTCGTCTTTGGCACGAGCCAAGAGTAAGGCGGCCGGCCCCGAGTCCGCGGTTCCGATCACTGGTCGGCCCGGGGCCGCGGTCCCGGTAGCGTTCCGGGTATGAGACTCGGAGTCCTCGACGTCGGTTCGAACACGGTGCATCTGCTGGTGGTGGACGCGCACCCCGGCGCGCGCCCGCTGCCCGCGCATTCGCACAAGGCGGAGCTCCGCCTGGCCGAACTCCTCGACGAGGACGGGGCGATCGGCCCCGACGGTGTGGACCGGCTCGTGGCGACGATCACCGACGCGCTCCAGGCCGCCGAGGACAAGGGGTGCGAGGACGTCCTGCCGTTCGCCACGTCCGCCGTACGGGAGGCGAGCAACGCCGACCAGGTGCTGGCCCGGGTGCGCGACGAGACGGGCATCGACCTCGCCGTCCTCAGCGGTGCCGAGGAGGCCCGGCTCACCTTCCTCGCCGCGCGCCGCTGGTTCGGCTGGTCGGCGGGACGGCTGCTGGTCCTGGACATCGGGGGCGGTTCGCTGGAGATCGCGTACGGCATGGACGAGGAGCCGGATGCCGCGGTGTCGCTGCCGCTCGGGGCCGGCCGGCTCACCGCAGGGTGGCTGCCGGGCGATCCGCCGGACCCGGCGGAGGTGAAGGCGCTGCGCCGCCATGTCCGGGCCAGGATCGCCCGCAGTGTCGGGGAGTTCACCCGCCTCGGGCGCCCCGACCATGTCGTGGCCACGTCCAAGACCTTCAGGCAGCTCGCCAGGATCGCGGGTGCCGCGCGCTCCGCCGACGGCCTGTACGTGCAGCGCGGCCTCACCCGCAAGGCGCTGGAGGAGTGGGTGCCGAAGCTGGCGGCGATGACCGTCGAGCAGCGGGGCGATCTGCCCGGCGTCTCCGAGGGCCGGGCCGCGCAGCTGCTCGCCGGGGCGCTGGTCGCGGAGGGAGCGATGGATCTGTTCGGGGTCGAGGAGCTGGAGATCTGCCCCTGGGCGCTGCGCGAGGGCGTCATCCTGCGCCGCCTGGACCACCTGCCGGCGGAGCGGGCCGCGCTGGGCTGAGAGCCTGTCGGGTGACCTCTGATCGGGCGGACGCGGCAGGGCACGCACTCCCCCAAGGCCTTAAGGGCCAGGGGGACCCCCTCCGGCGTTGCCGAAATATCCTAGTAGTCCCTTCCCTGAACTCTCAACTTCGTTCGAGTGGGGGAGGCCCCATCCGAGGCCATCCCGGCGCCTTGGAATCGCACGCACCATGCCGCGTCCGCTCTCCGATCGAAGGTCACCCGACAGGCTCTGAGTGCGCCGGGCCGAGTGCCGCCGAGTGGCCGGAAGTCCGCCATGGCCCTGCTCACTTTCCGCCGGGACCCCTCGGCGCGGCGTACCACTGCCCGTACGCTGTCCCAGTGGCAGAACCAGTGGTGCGCATCCCGGATGCGAAGGTCGCCCTGTCGACGGCTTCCGTCTACCCGGAGTCGACGGCGACGGCCTTCGAGATCGCCGCGCGCCTCGGTTACGACGGCGTCGAGGTCATGGTGTGGACGGACCCCGTCAGCCAGGACATCGAGGCGCTGCGACGGCTCTCGGACTACCACCAGGTGCCGATCCTCGCCGTCCACGCGCCCTGTCTGCTGATCACGCAGCGCGTCTGGTCCACCGATCCCTGGGTGAAGCTCCAGCGGGCCCGCGCCGCGGCGGAGAAGCTCGGGGCGACGACCGTGGTCGTCCATCCGCCGTTCCGTTGGCAGCGCAATTACGCGCGCGACTTCGTCACCGGGATCTGGCGCATGGCCGACGAGACCGATGTGCGGTTCGCCGTCGAGAACATGTACCCCTGGCGCTACCGGGACCGCGAGATGCTCGCGTACGCCCCCGACTGGGACGTCACCAACGACGACTACCGCCACTTCACCGTGGACCTCTCGCACACCGCGACGGCCCGCACCGACGGCATGGCGATGGTCGAGCGGATGGGTGACCGGCTCGCCCACATCCACCTCGCCGACGGCAAGGGCTCCAACAAGGACGAGCACCTGGTGCCCGGCCGGGGCGACCAGCCCTGTGCCGAACTCCTGGAGCACCTGGCCCGCACCGGCTTCGACGGCCATGTCGTCATCGAGGTCAACACCCGCCGTGCCATGTCCACCGCCGAACGCGAAGCCGACCTGGCGGAGGCGCTGGCCTTCACCCGGCTCCACCTGGCGTCGTCCCCGATCCGCGCGCCGCGCCCATGACCGGCGCCCCCACGGGCCCCGGCGGCCACTCGGACCCCACCGGCCCCACCGGCGGTCCCACCCCCAAGCGCCGCGGCCGCCCCTCCCGTACCGCCGCCCCCACCGGCCCCGACGCGCGCACCCGCATCCTGGAGGCGGCCCGCACCGAATTCGCGGAGCGCGGCTACGACAAGACGTCGGTCCGGGGCATCGCCAAGGCGGCGGGCGTCGACTCAGCCCTGGTCCACCATTACTTCGGTACGAAGGACGAGGTCTTCGCGGCCGCGATCGAGCTCTCCTTCGAGCCGGCCCTGGTGCTCCCGGCCGTCCTCGGCAACGGCACGGACGGCCTGGGGGAGCGGCTGGCCCGCTACTTCATCTCCGTGTGGGAGAACCCGGCGTCCAGGGCCCCGCTGCTGGCGATCATGCGATCCGCGCTGACGCACGAGGCGGCGGCGAAGGTCCTCCGGGGCTTCGTCCTGCGCCGGCTCCTGGAACGCGTGGCGGAGGCACTCGACGTACCGGACGCCACGTTCCGCGCGGAACTGGCGGCTTCGCACATGATCGGGATCGCGATGCTCCGCTATGTGATCCGGGCGGAACCGCTGGCCTCGGCGGACCCCGAGAAGATCGTCGAGATGGTCGCACCGACCCTGCAGCGCTACCTGACGGAAGCCTGAGGATCCCCGAGCCCCACGGAATCGCGCACGCCGCCGCCCCGACCACCCACCGAGCATTTCGTCCCGCATTTCGGACACTGTGTCCAGATCTTGGAGTCGGAGGCGTACGCTCGGAGACAGTCTTTAACGTCGAAGGAGCGAGAGACGATGCCCCAGCTGAGGTCCCGCACTGTCACTCACGGCCGCAACATGGCGGGCGCCCGCGCCCTCATGCGGGCCTCGGGCGTAGCGAGCGAGGACATCGGCAAGCCGATCATCGCGGTCGCCAACTCCTTCACCGAATTCGTCCCCGGCCACACACACCTGGCCCCGGTCGGCCGGATCGTCTCCGATGCCATCAAGGCCGCGGGCGCCGTGCCCCGCGAGTTCAACACCATCGCCGTCGACGACGGCATCGCGATGGGCCACGCCGGGATGCTGTACAGCCTCCCCTCCCGCGACCTGATCGCCGACTCCGTCGAGTACATGGTCGAGGCGCACTGCGCGGACGCGCTGATCTGCATCTCCAACTGCGACAAGATCACCCCCGGCATGCTGATGGCCGCGATGCGCCTCAACATCCCGACGGTCTTCGTCTCCGGCGGTCCGATGGAGGCCGGCAAGGCCACCCTCGTCGACGGCACGGTCCGCAAGCTCGACCTGGTCAACGCCATCAGCGACGCGGTCGACGAGAGCATCTCCGACGAGGACATCCTCCGCATCGAGGAGAACGCCTGCCCCACCTGCGGCAGCTGTTCCGGCATGTTCACCGCCAACTCGATGAACTGCCTGACCGAGGTCCTCGGCCTCTCCCTCCCCGGCAACGGCTCCGTCCTCGCCACGCACACCGCCCGCAAGGCGCTGTACGAGGAGGCCGGCCGCACGGTCGTCGAGATCACCAGGCGCTACTACGAGCAGGACGACGCCTCGGTCCTGCCCCGCTCCATCGGCACCCGTGCCGCGTTCGAGAACGCCATGGCACTCGACATCTCGATGGGCGGCTCCACCAACACGATCCTGCACCTGCTGGCCGCCGCCCAGGAGGCGGAGCTCGACTACGACCTCGGCGACATGGACGAGGTCTCGCGCCGCGTCCCCTGCCTGTCGAAGGTCGCGCCCAACGTCGCCCCCGGCGGCACGTACTACATGGAGGACGTGCACCGGGCCGGTGGCATCCCCGCCATCCTGGGCGAACTGCACCGAGGCGGCCTGCTCAACGAGGACGTGCACTCGGTTCACTCCGACTCCCTCGCCGAGTGGCTGAAGAACTGGGACATCCGCGGCGGCTCGCCGTCGCCGGAGGCCGTCGAGATGTGGCACGCGGCCCCCGGCTGCGTCCGTTCCGCGACCGCCTTCTCGCAGTCCGAGCGCTGGGAGACCCTTGACCTGGACGCGGCCGGCGGCTGCATCCGCGACGTGGAGCACGCGTACTCCAAGGACGGCGGCCTCGCGGTCCTCAAGGGGAACCTCGCCGTGGACGGCTGTGTCGTCAAGACGGCGGGCGTCGACGAGTCGATCTGGACCTTCGAGGGCCCGGCGGTCGTCTGCGAGTCGCAGGAGGAGGCCGTCGACAAGATCCTCCGCAAGGAGATCAAGGACGGCGACGTCGTCGTCATCCGCTACGAGGGCCCGCGCGGCGGCCCCGGCATGCAGGAGATGCTCTACCCGACCTCCTTCCTCAAGGGTCGCGGCCTCGGCAAGAGCTGCGCCCTGGTGACCGACGGCCGCTTCTCCGGTGGCACGTCGGGTCTGTCCATCGGCCACGCGTCGCCGGAGGCCGCGTCGGGCGGCACGATCGCGCTGGTCGAGGACGGCGACCGGATCAGGATCGACATCCCGAACCGTTCGATCGAGCTCCTCGTCCCCGAGGCCGAGCTGGCCACCCGCCGCGAGGCGCTGAACGGCGTCTACGCGCCGAAGAACCGCGAGCGCAAGGTCTCGGCGGCACTGCGCGCCTACGCGGCGATGGCGACGAGCGCCGACCGGGGCGCGGTGCGCGACGTGTCCAAGCTCGGCTGAACGACGAGCCGACCGACGAGGACCCCGCTCGCGCTCACCAGCGAGCGGGGTCCTGTCCGTCCACGGCGAACACGGACCCGTCGGGCGCGGTCCCGAAGACGGTCCGGCCGGCGGCGACGGGTGCGGGCAGCGCCGAGGAGTACGTGAGCCTGCCGTTCCGCAGCCGTGGGCCCGTCTGCCCCAGCAGCTTCCCGTGCTCGGTGTCCACGGCCAGCAGCCGCCCGTCCGCCGTCGAGAAGTACAGCCGGTTCCCGGTGGCGAGGACGGGCGCGGACGTCCGCCCGGCAGCGGTCTCCAGCTGCCAGCGGACCGTTCTGCCGCCGTCGGCCGGGCGGGTGTCGACGGCGACCAGCGTCCCGCCGTGCGCCAGCAGGTAGGCGGTGTCCCCGCCCAGCACGACCTCCGGTTCATTCATCCGCAACGGCAGTGCCATCCGTACGACGCGCCGCGTCCCCGGCTCGTAGCGGACGAGCCCGACGGTCTGGGCGTCCCCGTTCATGGCCGTCAGGACGAGCGCGCCGTCCGAGGTCCCCACCGGGGTCAGCATTCCGTCCAGCCTGCGCTGCCACCCGGTGTGCCCCGTCGTGGCGTCGACGGCCGTGACCAGTGTGGTGGACCCGTAGGCCGAGTGCTCGAACGCGTAGGCCAGCCCGGTCCTGTCGTCGTACAGCGCGTAGTCCGGACGCTGGTGCCCGGCGAGCGGATGCCGCCAGAGGGAGACACCGGTCGCGGAGTCGAGTGCCTCGGTCGTGCCGTCCTCGGCGACCAGCAGTAGCGTGTCACCCGCGTCGAAGGGGGTGCCCAGGTACGGGGAGAGGTCCGCGTCCCAGACCTGTTCGCCCTTGGCGGGGTCGTACGCCCGGAGCTTCCCGCCCGGCACCGCCGTGTGCACCAGACCGCCGGAGACCGACACCACGCCGACCGACGGGCTGTCCCCCGCCGGGCGACGGGACCACAGCACCCGGCCGTCCGCCGGGTCCAACCGAGTGACACCGGCACCGCCCGCCGCGCAGTACAGAGCCGCGGACCGGTCGGACGCCTCCTTTCCGGACTCCCCGGAGCCGTCCACCGGGGAACAGACCGGCGTCGCCTTGCCGGCGGTCCGCAACGGCGTCCGCCACGGGGCGAACGCCTCCGCCGAACCCTTCGTCCCGCCCGACCCATCGGCCCCGCCCGAGCCGCCGAGGTCGAACCCCGCGCCGACGGCCCACACCCCGCCGGCCCCCATGACCAGCAGCGCCGCGGAGGCCGCCAGCCACCGCCGCCTGCCGCCGCTGTCCCCGGCCGCCCTCCTGCCCCGCGCCGCCGCGCCCGCGCCCACATGCGTGTCCGCGTCGGCCGCCGCCCCCGCCCCCGCGTCCGCCCCGGTCTCCGGGACGGGGGCCGCGGCGGTGACCGGCCGCCGCTGCGACGGTATGAACGCGGTGGCGTCGTACGAGGGCGGGCGCAGCGTCGTCATGATCTCGTCCGGGGTGGGCCGCCCGGCGGGGTCCTTCGTCAGGCACTGCCCGATCAGCGGAGCCAGGTCCGCCGGCACCCCCGCCAGATCGGCCTCGTCGTGCACCACCTGGTAGGCCACGATGTACGGGCTGTCCGAGTCGAAGGGCCCCCGGCCGGTCGCCGCGTGGACGAGCACGGCCCCCAGGGCGAACACATCGGCGGCGGGCCCGACTTCGCGCGGTCGCTGGAACTGCTCGGGCGCCATGTACGGCGGCGAGCCGATCAACTTGCCCGTCTCGGTGCGCAGATCGCTGTCGTACGGCCGGGAGATCCCGAAGTCGATGACCTTGGGCCCGGAGTCGGAGAGCAGCACATTGCTCGGCTTGAGGTCGCGGTGGATCACCCCGGCCCGATGGATGTCGCGCAGCGCCTCGGCGAGTCCCGCCGTCAGCCTGCGCAGTTCGGCGGGGGCCATCGGCCCGTTCCGCTTCACCTGGTCGGCGAGCGTGGGACCGGGCACGTACAGGGTGGCCATCCATGGCCGTACGGCATCCGGATCGGCGTCGACGACGGATGCGGTGAAGGCGCCGCTGACCCGCCGGGCCGCCCCGACCTCCTGCCGGAAACGTGCCCTGAACTCGGGGTCCGCCGCGTACTGCTGGTGCACCACCTTGACGGCCAGTTGCAGCCCGGAGGCGGAGCGTGCCAGGTGCACGACTCCCATGCCGCCCGCGCCGAGACGTGCCTCAAGACGGTACTGCCCGGCGTACTCCGGATGCTCCGCTTCCGGATTGGCTCCGGTACCTCGCAGCGGCGGCATCGCCCACCCCCGTGTGTTCGTCCGCAAGCGCGACGCACGGAGCCTAGTCGATGGTGCGTGCGATCCGGTTGGGGCTTGTAGCCTGCGCGTCGTACACGTCGTACACACCATCTCTCGACGGGGGAGGGCCTCATGGCCATGGACGAGCACACCGGCGGCACGACCGCCGCAGCCGACGTCACCGACGTCACCGAGGACGTGGAGACGCTCGCCGGGAACGACGACGTCACCAGGTATCCGATCGCGCCCGGCTACCGCGTCAACGTCCGCACGGGACCGGGCACCAAGTACGGGATCGTCAGGACCCTCCCGTACGGGATGAAGGTGCCGGTCTACTGCCAGAAGCCGGGGGAGCGGGTCACCGGCCCGTACGGCACCTCGAACCTCTGGGACAACATCGCCAACGGCCAGTTCGTGGCGGACGCCTACGTCCACACCGGCAGCGACGGCTACATCGCGCCGCGCTGCGACTGACCGGGACGGCGGCCGGGATCGCGACCGGCGCGTCCGGGACCCCGGCCGCCCGGGGATAATCGACTTCGTGAGCGAGAACAGCGAAGCCCCCGTCGCCGGCGCCACGCCCGGCTCCACCACGCCCGGCCCGCAGCCCGAGCCCCTGCGCTTCTTCGGTACGACCTGGGTCGACCACAGCGGGGGCTACGGGCTGCGCCGCGCCGGCGCCGCGGTCGGCTCCCTGGCCGCCGCGGTCGCCGCCTGTTTCGTGCTCCGCTTCGCCTACCAGGGACTGCAGATCGCCGATGTCGGCGGCTTCGTCGGCATTCTGGTCGTCCTGATGTTCGCGATCTGCAGCGCCATCGCCTTCCGCAAGACCTGGGAAGGGTTCAGCCGCCGCCCCGCCGACCCGGCGCGCGAGGCCAATCTGCGCGGTCTCAAGACGATCGGCTTCGTCGGCTCGCTGATCGCGTACTTCCTCCGTACGTTCCGGGAGGCGCCGGGCGAGCAACTGCACCGCACGGAGTACGAGACGGCCCTGGCCCGCTACGAGAAGCGCCGCTCGGCCCGCACCGGGAACCCGGCGGCCCGCAGGACCGGCAAGGGCAAGCGCCCCAAGCGCAAGTAGGTGGCCCCGGGCGGAGGCCATGTGCGTGCAGGGGCGAAACCACCGGCGCGAGCCCCGGTGCACGCGCCACGATGAACCCATGCTCCCCGCCGATCCCGACGTCCCCGCCTCCTCGCACGCGCCCCTGACCCCCGCCGCCCCGTCCCGGGCGCTCTTCTTCGACGGCGCGGCCGCCCAGTACGCCGCGGCCCGCCCCGGCTACCCGCCCGCACTCTTCGACGCCGTCGAGGAACTGGCCCGCCGCCCGCTGCGCGGCGCCCGGGTCGTCGACGTCGGCGCCGGCACGGGCATCTCCACCCGGCTCCTCCACGAGCGGGGCGCCCGGGTCACCGCAGTCGAACCGGGCCCCGGCATGGCGGAAGAACTGCACCGGGCGCTCCCGTACGTGCCGATCGTGCGCGGCGACGGCAACCACCTCCCCATCGCCACCGCATCGGCCGACCTGATCACATATGCCCAGTCCTGGCACTGGACCGACCGGAGCCGCGCCACCCCCGAGGCCCTGCGCGTCCTGCGCCCCGGCGGCGCACTCGCCCTCTGGTGGAACGTCTCCGACCACTCCGTCCCCTGGATCGCCGAGCAGGACGCCCGCCTCCGCCGCTTCTTCGGTGCCGACGAGGGCGCCCACGGCTCGCCCGTCCGCTCCCGTCATCTGCCGTCCGAGCTCGGCTTCGTGAACCGAACGGTGCCCTGGAGCCGACGGGTGTCCCTCGACACCCACCTCGCCAACCTCGGCACCCACTCCGCCTTCCTCGTCCTCGGTGAGGAACCCACGCACCGATTCCTCACCGAAGAGCGCGACCGGCTGGCGGAGCTCTTCCCGGACGGCGCGGTCGAGGAGAGTTACGTGGTCGACCTGAGCGTGGCGATCCGTCCGGGCCCGTCCCCGGCCTCACCCCCACCGCGCTCCTGATCCGCACGCCGAAGCGCCTCGCGCGCCTCCCGCTCTGCGGCCCAGCCCTCCAGGGCCGCGGCGCACGCGTGGTCGGTGTGGTGCAGCCCGGTGAGGTCCAGCACGACGGCCCGGTCGTGCGGAAGGCCGTCCAGCGCGTCCAGCAGCTTCGGCAGCCGCAGGAACGTGGCGTGGCCCGCCACCCGTACCCGTAACGTCCCGTCGTCGCCCTCGTGCGTCTCGACGTGCACATGACTGATGTCCCAGGCGGTCTTGGCGACGGCCAGCAGCAGACCCACCAGCACCCCCTCGAAGAGACTCGTCGCCACGATCGTCCCCGCCGTCACCACGAGCACCACCGCCTCTCCACGATGCTCACGCCACAGCGGCATCAACGCCCGTACGGGAACGAGCTTGCAGCCCGCATGCAGCAGCACTGCTGCCAGCGCCGCCACCGGAATCACCCCGAGGGCGCTCGGCAGCACAGCCGCGAAGACCAACAGCCACACCCCGTGCAGCACCCGCGACGCCTTCGTCCTCGCCCCGGCCCGGACATTGGCCGCGCTGCGCACGATCACCGCGGTCATCGGCAGCGCGCCGAGCAGTCCGCACACCGCGTTGCCCGCCCCCTGCGCGATCAGCTCCTTGTCGTAGTCCGTCCGCTTCCCGTCATGCAGCCGGTCCACGGCCGCCGCGCTGAACAGCGATTCGGCCGACGCGATCAGCGCGAACGCGAGGACGGTGCCGATGACACCCACTTCCGTGAGCCGCGCCCAGTCCCCGGGCCCCGGCGGCCGTACGGCATCCAGCAGCCCGCCCACCGCCACCCGCCGCACGGGCAGGTCGAACAGCCAGGTCGCCCCGGCCGCCAGTCCCACCGCCACCAGGGGCGCGGGCACCATCCGGGCCGCCCGCCGCCACTTCGGCCACAGCGTGAGCACGAGGAGCGTCCCGACCCCGACGGCGACCGCGCTGGCAGTCACCCCCGTACCGAGCACCAGCCGCGG
The DNA here is from genome assembly GCF_026340595.1 of Streptomyces sp. NBC_01363. Classification (GTDB taxonomy): domain Bacteria; phylum Actinomycetota; class Actinomycetes; order Streptomycetales; family Streptomycetaceae; genus Streptomyces. The sequence goes on from NZ_JAPEPF010000001.1 coordinate 2,171,563, forward strand.
CAGCCCGCCGAGCTTCTGCCCCATGGAACCGGGCGCCGCCGCATCGGCGAGCACGTACAGCTGTCCCACGACCAGCACCAGGCCGATCCCGGCGAGCATCCCCTGCACCACGGCTACGGACACGGCCCGGAACCACCGCCCGAGCCGCAGCACCCCCAGCCCCGCCTGGACCAGCCCGGCGGCCAGCACCAGCACCCCCAGGGCGCCGACCCCATAGCTGTGCACCGCCTCGTACACGAGCACGGTCAGTCCGGCGGCGGGCCCGCTGACCTGCACACTGCTGCCCGGGAGCAGGCCCGTGACGAGCCCGCCGACTATCCCGGTGATCAGTCCCAGCTCGGCCGGCACCCCGGAGGCGACGGCCACCCCCACGCACAGCGGCAGGGCGACCAGGAAGACGACGAGCGAAGCGGCGAAGTCGGCTCGCGATATCGGAAAGGGCCGAATGCTCGGGAAGTTCGGAAAACCACGCACGAGAAGCACCTCCATCGACTGACGGACACGTCATGGACAGGGAGATGCATGGGTACCGAGGGACGGTGAAATTCATTGTCCTTTACGGGAGTTGAATGCCCGGCCCGGATCCGCAACCGGCTGATGGTCGCGGAAGCACAAAGAGGTGGAATGCCCCCGTCCGATCACGCCCCCAACCGCCTGCGCCCACAGGCGCTGCGCGCCGACGCCCGCGCGGACACCGTCGAAGAGGCCTTCCTCCACCTGGTCGACCAGGCCGCCACCCACCAGGAGCCCTCCCGATGAGCACGCACCCGACCCCGCAGCCCGCGCCCCGGAGCCGCCCCCGCCCGGCCGCCCCACCCCTGAGAGGCTGTCGGGTGACCTCGGACCGGGCGGTCCGCACCCTCGCCACCGCCGCCCGGGTGCTGCGCCAGCTGAGCCACGACGCCCGCACCGTCGCACTGCTGCTCCTCATCCCGGTCGTGCTGATCACGCTGCTCCGGTACGTGTTCGACGGCAGCCCCCGCGTCTTCGACGCCATCGGCGCCTCGCTCCTCGGCATCTTCCCGCTGATCACGATGTTCCTGGTGACCTCGATCGCCACCCTGCGCGAACGCACCTCTGGCACCCTCGAACGCCTCCTCGCGATGCCGCTCGGCAAGGGCGACCTGATCGCCGGCTACGCCCTCGCGTTCGGCGCCGTGGCGATCGTCCAGTCCCTCCTGGCCACCGCGCTCTCCGTCTGGGCGCTGGGCCTGGACGTCACCGGCTCCCCGTGGCTGCTGCTCCTGGTCGCCCTGCTCGACGCCCTGCTCGGCACGGCACTGGGCCTGTTCGTCTCCGCCTTCGCAGCGTCCGAGTTCCAGGCCGTCCAGTTCATGCCCGCCGTGATCTTCCCGCAGATCCTGCTCTGCGGACTGTTCATCGCCCGCGACCGGATGGCACCCGTCCTCGAAGCGATCTCGAACGCCCTGCCCATGTCGTACGCCGTCGACGGCATGAACGAGGTCCTCCGCCACACCGACATCACCGGCGACTTCGTGCGCGACGTCCTGATCGTGGCGGGCTGCGCCCTCCTCGTCCTCGCCCTCGGCGCCGCCACGCTCCGCCGCCGCACCGCCTGACGGGCCGGTGCGAGGATGGCGGACACGAGCACCGAGAACCGTCAGCACCGCCCGGAGGGTGAACCACATGACCCAGACAGTCGCAGTCCTCGGCACTGGCAAGATCGGCGAGGCCCTGCTCAGCGGCATGATCCGGGCGGGCTGGCGCCCGGCGAACCTGCTGGTCACCACCCGCCGCTCCGAGCGCGCCGAGGAACTCCACAACCGCTACGGCGTCGATTCCGTCAGCAACGCCGAAGCCGCCAAGCGCGCCGACATCCTCATTCTCGCGGTCAAGCCCCAGGACATGGGCCGGCTCCTCGACGAACTCGCCGAGCACGTCACCCCCGACCGCCTGGTCGTCAGCGCGGCCGCGGGCATCACGACCGCCTTCATCGAGGACCGCCTCGCCGCGAACACCCCGGTCGTACGCGTCATGCCGAACACCCCCGTCCTCGTCGACGAGGGCATGTCCGTCATCTCGGCGGGCAGCCACGCCACCACCGACCACCTCGCCGCCGCGGAGGCGATCTTCGGCGGCGTCGGCAAGACCCTCCGCGTCCCCGAGTCCCAGCAGGACGCGGCAACCGCGCTGTCCGGATCGGGCCCCGCGTACTTCTACTTCCTCGTCGAGGCGATGACCGACGCCGGCATCCTGCTCGGCCTGCCCCGCGCCCAGGCCCACGAGCTGATCGTCCAGGCCGCCATCGGCGCCGCCGTGATGCTCCGCGACAGCGGCGAACACCCCGTCAAGCTGCGCGAAGCCGTCACCAGCCCGGCCGGCACGACCATCAGCGCCATCCGCGAGCTGGAGAACCACGGCGTACGAGCCGCCCTCATCGCCGCCCTCGAAGCCGCCCGCGACCGCAGCCGCGAACTGGCCTCCGGCAACGGCTGACCTACTCCGCGGCAGCGATCAGCTCCGCACTGCGCACCACCTTCGCGAACCCACCGCCGTGCAACGACACGGCGGTGGCCCGCGCCAGCTCGTCCGCGCCCAGCGTCCACCCCCACGGCCCGGCCAGGTCGAAGGTGTGCGTGGCATCCAGCGCGAAGAACACCTCGTACCCGAGGTTCCCGCCCATCCGCGCCGTCGTCTCCGCGCACATATTGGTCTGGATCCCGGCCACCACGAACTGCCGGATCCCGCTCCGGTCCAGCCACGCCGCAAGGTCCGGCGTCCCGTAGAAGGCGGAGTTCACGCTCTTCGTCAGCAACAGCTCGGGCCCACCGCCCTTCCCGCGCCGCTCCTCGACATACCCCTTGAAGTCGTTCCCCGGCCGCCCCACCCGCAAGGGCGAATCAGGCGTGAGCGAGTCATGCCGTACGAACACCACGGGGCGCCCGCTCGCCTGCCAGGCATCGATCAGCCCCGCGATGTTCCGATCGGCCGCGGGGTTGTTCCGAGGCCCCCAGTACGCCTCCTCCTCGAAGCCCTCCTGCACGTCCACCACGATCAGCGCTGCGTTCTCTGCGATCTCCATGCGAACGATCCTGCCGTCCGGCCACCCCACGCCCCAGAGGTCAAAAAGTCATCGATCGATGCTTTACTGCCACCATGGCGACCTCCCCCGAGCCCACCCGCATCGCACTCGTCGCCTTCCCCGGCATCCGTGCCTTCGACGTCTCGGTCATCACGGAGGTCTGGGGCGTCGACCGCACCGACCGCGGTGTCCCGCCCTTCGACCTGCGCCGCACCGCTGCGGAACCGAGCCCCATCGCCCTGCGCGGCGGCCTCTCCCTCACCCCCGACCGCACCCTCGCCTGGCTCGCCCGTGCCGACCTGATCGTCGTCCCCGGCCTCGACGACCACCTGACACCGGCCCCCGCCCCGGTCCTCGAAGCCCTCCGCCGCGCCCACGCCCGAGCCACCCCGATCGCGTCCCTGTGCGGCGGAGCCTTCACGCTCGCCCAGGCCGGCCTCCTGGACGGCCGCCGAGCAGTCACCCACTGGAACCTCACCGACCTCCTGAGCACCCGCCACCCCCAGGTGAAGGTCACCCAGGACGCCCTCTTCCTCCACGAGGACAACATCTGGACGTCGGCGGGCACCGCGGCCGGCATCGACCTCTGCCTCCATCTCGTCCGCACGACCCACGGAGCCGAGACGGCGGCGACGATCGCCCGCTCGATGGTCACGGCCCCGTTCCGCACCGGCACCCAGGCCCAGTTCATCGAGCACCCCACCCCCCGCGCCGACCGCGACGCGGACACCCTCGCCGCGGTACGGGCCTTCGCCCTGGCCCATCTGGCCGAACCCCACACGGTCGCCGACCTCGCCGCCCACGCCGGGATGTCCCCCCGCTCCTTCGCCCGCCACTTCCAGGCCTCCACCGGCACGACCCCGCTGCGCTGGCTGATCACCCAACGCATCGCCGCAGCCCAGAAGCTCCTGGAACGCACCGACCTCCCCCTCCCCGAGGTGGCCCGCCGCACCGGCTTCGGCAGCGAGATCACCATGCGCCAGCACTTCGCCACCCACCTCTCCACCAGCCCCCGCGACTACCGCCTGGCCTTCCAGCAGGACCCGACCCGGCCCGGGGTTGACAGGGCCTGCCCGGATCCGTAATGTGCTCCGAGTTGTCCGACGTGAGCGCCGACTCCGGTCGGTCCCCGGACAGCCATTCCGCAGTGACCACATCTAGTCAGCGACATCTGACGCCGGACTTTCTGTGCGTATTTGCGAAATGAGGAATCCGCGTTCGAAGGAGCGCGAACCCGATTAGCGTCGGGGCCCAGGATTCCGCTAAAGTCTCACTCGTCGGAACGGCCCAACAGCCGGGAAGACGAACCCCGCTGACTGGGAATCAGGCCCGAAAGGATCTGATAGAGTCGGACTCGCCGGAAAGGGAAGCGCGAAAGCGAAGAACTGGAAAGCACAACCCGCTTCGACCGGGAATCGGACACGAAAGAGTCTGATAGAGTCGGAAACGCAAGACCGAAGGGAAAAGCCCGGAGGAAAGCCCGAGAGGGTGAGTACAAAGGAAGCGTCCGTTCCTTGAGAACTCAACAGCGTGCCAAAAGTCAACGCCAGATATGTTGATACCCCGGCCTGCTTCGGCAGGTTGGAGGTTCCTTTGAAAGTCCCACGGGGTCACTGACCCGGTGGGCAATTTACACAGCGAGGACGCTGTGAACGACCGGTCTTATTCCGTCCGGTCGTTCCGCTCTCGTGTTGTGTTGTCCCGATCACGGGAAAACATTCACGGAGAGTTTGATCCTGGCTCAGGACGAACGCTGGCGGCGTGCTTAACACATGCAAGTCGAACGATGAAGCCCTTCGGGGTGGATTAGTGGCGAACGGGTGAGTAACACGTGGGCAATCTGCCCTTCACTCTGGGACAAGCCCTGGAAACGGGGTCTAATACCGGATAACACTCTGTCCCGCATGGGACGGGGTTGAAAGCTCCGGCGGTGAAGGATGAGCCCGCGGCCTATCAGCTTGTTGGTGGGGTGATGGCCTACCAAGGCGACGACGGGTAGCCGGCCTGAGAGGGCGACCGGCCACACTGGGACTGAGACACGGCCCAGACTCCTACGGGAGGCAGCAGTGGGGAATATTGCACAATGGGCGAAAGCCTGATGCAGCGACGCCGCGTGAGGGATGACGGCCTTCGGGTTGTAAACCTCTTTCAGCAGGGAAGAAGCGAGAGTGACGGTACCTGCAGAAGAAGCGCCGGCTAACTACGTGCCAGCAGCCGCGGTAATACGTAGGGCGCAAGCGTTGTCCGGAATTATTGGGCGTAAAGAGCTCGTAGGCGGCTTGTTGCGTCGGTTGTGAAAGCCCGGGGCTTAACCCCGGGTCTGCAGTCGATACGGGCAGGCTAGAGTGTGGTAGGGGAGATCGGAATTCCTGGTGTAGCGGTGAAATGCGCAGATATCAGGAGGAACACCGGTGGCGAAGGCGGATCTCTGGGCCATTACTGACGCTGAGGAGCGAAAGCGTGGGGAGCGAACAGGATTAGATACCCTGGTAGTCCACGCCGTAAACGTTGGGAACTAGGTGTTGGCGACATTCCACGTCGTCGGTGCCGCAGCTAACGCATTAAGTTCCCCGCCTGGGGAGTACGGCCGCAAGGCTAAAACTCAAAGGAATTGACGGGGGCCCGCACAAGCAGCGGAGCATGTGGCTTAATTCGACGCAACGCGAAGAACCTTACCAAGGCTTGACATACACCGGAAAGCATCAGAGATGGTGCCCCCCTTGTGGTCGGTGTACAGGTGGTGCATGGCTGTCGTCAGCTCGTGTCGTGAGATGTTGGGTTAAGTCCCGCAACGAGCGCAACCCTTGTTCTGTGTTGCCAGCATGCCCTTCGGGGTGATGGGGACTCACAGGAGACTGCCGGGGTCAACTCGGAGGAAGGTGGGGACGACGTCAAGTCATCATGCCCCTTATGTCTTGGGCTGCACACGTGCTACAATGGCCGGTACAATGAGCTGCGATGCCGCGAGGCGGAGCGAATCTCAAAAAGCCGGTCTCAGTTCGGATTGGGGTCTGCAACTCGACCCCATGAAGTCGGAGTTGCTAGTAATCGCAGATCAGCATTGCTGCGGTGAATACGTTCCCGGGCCTTGTACACACCGCCCGTCACGTCACGAAAGTCGGTAACACCCGAAGCCGGTGGCCCAACCCCTTGTGGGAGGGAGCTGTCGAAGGTGGGACTGGCGATTGGGACGAAGTCGTAACAAGGTAGCCGTACCGGAAGGTGCGGCTGGATCACCTCCTTTCTAAGGAGCATCTAGATTCCGCAAGGAGTCCAGAGGCCATTACGTCGGCAAATGTTCGACGGTGGTTGCTCATGGGTGGAACGTTGACTATTCGGCACGACAGGTTGTTTTTCACTAGTACTGCTTCGGCGTGGAACGTGGGGGACGGCAGGTCGGGTCGGGCACGTTGTTGGGTATCTGAGGGTACGGCCGTCATGGTCGCCTTCAGTTGCCGGCCCCAGTGAACCTGTTCTTCGGAGCGGGGTGATGGGTGGCTGGTCGTTGTTTGAGAACTGCACAGTGGACGCGAGCATCTGTGGCCAAGTTTTTAAGGGCGCACGGTGGATGCCTTGGCACCAGGAACCGATGAAGGACGTGGGAGGCCACGATAGGCCCCGGGGAGCTGTCAACCGAGCTTTGATCCGGGGGTGTCCGAATGGGGAAACCCGGCAGTCGTCATGGGCTGTCACCCGCTGCTGAACACATAGGCAGTGTGGAGGGAACGAGGGGAAGTGAAACATCTCAGTACCCTCAGGAAGAGAAAACAACCGTGATTCCGGGAGTAGTGGCGAGCGAAACCGGATGAGGCCAAACCGTATGCGTGTGATACCCGGCAGGGGTTGCGCATGCGGGGTTGTGGGATCTCTCTTTTGCGGTCTGCCGGCCGTGAGACGAGTCAGAAACCGTTGATGTAGGCGAAGGACATGCGAAAGGTCCGGCGTAGAGGGTAAGACCCCCGTAGCTGAAACATTGACGGCTCGTTTGAGAGACACCCAAGTAGCACGGGGCCCGAGAAATCCCGTGTGAATCTGGCGGGACCACCCGCTAAGCCTAAATATTCCCTGGTGACCGATAGCGGATAGTACCGTGAGGGAATGGTGAAAAGTACCGCGGGAGCGGAGTGAAATAGTACCTGAAACCGTGTGCCTACAAGCCGTGGGAGCGTCGCATGCAAGCTTGCTTGCATGTCGTGACTGCGTGCCTTTTGAAGAATGAGCCTGCGAGTTTGCGGTGTGTTGCGAGGTTAACCCGTGTGGGGAAGCCGTAGCGAAAGCGAGTCCGAATAGGGCGTTTCAGTAGCACGCTCAAGACCCGAAGCGGAGTGATCTAGCCATGGGCAGGTTGAAGCGGAGGTAAGACTTCGTGGAGGACCGAACCCACCAGGGTTGAAAACCTGGGGGATGACCTGTGGTTAGGGGTGAAAGGCCAATCAAACTCCGTGATAGCTGGTTCTCCCCGAAATGCATTTAGGTGCAGCGTCGTGTGTTTCTTGCCGGAGGTAGAGCACTGGATAGGCGATGGGCCCTACCGGGTTACTGACCTTAGCCAAACTCCGAATGCCGGTAAGTGAGAGCACGGCAGTGAGACTGTGGGGGATAAGCTCCATGGTCGAGAGGGAAACAGCCCAGAGCATCGACTAAGGCCCCTAAGCGTACGCTAAGTGGGAAAGGATGTGGAGTCGCAGAGACAACCAGGAGGTTGGCTTAGAAGCAGCCACCCTTGAAAGAGTGCGTAATAGCTCACTGGTCAAGTGATTCCGCGCCGACAATGTAGCGGGGCTCAAGCGTACCGCCGAAGTCGTGTCATTCACACATGAAGGGCCAACGCCTGTGTGGATGGGTAGGGGAGCGTCGTGTGCCGGGTGAAGCAGCCGCGGAAGCGAGTTGTGGACGGTTCACGAGTGAGAATGCAGGCATGAGTAGCGATACACACGTGAGAAACGTGTGCGCCGATTGACTAAGGGTTCCTGGGTCAAGCTGATCTGCCCAGGGTAAGTCGGGACCTAAGGCGAGGCCGACAGGCGTAGTCGATGGACAACCGGTTGATATTCCGGTACCCGCTTTGAAACGCCCAATACTGAATCAGGCGATGCTAAGTCCGTGAAGCCGGCCCGATCTCTTCGGAGTTGAGGGTAGTGGTGGAGCCGATGAACCAGACTTGTAGTAGGTAAGCGATGGGGTGACGCAGGAAGGTAGTCCAGCCCGGGCGGTGGTTGTCCCGGGGTAAGGGTGTAGGACGCACGGTAGGCAAATCCGTCGTGCATATAGTCTGAGACCTGATGCCGAGCCGATTGTGGTGAAGTGGATGATCCTATGCTGTCGAGAAAAGCCTCTAGCGAGTTTCATGGCGGCCCGTACCCTAAACCGACTCAGGTGGTCAGGTAGAGAATACCGAGGCGTTCGGGTGAACTATGGTTAAGGAACTCGGCAAAATGCCCCCGTAACTTCGGGAGAAGGGGGCCATCACTGGTGAGTGGATTTACTCCATGAGCTGGGGGTGGCCGCAGAGACCAGCGAGAAGCGACTGTTTACTAAAAACACAGGTCCGTGCGAAGCCGTAAGGCGATGTATACGGACTGACGCCTGCCCGGTGCTGGAACGTTAAGGGGACCGGTTAGCTGACTTTCGGGTCGGCGAAGCTGAGAACTTAAGCGCCAGTAAACGGCGGTGGTAACTATAACCATCCTAAGGTAGCGAAATTCCTTGTCGGGTAAGTTCCGACCTGCACGAATGGCGTAACGACTTCTCGACTGTCTCAACCATAGGCCCGGTGAAATTGCACTACGAGTAAAGATGCTCGTTTCGCGCAGCAGGACGGAAAGACCCCGGGACCTTTACTACAGTTTGATATTGGTGTTCGGTTCGGCTTGTGTAGGATAGGTGGGAGACTTTGAAGCGGCCACGCCAGTGGTTGTGGAGTCGTCGTTGAAATACCACTCTGGTCGTGCTGGATGTCTAACCTGGGTCCGTGATCCGGATCAGGGACAGTGTCTGATGGGTAGTTTAACTGGGGCGGTTGCCTCCTAAAGAGTAACGGAGGCGCCCAAAGGTTCCCTCAGCCTGGTTGGCAATCAGGTGTTGAGTGTAAGTGCACAAGGGAGCTTGACTGTGAGACCGACGGGTCGAGCAGGGACGAAAGTCGGGACTAGTGATCCGGCAGTGGCTTGTGGAAGCGCTGTCGCTCAACGGATAAAAGGTACCCCGGGGATAACAGGCTGATCTTCCCCAAGAGTCCATATCGACGGGATGGTTTGGCACCTCGATGTCGGCTCGTCGCATCCTGGGGCTGGAGTCGGTCCCAAGGGTTGGGCTGTTCGCCCATTAAAGCGGTACGCGAGCTGGGTTTAGAACGTCGTGAGACAGTTCGGTCCCTATCCGCTGTGCGCGTAGGAATATTGAGAAGGGCTGTCCCTAGTACGAGAGGACCGGGACGGACGAACCTCTGGTGTGCCAGTTGTTCTGCCAAGGGCATGGCTGGTTGGCTACGTTCGGAAAGGATAACCGCTGAAAGCATCTAAGCGGGAAGCCTGCTTCGAGATGAGTATTCCCACCCTCTTGAAGGGTTAAGGCTCCCAGTAGACGACTGGGTTGATAGGCCAGATGTGGAAGCCCGGTAACGGGTGGAGCTGACTGGTACTAATAGGCCGAGGGCTTGTCCTCAGTTGCTCGCGTCCACTGTGTTAGTTCTGAAATAACGAACGGCCGTGTTTTTCCGGTGTTGGTTAATTTCATAGTGTTTCGGTGGTCATTGCGTTAGGGAAACGCCCGGTTACATTCCGAACCCGGAAGCTAAGCCTTTCAGCGCCGATGGTACTGCAGGGGGGACCCTGTGGGAGAGTAGGACGCCGCCGAACTCCTTTTACGGGAAAGCCCCGTGCCCTTGTGGCACGGGGCTTTTCTGCGTTCCGAGCGTCTAGGCTCGAACCATGCGCTACGAACTGGTCATCTTCGACAACGACGGTGTGCTCGTGGACAGCGAGCCGATCTCCAACACCATCCTGGCCGAGTACCTCACGGAGCTCGGTCACCCCACCTCGTACCAGGAGAGTCTTCGGGACTACATGGGGGCTGCAGTGCACCGGGTGCACGATCTCGTCGAGGAAAGGACCGGGGAGAAGCTGCCCTCGGACTTCGACGCGACGCTGCACTCGCGGATCTTCGCCGCGTTCGAGCAGGAGCTGGAACCGGTGGCGGGGGTCGAGGACGTGCTGGGGAAGCTCGTCGTCGACGGGGTTCCGTACTGTGTCGCGTCCTCCGGCAGCCATGAGCGGATCCGGGTCGGGCATCGCAAGACCGGGCTCGACCAGTGGTTCGAGGAGGAGTGGATCTTCAGCGCGGAGGACGTGGAGCAGGGAAAGCCGGCGCCGGATCTGTTCCTGCTCGCCGCCGAGCGGATGGGGGTTCCTCCCGAGCGGTGCGTCGTCATCGAGGACAGCCCGCTCGGCGTGGAGGCGGCCAGGGCCGCGGGGATGGATGTGTACGGGTTTACGTCGATGATGCCGGCGGACCGGCTCCCCGGGGTGAACGGGCACTTCTCCGACATGGGCCAACTCCGGGAATTGCTCGCCTGATCCATCTACCCACGGGTAGAAACTGGCCTTACGCTCGCGGCCATGACAGATGCTCGTTTGCGGCACGGCAGGGCCTCCCTCGCGCTGAGTTTCTTCGTACAGGGAGTCACCTTCGCGCTGCTGGTGACGCGGATTCCCGCCATTCAGGACCGGTACGGGATATCCGACGGGCTGTTGCCCGTCTTCCTGGCCGCGGTGCCCATCCTGGCCGGGGTGGGCAGTGTGGTCACCGAGAAGGTGGTCGCGCGGGTGCGGCCCAGGGTCGTGCTGCGATGGGCCCAGCCCGTCGTGATGCTCGCGCTGCTCGGTGCCGGGGCCGGGAACGCACTGTGGGAGGCGGCTCTGGCGCTGGGCGTGTTCGGGCTGTCCGTCGGGGCGCTCGACGCCTCCATGAACATGATGGGGGTCAGCCTCCAGCGGGCGTACGGGCGTTCCATCATGCTCGGGTTCCACGCCGCGTACAGCCTGGGCGGGATCGCCGGGGCGTCCATGGCATGGGCCGGGGCGCACTGGGACCTTTCGCTGCTGGTCTCCTACCTGCCGGCGGTCGTCGTGCTGCTGCCCGTCGCGTTCCTCGGGAGCCGGTGGTACGCCGAGGGTGCGTCGGGGGAGTCGCAGGGCAAGGGGGCGGCGGCCTCGGTCTCCTTCAAGTTGCTGATGCCGCTCTGTCTGGTGATGAGCTTCGCGTACATCGGGGACTCGACGGTCTCCAACTGGAGCGCCAAGTATCTGCAGGACGTGCTGGGGAGCTCGGAGCAGCTGTCGACCGTTCCGTACAACGTCTACATGGTGACGACGCTGCTGGGGCGGGCCGTCGGGGACTTCGGGGTGCGGCGGTTCGGGGCGGTGGCCGTGGTGCGGTCCGGGAGCGTGCTGGCCGCTGCCGGGTTCGGGGTGGTGGCGCTGGCCGGTGGGGCGTGGACCGGGATGCTCGGGTTCACCATGCTGGGGCTCGGGCTGTGTGTGATCGTGCCGCAGACGTTCGCCGCTGCCGGGCGGATGTTCCCCGGGGCGAGCGATACGGCCGTCGCGCGGCTGAATGTCTTCAACTACGTGGGATTCCTGGTGGGATCACCGCTGGTGGGGGCGCTCGGGGACGCCTGGAGCTATCGGGGGGCGATGCTCGTGCCGATGGTGCTGGTGCTCGCGACGCTGGTGTACGCCAAGTCGTTCGGCGCGGAGTCCGCCCGATACGGTGGCGGGCATGAGCGGGCGCGCACAGTTGATGTGGGATGACGCAGTAACGGGATACGACTTCGGGGAAAGTCATCCGATGGACCCCGTCAGACTCGCCCTGACGATGGGGCTGGTCCGGGCGTTCGGGCTCGACGGCGCGGTGGATGTGGTGGCCGCCAAGTCCGCCGGGGAGTCCACGCTGCGGCTGGTGCACCGCGAGGACTACGTGGCCGCGGTGCGTGCCGCGTCGGCGGATCCGAAACGGGCCGATCAGCGCTACGGGCTCGGGACGGTGGACGATCCGGCGTTCGCGGGGATGCACGAGGTGTCGGCGCTGATCGCCGGGCAGTCGGTGGCGGCGGCCGAGGCGGTGTGGCGCGGGGACACCTCGCACGCCGTGAACTTCACGGGCGGGCTGCACCATGCCATGCCGGGCGGTGCGGCGGGGTTCTGTATCTACAACGACCCGGCGCTCGCCATCGCGCGGATGCTGGAGCTGGGTGCCGAGCGGGTCGCGTACATCGATGTGGACGTGCACCACGGTGACGGGGTGCAGGCGGCGTTCTGGGAGGACCCGCGGGTCCTGACCGTCTCGCTGCACGAGCACCCCCGGACGCTCTTCCCGCAGACCGGTTGGCCGGAGGAGACCGGCTCCGGGGCGGGTGAGGGCAGTGCGGTGAATGTGGCGCTGCCGGCCGGTACGGGGGACGCGGGGTGGCTGCGGGCGTTCCACGCGGTGGTGCCGGAGCTGCTGGCGGACTTCCGGCCGCAAGTGCTGGTGAGCCAGCACGGGGCCGATACGCATTTCGAGGATCCGCTCGCCCATTTCGCGGTGTCGCTGGACGCGCAGCGCTCGGTGATGTCGGCCTGTCACGATCTCGCCCATGAGTACGTGGAGGGCGGGCGCTGGGTGGCCCTCGGCGGGGGCGGTTACGCGGTGGTCGATGTGGTGCCGCGGTCCTGGACGCATCTGGTGGGGATCGCCGCGCATGCTCCGGTGGACCCGGAGTCGGTGATTCCGTCGTCGTGGCGGGACGAGGTCTATGCCCGGACCCGGCAGTTGGGGCCGGCCCGGATGACGGACGGGCGTACTCCTTCCTGGAAGTCGTGGGAGGAGGGGTACGACCCCGCGGACCGGCTGGACCAGGCGGTGCTGGCGACGCGACGGGCGGTGTTTCCGTTGCGGGGTCTGCTGGCCTGATCCGGGCGGGGTGGTCGTGGCGGGGACGTTTCCGTGCGGTGGCGCGTAATGGTTACGCCAACTGTGGGGCGTAACCCGGCTTCCGGCCCTCCGTCCGGGTGATTGGGGGAGCATCGATGGGGTGTTGAGCACCGGAGCGCTGCGTGCGCATCTGCTTGCGGCCCGGCTGGCCGGGCCCGTGGCGACCTCGCGGGAAGCGAGTCTGCGGAGCTATCGGCTCTTCGCGGCCAGGGACCCGCGGGCGACGCTCGGCCTTGTCCCCGGGCGGGGCTGGAAGGAGCTCGATCTGCTGCGTCTGATGGCCGACAGGTGCGGGGTTTCGGACGATCCCGCTCATGTCTCGGGGACTGATGTGATCGATCCGGAGCGGACCCTGGCAGGTCTGGACGCATTCGCCGAGCGCTTGTCGCATGCCGCGGTCCGGCGGGCGCCGGTGCTGTTCGGGACCGGTCATCCGCACCGGCTGCTCGGTTTTTACGCAGCGTTGGCAGACGCCATGTCGGCGGCCGGGTGCCGCGTACTCACTCCCGCGCAGGGGCGATGTATCGACATAACGACCCGGTTCGGCGTACGCACGTGCAGCCTCGATTACGTACGAGGAGTCGCGATGGTGCGCGAACCCGGCGTGCGGTCCACCGGTGGTGACACCGGCGCACATACCCATTCCCCGCTGCCGGTCAGGGTCGTTCTGGAGGCGGCCGCGGAGGGTCGCGGGCGGCTGCCGGAACTGGTCGTCGGGGACCACGGGTGGGTCTGCGGGGCAGGTCAGCTGGGCATTGAGGCGATCGGCCTGGCCGATACGGACGATCCCGCGCTGTTCGTCGGGGAGGCCGAGGGACGGGTGGCGGTGGCCGTTCCGCTCGATGACGCCGTGCCGTCCGCGTACTACCGGCCGCTCACGCGCTATGTGCTCAATCGGGCGTTTCTGTCACGGTAGGCGGCCGATCGTCTCCCCTCTTCCCCACTCGCATCACCCGCCCCTAACCTGGGGAGTGAGCGCACAACGACGAAGAGTCACCGGAGGGGAAGCCGGTGCGCGTCTCGTGCGGAAGGTACAGGTGGGTCATGGCTGCTGGCAGCGAGAGGCCTCTCAACGAGGTCAAGTTTCTGACCGTGGCGGAAGTCGCCTCGGTCATGAGAGTGTCGAAGATGACCGTGTACCGCTTGGTGCACAGCGGTCATCTGCCGGCGATCCGGGTGGGCAGGTCCTTCCGGGTTCCGGAGCAAGCGGTTCACGAGTATCTCCGCGAGTCCTTTGTGGGGGTGGAGTCCGCCTGAGGTTCACCTCGGATTACGCCCCTCACGCGCTGGCGGGTAGGCTAGGCCGACGTAGGTCGTGTGGGCCCAGACGCCCCGCACCAGTGAAGAAGAAGTGAGCGAGGGTAGTCGTGGGCTCTGTTATCAAGAAGCGGCGCAAGCGGATGGCCAAGAAGAAGCACCGCAAGCTGCTCAAGCGCACGCGCGTTCAGCGTCGCAACAAGAAGTAGGCGAACGCAGTTCGTGAATCCGCAGCCCTCCCGCCGATCCGGCGGGAGGGCTGCGGCGCGTTGTGGGGGGCAGTGACCCGCATTCGGGCCGAAGGGCATTCGGGCCAAAGACTTCGGGGAAGGCCGCCGCGCGGTCATCACAGGGCAACATCCACCCGCTACGGTGACGGCCAGGGGGAAACCTTTCGACGGAAGGCGCTGATCTTGGGGAAGGTCGTGCTGGTCACGGGAGCGGCCCGGCAGCTGGGAGGCCGCTTCGTGCGGCGCATCCAGCGTGATCCGGGCGTGGACCGGGTGATCGCCGTCGACGCGGTCACGCCCGGACACGAGTTGGGCGACGCCGATTTCGTGACGGCGGACATCCGCCAGCCCGCGATCGCCCGAGTCCTCGCCGAGCACTCCGTCGACACGGTGGTGCATCTGGACGTCTCGGCCAAGGCGGTCGGCACGGGCGGCCGGACGATGGTCAAGGAGACCAACGTCATCGGCACCATGCAGCTGCTCGGTGCCTGTCAGAAGGCGCCGAGCGTGCGGCGGCTGGTGGTCAAGTCCAGTACGAATGTGTACGGCTCGGCGCCGCGCGATCCGGCGGTCTTCACCGAGACCACCCCGCCCAAGTCCCTGCCCAGCGGGGGCTTCGCCAAGGACGTGGTGGAGGTCGAGGGGTACGTGCGGGGCTTCGCGCGCCGTCGGCCGGATGTGGCCGTGTGCGTGCTCAGGTTCGCGAACATCCTGGGCCCTCGGGCCGATTCGCCGCTCGCCGACTATCTGTCGCTGTCGGTTCTGCCGACGGTGTTCGGATACGACCCGAGGCTCCAGTTCGTGCACGAGGACGATGTCGTCGACGTATTGGGTGTCGCGTCGGGCGAGCCGCGGCGCGGGACGCTGAACAGCGGCACGTTCAATATCGCCGGGGACGGGGTGCTGCTGCTCTCGCAGTGCTCGCGGCGGCTGGGGCGGCCGACGATGCCGTTGCTGCTGCCCGCGGTCACCTGGGTCGGCCAGGCGCTGCGTACGGTCGGCATGACGGACTTCTCGCCGGAGCAGATCCGGCTGCTCACCCATGGCCGGGTGGTCTCCACGGTCCAGATGCGCGAGACCCTCGGCTTCCACCCCGGGTTCAGTACCGCGGAGACGTTCGCGGAGTTCGCGCGCAGTCAGGGGCCCGGACTGCTGCCGCCCGGGGCGGTGGGCAGGGCGGTCGACAGACTGGCCGCCGTGCCGTTCGCCGGGGCGGGCGGCGATGTTCCGGGGATCACCGGGGCCGGCGACACCGAGCCGACCCCCAGCGCCAGGTAGAGGAGCGCATCGACGATGGCGGATGCCAAGGTCATTCCGTTCGACGACGACCGTTCGCGGACGGGCGGTTCAGGGCGGCCCGCACGGCGCCGGTCCGCAGGGGGCGGCGGCCGGGGCCAGGGGCCCGCGGCGGCCTCCGTGCTGGGGACCGCGGCCGTGAGCGCCCTTCCGGGGCAGCAGGACGCCTCGAAGCCGCAGGAGGAGCCGGAGGGGGCCGGGCAGCCCCTGGGACGGGACGAGCGCGGCGACTGGGACCGGCGGATCGCCGGCGGGCTCGCGTTCCTGCGGCGGCGGGTCACGGGCGAGTACGACGTCGACGAGTTCGGGTACGACGAGGAGCTGACCGATCAGGTCCTGATGTCGATGCTCCGGCCGGTGTACGAGAAGTACTTCCGGGTCGAGGTGAAGGGCATCGAGAACATCCCCTCCGAGGGCGGGGCGCTGATCGTGTCCAACCACTCGGGGACGCTGCCGCTCGATGGGCTGATGCTCCAGGTCGCCGTGCACGACAACCATCCGGCGGGCCGTCATCTGCGGCTGCTGGCCGCCGATCTCGTCTTCATGCTGCCGGTGGTGAACGAGCTGGCCCGCAAGGCCGGGCACACGCTGGCCTGCGCGGAGGACGCCGAGCGGCTGCTGCGGCGGGGCGAGGTCGTCGGGGTGATGCCGGAGGGGTTCAAGGGCATCGGGAAGCCGTTCGGGGAGCGGTACAAGCTGCAGCGCTTCGGGCGGGGCGGTTTCGTGTCCACGGCGCTGCGGGCCGGGGTGCCGATCATTCCGTGCTCGATCGTGGGGGCGGAGGAGATCTACCCGATGATCGGCAACTCGAAGACGCTGGCGCGGCTGCTGGGGTTTCCGTACTTCCCGATCACGCCGACGTTTCCCTGGCTCGGGCCGCTCGGGGCGGTGCCGCTGCCGACGAAGTGGACGATCCAGTTCGGGGAACCGATCTCCACGAGCGGGTATCCGGTGGAGGCGGCGGAGGACCCGATGCTGATGTTCAATCTGACGGATCAGGTGCGGGAGCAGATCCAGCACACGCTGTACAAGCTGCTGGTGCAGCGGAGGTCGGTGTTCTTCTGAGGGGTGCGCCGATGCGCGGTTGGGGGGCGGGCTCGGTGAGCCCGCCCCCCAACCGTTCGAGGTGGCGCTAGTTGTTCAGGTCCTCGCCGTTGATGCCCAGGCCCGGGAGCAGGCCGGGGAGGAGCGGCGGGAGGGTGACGTCCGGGGTGGGTGGGGTGTTGACCCGGCCGTCGGTGGACGGCACGGTGCCCGGGGGCGGGGTGCCGAGGAGGCCGTCCGTGCCGCCGGCGATCAGGCCCTCGGCCGGGGCGCTGCCCGATCCCGACGGGTGGGGCGAGGTGCTGTTGCCCGGACGGCCGTGTGAGGCTTCCGGTGATGTGGGCGCCGAGGGGGCCGTGCGCGAGGGTTGCGTGCCCTGTTCCCCTGTGTCCGACTGCTGGGCGCCGCCGCTGTCCGGGGTGCGGGGGAGCAGCGACTGCAGCGGCTGGACCTCTTCGTCTATGGCGTCGAAGACCGAGCTGACCTTGTCGCCGATGTCCGTCAGCTGTACGGGCAGCCGGTCCCGGAGGCTGCTCCAGCTCTCGCGGTGCGAGCGCGAGAAGGAGTCCAGGGTCTGGATGGGGCCGATGGCGCCGTTCTGCTGGTAGGCGGAGTGGAGCAGGCGGTGGCCCTCGCTGGCGTCGTGCGTCATGCCGTTGAGCGTGCGCCTGACCTCGCCGAGCTGTTCGTGGTCCAGGGCGCCGGAGCGGGCGCGCTCCATCAGCCGGCGGGCCTCGTTGAGCCTGGTCGACGCCTGGTCGAGGTAGGCCTCGCCGCGGTCGGCGTCGCCGCTGGCCATGCCGAGGTGGATGTCCTCCATGCCGCGCTTGAGCCCGTACAGCGAATCACCCGGCAGGGCGTCGGAACTGGCAGCGGCCACTCCGCCGAAGGCTCCCGCTGCCACACCGACGGTGAGTCCGCCGGCCGCGAGGCCCTTCGTCCAGCGTGAACGAGGTCGCAGTTTCCGGAGCGGGGAGGCCCGGTGGGCTCCCTTGGCGCGCTGTTCGGGCACCGTAGGGCCCGCGGACACACCGCCCTCGGTGAGCATGGCCTCCATGGCGGCGACGAGCTGGGCTCGCTGCACCACTTTGACCTCGGGATCCAACTCCGGCCGCGGTACCTCGCCGAGGCCGTTCGCCAGGGCCAGCAGCGGTCCGTGGTCGGCCGGTTCGGCCGATTCCTCGGGCTGTGCGGACGCCGCACCGCGGAGCGACTGCTCCTCCAGGGCCTGGGCGAAGGCGTTCGCCCGCCGGTGTGCCGAAACGTTTGCGATCACTGGCGGCACCTCCTCTCGTCATGACGGTCGACTCCCCTGGGATCCGGAAGGTTGCACACCTTGAGCGCTTCCACACGAATGAGTGAGTGTCGGCGGACACGGGGTGACGACAGGGGGCCTGCAACCGGCACAACGAGGAGCGCGGCACTTGGGTTACGCACGAAGGATGATCGGACCAGTGTGTGATGAACGTGTCGCCGAGCGTGATTCGGCCGGGGGTGGGGTCAGCGGGCATCGTCCGGGAGGAGCCGGGCCAGCGTGCGGACGGCGCGGTACTGCAGGGTCTTGATCGCGCCTTCGTTCTTGCCCATGACCCGGGCGGTCTCGGCGACTGAGAGGCCCTGGAGGAAGCGCAGGGTCACGCACTCCTGCTGCTGGGGGTTGAGCCGGCGCACGGCCTGCAGGAGCGCGGCGTTGGAGAGGGACTCCAGGACGGAGTCCTCGGGACTGCGCTCGACCTCGTTGGCGTCGAGCATTTCGCCGGTGGTCACTTCCAGTCGGAAACGGCTGGACTTGAAGTGGTCGGCGACCAGGTTGCGGGCGATGGTGACCAGCCAGGCGCCGAAGTCGCGACCCTGCCAGGTGAAGGTGGAGATGCGACGCAGGGCGCGCAGGAAGGTCTCGCTCGTGAGATCCTCCGCCGTCGCCTTGCCGCCCACGCGGTAGTAGATGTAGCGGTAGACGGTGTCGCTGTACTGGTCGTAGAGGCGGCCGAAGGCGTCGGCCTCGCCGGCCTGTGCGCGCTCGACGAGATCCATCATGCGCGCGCTGTCACTGTCGGCGGTCGGCCGACGAACGGTGGACGTGGTCGTTGCGCCGCGGTTGCTGCGTCTTCCGACCGCCGCACCGCGTTCGGCCAGGGCATAGCAAGGGCCGACAGGTGCAGGGGTGGCAAATGCGGGTACGGCGTACGCGGTGGGGACGAAGCCGCGCAAGCGGTCGGCGACCGTTGCGCGCAGCGTAGCCAGGCCCGAGGTGTCAACCCCGACGTGTGGGTACACGGGACTCCCAGAGGCAGAGCTTCCATCACGTGCAGTGCGAAACCGTCACTCGTCGTAGTGAGTGGTGGGTTCCGGAATGCGTCTGAGGAGAATAACGCTTCGTACAGGCAGTGCTACACCCAGTTGCTCAAATCACCGATTACGTCGTTTCTGTAGCGACTAAACGACGCATCAAGTAGCACATCGTGACCGTTTGTTGATCGAATTACTTCGTGATCTGTCTATCGGCGCGACGGGTTGTGGCCGTGTGAGAGCAGGACGACTGGCCGGAGCGGTCGGTGGGTAAGGGGTTCCGATCGGCCGCGAAGGTCCGGGCGTGCCCGGCCCGGCCCACGGCTGGGCCGGGCGGGGCGGGGGTGCGTCAGCGGCGGCGGCGGTGCAGGGCGACGGCGGCGGCGGTGCCGCCCGCGATGGCGCCCACGCCGGCCGCGGCCGGGATGCCGACCTTGGCCGCCTTGCGGCCCGTCCGGTAGTCCCGCAGCCGCCAGTCGAGCGCGCGGGCGTGCTTGCGGAGCTTGGCGTCCGGATTGATCGCGTACGGGTGTCCGACCAGGGACAGCATCGGGATGTCGTTGTGCGAATCGCTGTACGCCGCGCAGCGGTCGAGGTCCAGGCCCTCGGCGGCGGCCAGGGCGCGGACCGCCTCGGCCTTCGCGGGGCCGTGCAGCGGCTCGCCGACCAGGCGGCCGGTGTAGACGCCGCCGACGGATTCGGCGACCGTGCCGAGCGCGCCGGTCAGGCCGAGCCGGCGGGCGATGATCGTGGCGGTCTCCACCGGGGCGGCGGTGACCAGCCAGACGCGCTGTCCGGCGTCGAGGTGGGCCTGGGCGAGGGCCCGGGTGCCGGGCCAGATGCGGTCGGCCATGTACTCGTCGTAGATCTCCTCGCCGATGGACATCAGCTCCGAGACGCGGTGGCCCTTGACGATGGACAGGGCGCTGTCGCGGGCGTCCTGCATGTGCTCCGGGTCCTCGACGCCCGCCAGCCTGAACCAGGCCTGCTGCCAGGCGAACCGGGTCAGCTCGCGGCGCTGGAAGAACTTCCGCTTGTACAGGCCGCGGCCGAAGTGGAAGATCGCCGCGCCCTGCATGACGGTGTTGTCCAGGTCGAAGAAGGCGGCGGCCCGCTCGTCGCCGACGACGGGGAAGGGCGCTTCCTCGGCCTCCGCCTTCGCGGAGGCACCCTGCTCGGCACCGGGGGACCGATCGTCGGGGAGGGTGGATTTCCGCGCTGCCTCAGCTGCTGCCTCGCCGGCCAGCACACTCCGTGCTGTCGCGGGGCGCCTACGTGGTGTGAGCCATCCAAGAGCGGCCATGTCGTGAGCATAGCCAGTTGGTTCGGCCCTTCCCGACCTGCCGGGATGCCGCGGCGTGAACTCTTGACCGCCGATCTGTTGAACGGGTGATTCCGGGCGTACCGGATCAAGGAGGGAACAGTTCCTCCAGCGGCGCAGAATGAAGGCATGAGTGCCTTGTTGCGACGTACGAAGAAGAAGCCCGCGGAACGCGTGGTGACCCTGGTCGGGAAGCCCGGATGTCATCTCTGTGACGACGCGAGGCAGGTGGTGCGGGAGGTGTGCGAGGAGACCGGCGCGTCCTGGGAGGAGAAGGACATCTCCCGGGACGAGGAGCTGTACCGGGAGTACTGGGAGCAGATTCCGGTGGTGCTGATCGATGACGAACAGCACACGTTCTGGCGGGTGGACCCGGTGAGGCTGCGCCGGGCACTGCGGTCGTGAGCGAAAGCCGGTTACCATCGTGGGCGTTTTGAGTGCTCTCGGGGGAGTGGTTGTGAGGAGTGTGTGCCGCTTTGCCCCCTTCGGGCCCGCAACGGGCTGATGCGATCCTTGGTTCCGGGATCGCACGACGAATGTGCGTGACCCCGGTCACTTTGACCGGACAAAACGGACACTATCTTTGTGCACGCGTTCACAAAGACATAGCCTGCATTCGACGGGGCGGTCTTGGGAAATACGGCCGCCTGCAGCCCCGCTCATCCCGCAGGAGCACCGTGGCAACTGGCCGAACTCACCGACCGGCGACCCGTAGCCGAGGAATTCCCGAGGCCACCGTCGCCCGACTTCCGCTGTATCTGCGCGCACTGACCGCGCTCTCCGAGCGCTCGGTACCCACGGTCTCGTCCGAGGAGCTCGCCGCGGCGGCGGGGGTCAATTCCGCCAAGCTGCGCAAGGACTTCAGCTACCTCGGCTCGTACGGGACGCGCGGTGTCGGGTACGACGTCGAGTATCTCGTCTACCAGATCTCCCGCGAACTCGGGCTCACCCAGGACTGGCCGGTCGTGATCGTCGGTATCGGTAACCTCGGCGCCGCGCTCGCCAACTACGGCGGTTTCGCCTCCCGTGGTTTCCGGGTCGCCGCGCTGATCGACGCCGACCCCGCGATGGCCGGAACGCCGGTCGCCGGGATTCCCGTCCAGCACGCCGACGAACTGGAGAAGATCGTCGGCGACAACGGCGTGTCGATCGGTGTCATCTCGACCCCGGCCGGTGCCGCTCAGCAGGTCTGCGACCGCCTCGTCGCCGCGGGCGTCACCTCCATCCTGAACTTCGCGCCGACCGTGCTGTCCGTGCCCGACGGCGTGGACGTGCGCAAGGTCGACCTCTCCATCGAACTCCAGATCCTCGCCTTCCATGAGCAGCGCAAGGCCGGCGAGGACACCGCCGAGAGCAGCTCGGACCCGGCCGCGCCTCCGGTGCGCTCGGCCTCCGGCAGCCGGAAGGGACCCGACGGGGACATGCCCGCCGTGATGCCGGCATGAGTCTTCTTGTCGTAGGGCTGAGCCACCGCAGCGCCCCCGTCTCCGTACTGGAGCGGGCCTCGCTGGCTGCCGAGACGCAGGCCAAGCTGCTCCAGGACACCCTCGCCGCGGAGCCCGCGGTCGAGGCCGCCGTGCTGGCCACCTGCAACCGCATCGAGCTGTACGCCGACGTGGACAAGTTCCACGCGGGCGTCGCCGAGCTGTCCACGCTCCTCGCCCAGCACAGCGGCGTCGGTCTGGACGAGCTCACTCCGTATCTTTATGTGCACTATGAGGACCGGGCCGTCCACCATCTCTTCTCGGTGGCGTGCGGGCTGGACTCGATGGTCGTCGGCGAGGGCCAGATCCTCGGCCAGATCAAGGACGCGCTGGCGCTGGGGCAGGAGCTCCACACCGCGGGCCGGCTGCTGAACGACCTGTTCCAGCAGGCCCTGCGGGTCGGCAAGCGGGCCCACAGCGAGACCGGGATCGACCGGGCCGGGCAGTCGCTCGTCACCTTCGGTCTGGAACAGCTTGCGGCCGGCGCGGACGTCGCCGACTGGGCCCGGGGCAAGCGCGCCCTGGTGATCGGCGCGGGCTCGATGTCCTCGCTCGCCGCCGCCACCCTGGCCCGCACCGGTGTCGCCGAGATCGTCGTCGCCAACCGGACCCGGGCCCGTGCCGACCGGCTCGTCGAGATCCTGGCCCAGCCCGGGGGTACGGGCGTGGCCGCCCGCGCCGTGGAGATGGCCGCGGTCCGCGACGAACTGACACGTGCCGACGTCGTCGTCTCGTGCACCGGCGCGACCGGTCTCGTGCTGACCGCCGAGGCCGTCGCCGAGGCGCTCGGCCTGGACGTCGCCGACGCCGTCGAGACGCCCGCCGCCGCGCCCGCGGTGCCCGCCCCCGCCGATGTCGACCGGCACGCCGCCTGGGTGGAGAACGGCAGCGCCGGCGCGGTGCGCCAGGCCGTCCGCCGGACCACCGTGCCCGCGCAGGGCACCGGCCCCGTGCGCCTGGCCCTGCTCGACCTCGCCATGCCGCGCGACATCGACGGCGGGGCGGCCCGGCTCGACGGTGTGCGCCTCGTCGACATCGAGTCGCTCGCGGAGGCGTCGGCGGACGCCCCGATGGCCGCCGATGTGGACCAGGTGCGCACCATCGTCTCCGACGAGGTCGCCGCCTTCGGCGCCGCCCAGCGCGCCGCCCACATCACCCCGACCGTCGTCGCCCTGCGCACGATGGCCGCCGGAGTGGTCGCGGGCGAGATCGCGCGGCTCGACGGACGCCTCCCCGACCTGGACGAGAAGCAGCGCGCCGAGATCTCGCAGACCGTGCGCCGCGTCGTCGACAAGCTCCTGCACGCGCCCACCGTGCGGGTCAAGCAGCTCGCCAGCGAGCCCGGCGGTGCCGGGTACGCCGATGCGCTGCGGGAACTCTTCGACCTCGACCCGCAGACGGTCGCCGCCGTCTCCCGGGCAGACCTGAACGACCCGAATCGAGGGCGGTCATGACCGACAACTCACCCCTGGGCGCGGGGGCCGACAAGCCGCTGAGGCTGGGCACCCGGCGCAGCAAGCTCGCCATGGCGCAGTCAGGCCTCGTCGCCGACGCGGTCAGCGAGGTGACCGGGCGCGCCGTCGAGCTCGTCGAGATCACCACGTACGGCGACACCTCGCGGGAGCACCTCGCGCAGATCGGCGGCACCGGTGTGTTCGTCGCGGCGCTGCGCGACGCGCTGCTGCGCGGCGAGGTGGACTTCGCCGTCCACTCGCTCAAGGACCTGCCGACCGCCCAGCCCGAGGGCCTCGTGCTGGCCGCGGTGCCGGTGCGTGAGGACCCGCGCGACGTACTGGTGGCGCGGGACGGGCTGACCTTCGAGCAGCTGCCGTCCGGCGCCCGCATCGGTACCGGCTCGCCGCGCCGCATGGCGCAGCTCAACGCGTACGCCCGTAACCACGGTCTCGACATCGAGACCGTGGCGATCCGCGGGAACGTCGATACGCGTATCGGATTTGTCCGGAGCGGTGAGCTGGACGCGGTGGTACTCGCCGCGGCCGGGCTCAGCCGCCTCGGCCGGACCGGTGAGGTGACCGACTTCCTGTCGGTCGACACCGTCCTGCCCGCTCCCGGCCAGGGAGCACTGGCGATCGAGTGCGCTGCGAGCAGCGCCGACCTCGCCGCCGCGCTCGCCGAGCTCGACGACCCGTACACCCGGGCCGCCGTGACCGCCGAGCGTGCCCTGCTCGCCGCCCTGGAGGCCGGTTGCTCCGCACCTGTGGGTGCGTTGGCCGACCTCCTGGTCGACGGACAGGCTGTCAACGAACTGCGCCTGCGCGGTGTCGTCGGTTCCACCGACGGTTCCTCGCTGGTGCAGCTGTCCACCACCGGTCCCGTCCCCACGTCGCAGGACGACGCGGCGGCTCTCGGTCGCGAGCTCGCGGCCGAGATGCTTGCCAAGGGTGCGGCCGGTCTTATGGGGGAGCGAGCACTTTGAGCCCCACCGGCCCCGCCGCAACCGACTTTCCGGCCCTGTCCGCACAAGGGCACGTCACCTTCCTCGGCGCCGGTCCCGGCGACCCGGGACTGCTGACTCTGCGCGCCGTCGAGGCGCTCGCGAGCGCGGACGTCCTTGTCGCCGAGCCGGACGTCCTCGGCGTCGTTCGCTGCCATGCGCGGGCAAGCGTAAGCACGCCCGAGCTGACGGTTGTTGACGCGCAGTCAGCAGCCGCCGGTGTTCCCGTTCTCAGGGATGCGGCCAATCTTGTCATGGAGGCGGTGAGGGGCGGCAGGCGGGTCGTGCGTGCCGTCTCCGGCGACCCGGGACTGGACGGGAGCGCCGGTGCCGAGATGCTCGCCTGCGCCGCCGCCGGCATTCCCTTCGAGGTCGTTCCGGGTGTCGCCAACGTCGTGGGCGTGCCCGCGTACGCCGGTGTGCCGCTGCGTGATCCGCAGGGCGCGGACGTCAGGTTCGTCGACGCCCGTACCGCCTCCGACCGCTGCTGGACCGAGGTCGGCGCGAGCGATGCCACGGCCGTCATCTCGACGACGCTCGACTCGGTGGCCGCGGCCGCCGGTGAGCTGGTCTCGGCGGGCCGCAAGCCCGACACCCCGCTGACCGTGACGGTCGCCGGTACGACGACCCGCCAGCGCACCTGGACGGCGACCCTCGGGACGATCGCCCAGGTCCTGAAGCAGGCGAAGGTCCTGCCGTCGCCGGAGGGACACCGGCCCGTCATAGCCGTGGTCGGTGAGCGCAGCTCCGCCGCCCAGCGCGACCAGCTCGCGTGGTTCGAGTCCAAGCCGCTGTTCGGCTGGAAGGTTCTCGTGCCGCGTACGAAGGAGCAGTCCGCGTCGCTCTCCGACCAGCTTCGTTCATACGGTGCCGTGCCGCACGAGGTCCCGACGATCGCCGTCGAGCCGCCCCGTACGCCCCAGCAGATGGAGCGCGCGGTCAAGGGCCTGGTCACGGGCCGCTACGAGTGGATCGCCTTCACCAGCGTCAACGCCGTGAAGGCCGTCCGGGAGAAGTTCGAGGAGTACGGGCTCGACGCCCGTGCCTTCGCCGGGATCAAGGTCGCGGCCGTCGGCGAGCAGACCGCCGCCGCGCTGGTCGACTTCGGTGTGAAGCCGGACCTGGTGCCGTCCGGTGAGCAGTCCGCCGCCGGTCTGCTGGAGGACTGGCCGCCGTACGACCCGGTCTTCGACCCGATCGACCGGGTCTTCCTGCCGCGTGCCGACATCGCCACCGAGACGCTGGTGGCCGGGCTCATCGAGCTGGGCTGGGAGGTCGACGACGTCACCGCGTACCGCACGGTCCGCGCCTCGCCGCCCCCCGCCGACACGCGTGAGGCCATCAAGGGCGGCGGCTTCGACGCGGTGCTCTTCACCTCGTCGTCGACCGTGCGGAACCTGGTCGGCATCGCGGGCAAGCCGCACAACGTGACCGTCATCGCGTGTATCGGCCCGGCGACGGCGAAGACCGCCGAGGAGCACGGGCTGCGCGTCGACGTCCTCTCCCCGGAGCCGTCGGTGCACAAGCTGGCCCAGGCGCTCGCGGAGTTCGGCGCCCGGCGCCGGGAGGCGGCGAAGGAGGCCGGCGATCCGGTGACGCGGCCGAGCGAGCGGCGTCCCGGTGCGCGGCGGCGTCGTACGACGACCTGACCTGCTCGGTCGAAGAAGAGGTCGAGGAGTGTGAGGGGCCCGGTTGCTTCGGCAGCCGGGCCCCTGCCCGTTTCGCGGTCTTTTTCCGGCACAGGTGTCGGTAAGACGGTGATGTGTGCGGGTCTAATCTCGAAGGATGACTGTGTACGGAAACTTCCCCGGCTCCCGCCCCCGGCGGCTGCGGACGACCCCGACGATGCGGCGGATGGTCGCCGAGACACGGCTCGATGCGGCGAATCTGATCCTGCCGGCGTTCGTGCGCGAGGGCATCGACGCCCCGGTCGCCATCTCGACCATGCCCGGCGTGCAGCAGCACACCCTGGACACCCTGCGGAAGGCCGCCGTCGAGGCGGTGTCGGCCGGGGTCTCCGGGATCATGCTCTTCGGCGTCCCCACGGACGAGAAGAAGGACGCCCGGGGCACGGCGGGCACCGACCCGGACGGCATCCTCCAGGCCGGGCTGCGCGCGGTGCGCGCGGAGGTCGGTGACGATCTCGTCATCATGTCGGACCTGTGCCTGGACGAGTACACCGACCACGGCCACTGCGGTGTGCTCACCGAGGACGGCCGGATCGACAACGACGTGACGCTGGAGCGGTACGCCGAGATGGCCCAGGTCCAGGCCGACGCGGGCGCCCATGTGGTGGGCCCGAGCGGTATGATGGACGGCCAGGTCGGTGTCGTCCGCGACGCGCTCGACCAGACGGGCCACGAGGACGTCTCGATCCTCGCCTACACCGTGAAGTACGCCTCGGCGTTCTACGGGCCGTTCCGCGAGGCCGTCGGCTCCTCGCTCAAGGGCGACCGCAAGACGTACCAACAGGACCCGGCGAACAGCCGTGAGTCGCAGCGCGAGGTGGCGCTCGACCTCGCGGAGGGGGCCGACATGGTCATGGTGAAGCCGGCCGGTCCGTACCTGGACATCCTCGCGAAGGTCGCCGACTCGGTGGACGTGCCGGTCGCGGCGTACCAGATCAGCGGTGAGTACGCGATGATCGAGGCCGCCGCCGAGAAGGGCTGGATCGACCGGGACGCGGCGATCATGGAGAGCCTGACCGGGATCCGGCGCGCGGGTGCGCAGATGATCCTTACGTACTGGGCGACGGAGGTCGCACAGCGGCTGCGGCGCGCGTAGCCGGGCAGGCGCCGGGGCGCCTGTGGGATTCCCGTGTGTGCGGGGTTCCCACAGGCGCCCTTTCGCGTCAGGCCCGCTTGGAGCGGCGGCGGGCCGCCATGGTCAGGCCGGCGCCCGCGGCGAGCACCACGACGGTGCCGATGGCCAGCGGGATGGTGCCGCTGCTGCCGGTCGAGGCCAGGTCGCCGTCCTTGCCGCCGGGCGTGCTCTGCGACGGGGTGGGGGTGGCCGGTGCGGACTCGGACGGGCTGTCGGACGGGGTGCCGCTCGCCGGCGGTGTGCTCGCTGGGGCGGAGGGCGTGCCGGTCACCGGCGGCGTGGTGCCGGGGGTGTTGCCCGGGGTCGGGGTGGCCGGGGGCGGGGTCTCGCCGGTCTCCGGGAGGCAGCCGGTGAAGGGGAAGTGGTGCGTCTCCGCGCCGCCCGAGCCGTGCAGCGAGGCGACCCAGACCGAGCCGTTGACGGGGGCGCCGGTGCCCAGCTCCAGGTGTGCCTTGGGGGCCAGCACGCTGCCGGGCCAGGCGGCCTGGCTGCTCTTGGTGACCGCGGCGGCGTCGGGGAAGTTCCACAGCAGGCGGGCGCGGACCTTGCCGTCGGAGGCGCTCTGGAGCTTGTCGTCCAGTACGTAGTCCTGGCCGCCGGAGAGGAAGAAGCCGGTGGTGCCGGCCTTGGCCATGTCGTACGTCGTGCCGCTGACGTTGACGACCGCGGTGGCGCCGGCGGGGACCTTGAGGTAGATGTCCTTGGCGCCTTCGAGCTGTTCGGCCGTCACCTCGAAGATGTTGCGGGTGGTGTTCCCGCCCTCCAGGGTCAGCTTGCTGCCGGTCAGTTCCACTTCGGTGCCGGCGGTCGCGGGTTCCTTCGCCAGTGCGGTGGAGTAGGACCGGAGCTTGCTGAACTCGGCGTCGAAGTCGATCAGTCCGGCGTTCTTGCCGAAGGTGCCGGAGTGCATTTCGAGGGCGCGGTCGCTGACCTTGCCGCCGACGACCGCGTTGCCCTTCATCACCGCGGTGACCGAACTGCCGTTGAGCAGGTCGCCGCGCACGACGAGCGACGCGCGGCCGGGCAGGGCGTCGACCTCCGCGGCCGTCAGTTCGTTGGCGGCGCTGAAGCCGCCGCGGAAGTCGGCATTGCCACCGACGGCCACCGCGCCTTCCGCGTCGGGGGAGTGGACGTCGTCACCGAGGACGAACTCGCCGTACTTTCCTGCGATTCCGAAGGCGTCGGTGGTGCAGCCCGCCGTCTCGGCGACGGGCGTGGCCTGTGCGGCGGGGACGGCCGTGAGGCCGAGGACGAGGGCTCCGCCGAGCACTGCGGACGCTGTGGCGGCGGTTGCGGATATGCGCATGGGGGCGTGTCTCTCCAGCGGAGGTGCTTGTAAAGATTCCGTGGCGGCTACGGCCAAGTTCTTCACGCAATAGGATATTGGTCAAGACCAATGCGCAGAGTGCTGCTTTGTCCGGTTGTCAGTTCCGGTCCCATGCCGCTGTCGGTTCTTGGCCCCACGCCGTTGCCGGACCCTGGCCCGTGGGCCTACTTCCCCGTGACGTAGGCGTTCCAGATCCGGAGCGGGAAGACATTGCCGCGTCCTGAATCGGGCCCGCCCACGCCCTGCATTCCCAGCAGTTGAGGGGTGCCCGGCTTGTTGCGGAACATCGTGACGGCCGTGGTCAGCCCTTCGGTGTGGCCGATGAACCAGGCCGACTTCATCCGGTCGTCCTTGGCGGTCGCGCCCGCCGAGAGGCCGTCGGCAGCCTTGGCCCTGGCGAACGTGCCGAACTTCCCGTCCTGACCCAGCCGCGTCCAGGCCACCATCCCCAGGGTGTTGTTCACATCGTTGGCCACCGAGGCGTCCATCGCGCGCCGCGGCTCGGGCTTCCCGAAGCCCTCGACCGCCTCACCGTCCCGGGTCATCCTGGTCACCGAGTAGGGATCGGCCCTCATGCCGCCGTTGCTGAAGGCGGTGTACGCGTCCGCCATCCTGACCGCGCTCGGTGTGGACGTGCCGAGGGGGAAGGACTTGTCCAAACGGGCCAGGCTCTCCTCGTGCAGCCCGGCCGATACCGCCAGTTCCTTCACCTTCTTCAGCCCGATGTCCTTGCCGAGCAGCGTGAAGGTGGCGTTGGACGACTTGATCAGCGCATCGCGCAGGGGCGTCGGCGCCGTGACCATCGCCCGGCCGGGACCGGCACCCGACGGGGCGGGAGGTGCCGCGTACGGGCCGCCCTTGATCAGGCGCCCCCCACTGTCGTAGCCGCTGTCCAGGGTGATCCCGTCGCCGTGCTGAAGGGCTGCGGCCAGCACGAAGGGTTTGAAGGCCGAGCCGACGGGGACGCCTGCGGTGTCGGCGTTGTTGGCGAAGTGGGTGACCGCGTCGGCTCCGCCGTACACCGCGACCACGGCCCCGTCGGCCCGCACGGATGCGGCGCCGACCTCGACGTACTTGTCCTCGGAGCGCTTCTTGGGGTCGAGGTCGCGCTTGCGCACACTGCGCACGGCCCGCTCCAGCTGCCCCACCCTGGCCTTGTCGAAGGTGGTGTGCACCCGGTAGCCGCCCCGGAAGAGGTCCTTGTCGGTGAGGCCCGAACGCTTCTTGATGTACTTGTTGGCGATGTCGACGAG
This sequence comes from Streptomyces sp. NBC_01363, assembly GCF_026340595.1. GTDB lineage: Bacteria > Actinomycetota > Actinomycetes > Streptomycetales > Streptomycetaceae > Streptomyces. The sequence continues at coordinate 2,201,357 of NZ_JAPEPF010000001.1, forward strand.
ATAGCCGGTCTGGCCGCCGAGGCTGGTCGGCTTCGCGGCCGGCTTCGGCTCGGGGAACTTCTGGTACGCGGCCCGCTCGGCCTTCGTCATCGTGCCGATCTCCACCTGCCGGTCGAGGATCCACTCCCAGCGGTCGACGGCGCGTTCGTGGTTGCCCTTGCCGCCCGCGGGGTCGTACTGCTCCGCCCCCTTGAGCAGGGAGGCGAGCAGCGCCGCCTGACTGGGGTCGAGGTCCTTCGCGGGGATTCCGTAGTACGCGTTCGCCGCTGCCTGGATGCCGTAGGCGCCGCGGCCGAACCAGCTGGTGTTCAGATACCCCTGGAGGATCTCCTTCTTGCTCTGCTTGTTGTTCACCTTCAGCGAGATGAAGAATTCCTTGAACTTCCGGGTGGCCGACTGCTCCTGGCTGAGATAGGTGTTCTTCACGTACTGCTGGGTGATGGTGGAGCCGCCCTGGGTCTCACCGCCTGTGACGATGCTTACGGCCGCTCGGGCGATGCCCGTCGCCGATACCCCCGGGTCGGAGTAGAAGGTCTCGTTCTCGGCGGCGATGACCGCGTTCTTCACCGAACGGGGTATGTCGGCGAGCGTGACATTCTGCCGATTGACCGCGCCCACGCTCACCAACTGGCTGCCGTCCGCCCAGTAGTAGACGGTGCCCTGCCTGCGCGCCTCGTCGTTCTCGTTCGGGATGTCGACGGACGCGTACACCACGGCGAACAGGCCGGCCAGCGCGACGAGTCCGAGCATGACCCCGCTCAGCATCTGCCGCCACGAAGGGATCCAACGACGCCAAGTACGTTTTCCCCGGCGGGGGTAGTCGATGCCGAGTCTGCGATGGCGGATCGCGCGGATGGGGCGGATGGGGCTTCGGGCCATGCTCAAGCTCCTCGTTCACCGTCCCGTACCGGTGGCGCGGGGCTTGTGAGAGAGGACGTTCCGGATCGCGATCAGGTTGTCCCGGGGCCCGTCAGGCACGAGTGGTGAACGCGTCCCGGACGGCCTTTCCGGAGGAACAGTCCGTGATATCCGACTTTGTCGGCGGGCGCGGCGACCGGGCGCGCTCAGGCGAGGCCCGCCTCTTCCAGGGCGGACCTCGCGCAGGCCCGGACGAGCGGGTCCTCCTCGGACTCTCCTGCGGCGATCAGAGCCTCGGTGACCGCCGGGTCGTCCTAGGCGTAGGGGCCGAGCACCATCGCCGCGTACTGGCGCACCACGCGGAACTCTTCGACGAGGCGGGCGAGGCGGCCGGCGCGGGTGGCGTGGGTGGCCTCGTCCGGGGCCGGCTCGGGGTTCACGGGCGGTGTTCCTCCGCTCGAAGGCTCAGGGCCAGTTGATCAGAGTCATGAAGGCGACCCAGGTGAAGAACACGGTGGCGGGTGCGGCCACGGCGAGGCCGATCGCGGCCGGCGGTCTGCGCCTGGTGAACACCCAGCTCGCCACCAGTATGACCAGGGCCAGGAGCAGGCCGCAGCAGGAGACCGTCCAGGCCGGATCGAAGCTGGCGTCGAAGCGGTCGGCATCCGCCTCCGAGCAGGAGTCGCAGGCCATCGGCGAAAGCATGCTGTACACCAGGGCGAAGAACGCGAGCGGGAGCGTGACGACCGTGGAGATCAGCGAGGCGATCCAGGTGTGCCGGGGGCTATCGGGGGCGTCGTCCGTGACAATGTCGGGCATGCGTGCGATTCAACCGGGCGCCCCGGTGCGGCACATGAGTTGCCGTACCTAGGGCCTCCGGTCGGTTCGGGTCAGTCCCACCAGAACGACCAGGTCTCCTGGTCCAGCACCATCTTCTCGGCGTAGACGTCGAGGTCGTACGGCGGGTTCTGGTTGATGTTGTCCGGGCAGAACGCGAAGTGCTCGGCGGCGACCGCGCGGGCCTCCGGGAGGGTGGTGGGCGGGCGCCCGACCGAGACGGTCAGGGTGTCGAAGCCCAGCACCACGACCCGTATGCCGAAGCGGTCCTCCCAGGAGCGGAGCACGGCGCAGAGCCGGGCCGTGTCGTCCTCGAAGTTGACCGGGCCCGACCAGCCGATCGCCGCCGGTATGTCCGCGCTGCGTCGGGCCGGGACGAGCGCCACCCGCGAGCCGGGGTACCAGCCGTCCGGGCCGACGCACTCCTCGGCGATGGCGGCCGCCAGGTCGTCGGGGGTGTCCTGTCCCTCGGCGGCCGGGACGGGGGCCAGGCCCGGCCAGTCGCCCTCGGCGGCGTCGAGCTCCTCGGGCGCGCAGTCCTCCCAGTACTCGCTGAGCACCTCCTCGGCGTCGTGATCGCCGGGGTACGACGTGCTGTCCGGGATCAGGTCCCAGTCGCCGGGCCACTGGTCGCGTCGCCCGCCGTCGATCAGCACGGGGAGCAGGCCGACCGTCCGCCCGGCCGCGCGCAGCGCGCGCCACGTCCCGTGGGACGCGGGCTCGTCGGCGCACCAGAGCAGCGGCTCGTGCCAGATGCCGTCGATCGTGGCGTCCACCAGTGAGCCGGGCGGGAGTCGAAGCCCTGAGGTGGCCAGGGACGGGAGCGGGTTCGGGAGCGTCGCCATGAACCGAACTCTAGGCGCGACCACTGACAACGGCCGGGCGGGGCAGGGCGGTCCGGGCTACGGGCGTGCGTGAACGACGACGTACGCGGTGCGCGCCGTGGTGCCGTCGGGCAGCGGCGCGTCCGCGGTGACGTGGCCGAGTGCCCGTCCGTCCGCGTTCTGCCCGGGGTGGAGAACGCGGTTGACGTGGAGGGACAGCAGGCGGCCTGCGGGTGCCGTCGCGACCAGGAGATCCGTGCCGTTCGGGTCGTCGGTGGCGGTCGTGGCGGCGATCTCCGCCGGGGTGTCCGATTCGGCGAACCAGGCGATGACGGACGGGTCGGGGGTGTCGCTCGTGCTCTGCATCTGCGGCTCGGCCTTGCCGACGACGAGCGCGAACAGCTGGGCGACGAGGACCGGGTCACGCGTCCCGTCGTACACCCACCGCTGCCCCAGCACCCCGTGCTCGGTCGTGCCGATGAGTGCGTCGTCGGCGCCCGCGAGCGGTGCGCCGCGGTAGCTGAACGGCACCTGGTACGTGACCGGTTGGTCCCCCGAGGTGTCGGTGACCGCCATGAACTCGATCCCCACCTCGTCCTTCGGGTCGTCCAGCCGGAACCCGCCGGTCCTGGCCAGCTCGGGCCGCTGCCCCTTGCCGCGGTACCAGGGCTGTGCGGGCAGCCAGGAGGTGAGGAGTTCCAGCTTGGTGGGCGTCAGCGTGGTGCGGTGGATGACAGCCATGCGGTGGTATCCCTCCGGTGGGTTCAGACGAGTTGCCGGTCGGCGGCGAAGCCGGCGAAGGCCGCCCAGGTGGTGGGGGCGACGGTGAGGATGGGGCCGTCGGGGTTCTTGGAGTCGCGGATGTGGATGGCGGCGGGGTGGGCGGCGACCTCGACGCACTCGCCGCCTTCGCTGCCGCTGTGGCTCGACTTCTGCCAGTCGTAGGCGACTTCGAGGCACTCGCCGCCGTCGCTGCCGCTGTAGCTGGACTTGAACCACTCTCGTGCGGTGCTCATAACTCTCCTAGCAGCCGGTCCAACAGGCCCCTCGTGTCCTCGGTGTTGAGAGCCTGTGTCCGCAGCATCGCATATCTCTGGGCGAGGATGCTGATCTCGTCCGGGTCGGAGATGAGCTGGCTTCCGCGCTGAGTTTCGGTGTAGGCGATGCGCTGATAGTCCGGCGTTTCCAGCAGGATGAACGGCCCGTCGAGCGCCGCGTGGGTCGTCCGGCCCAGCGGCATGACCTGGAGCGAAATGCCCGGCAGGTCGGCGCAGTCCCGGAGGCGACGCAGGGTTTCCCGGTACACCTCATTGCCCCCGAGGCGGTCTCGGACAATGGCCTCGGAGATGACGAAGCTGGTGGTCGGTGGCACTTCACGGCGCAAGATTTCCTGGCGCTCCAGGCGCGTGCCCACGTGTGTGTCGATTTCCTCCCTGCTGAACGTGGGAACTCGGCTGTCGAACACGGCACGTGCGTAGTTCTCGGTCTGGAGCAGGCCGGGCAGGACCTGGTTTGCGAAAAAGCACAGTGCCAGGGCCTCCCGCTCCAGCTCCAAGTACTCCTCCGCCCACGCCGGGATCAGATCGATCTCCGGCATGTGCGCCACGGCCTCCTTCAACGCGCCCTTGGTGTCCAGAAGTTCGTCCAACTTGGCGGCCAGGTCGGGCAGTAGGGCGCGTCTGCCCTGTTCGATGGAGGAGATCGTCTCCACCTGGTGGCCCACCAGGTCGGCGAGTTGGGTCTGGGTCAGGCCGGCCGCCCTGCGGAAGACGGCGACCAGCTTGCCCACAAGTTTCATTGCCGACGCGTTCTTGCGCTTCCGCTTCCCGGGGTGCATACCGAGCCAACTTCCACCTGCGCGCCCGCGTCACGCGCGTACGACCCGTACAAGAAATCTGTACGGGTTCGAGCCCGGTCGGCGCGAGGGGCCTCAGGTCTCGGGTGCGCTGGAGTCGACGGCCTCCCGGACCGTCGCGTCCGGGTCCTGGGCGAGGCGGTGGAGGAGTTCCGTGGTGCTCGGGGTCGACCAGTTCTCGACGGCCCATACGAGGGCCCTGCGGACCTTCGGGTCCGGGTGGTCCGCGAGGTGGGCCAGTCGGTCGACCGGTCCGCGTCGGCGCATCCCGAACCAGTGGAGGGTCTGGACGAGCTGTTCGGGGTCGCCGGGGCTGCCCGCCGCGGTGATCTGGCGCAGGAGGACCGGGACGGCGGGAGGCGGTCCGTCGAGGGGGTGCGGGCGGCGTTGCCGCAGGCGCCGGGAGCCGTACTCGCCGCGTACCCGGCAGCCGAAGCAGGTGCAGGGCGCCTTGCCGTTCGAGTCGGGGAAGTAACGCCAGCCGGTGACCTGGTTGACCGCGCGGATACGGTGCACCTCGCGCCGGGTGACGGGCCGGGGGACGAACACTTCCCAGCCGCGCGGGTCGGGCAGGGCGGCGACACGGCGTACGGCTTCGGCGGCCGTGACGGTCGCGGGGTCGCGGTGGTAGCGGCCCACGGTGACGGGTTCGTCGTCCGGCAGGCGGATGTGCACGGCGACGAGTCCGCGCGGGCCGCCGTGCCTGGCCAGCTCGCGCAGCCACTGGTGGGTGAGGGTGTACGAGGGGAGGACGGGGAAGCAGTAGAGGCCCCGTGACCGCGATGCGTCGCGGCCGTGGCTGACGGCCCGTATTCCGGAACGGCGTACGCGCGCCGCGTTCGCCGAGGGTGTCAGGTGCACGAACATCGCCATGCGGTCGATGCTAGGGCGTGTTTTAGAAGTAGCGTCGTCCGCCCGGAGGGCGGGTCTCGCGGGGTCTGGCGCGTGCGATCGCAAGGCGCCGGGGTGCCCTCGTAGCGGAGCTACTAGGGCATTTCGGCAACGCGGCGAGCGTGCGTGTCAGACCCCGCGAGACAGACGGGACTTCTAAAACACGCCCTAGTGCTCGTCCTCGTGGGCTCGGCCGGGGGCCGGGGCGTCGCGGGATCTGCGGTAGCTCAGCCAGGAGGCCGTCAGGGCGGCGGCTCCGGCGCCGAAGATCGTGACCGGGGTCCAGATCTGCCAGTGGAGCGGGGACGTGGAGTCGTACGCCCAGCCATCGCCCGCGAAGATCGTGTCACCGGCGGCCACCTCGGCGCCGGTGATCTCGCCGGAGGCCGTGCGGCCGTCCGCGAACGCCCACGTCCCGTAGCAGTGGGCGGCAGGCAACTGCCCGCCGCCCTCCACGCACTGCGTGACGCTGTGGACCGTGGCGGAGTCGCCGGTGAGCAGCTTCTGCACGCCGTCGCCGACCCACAGCGCGACGAGGACCGGCAGGAGGGCCGCGAGCGCGAGCGCGGACACCAGAGAACCCAGTGACTTCAGACGGGTCCGGTCCATGCGGTGTCCCCCGTGGGTCGACTACCGGTCAACGTAGTGCAGATGTCCGGCTGTTGGGCGTGGGTGGGACGTTACGCCCTGCGGCAATCCGTACCGCCCGCCCTGCGCGGAGAACGGGAGTCACTGTGCAGCTACCGGAGACCGTTCGGCGGCTGGGGCTGGACGCGCCCCGGCCCCGGCGCGCCGTCTGCATGCGGGACCCTCGCGAACCGTCCGGTCGGGGGACGGGCAAGGGGCGGTCCGCGAGAGCGGACGACCCCGGCGAGGTGCTGACGGATCAGTGCGTGTCGGCGGATCCGTACGTGCTGGCGGATCAGTACATGAGGGCGTCGGCCATTTCGCTCTGCCAGTAGGTGACGAAGCCGTTGTCGCCCCAGGAGGTGCCGGCGGGGAGCGTCAGCTTGGCGGGGGCGCCCGTGGAGCCCTGGTTGCTCTTGCCGGTGAAGTACACCGTGAGGTGGGCGCTCTTGTGCAGCTCCTGCCCGTCGGGCTCACCGGACAGCCCGATGGAGGCGTAGGCGGACTGGCCCGGCGCGAGGGTGACCACGGCCTGCGGGATGCTGTCGCGGAGGACCGGGAAGGCGGCCTGGGCGTCGTCGAAGCCGAGTGCCGGCGCGTGGTACGCGTAGCAGGGCACGGAGCCGGTGTTGGTGGCCGTGAGCAGCAGGTGGTTGATGGGGCGGCTCACCTTGCTGACGGTGACCTTGGTGTTCGAGCCGGTGCAGGTGACGGGGGACTTGCTGCCGCTTGCGGTGGTGCCGGCGCTGTTCTTCCCGCTCTTGCTGCCGCCGGTGGAGCTCTTGGACGTGGTGGAGACGTTCTCGGCGGGGGCATTGGCCGCGTCGCTGTCGGTCTTCTTGGTGTCCTTGGCGTCCTTGCCCGTGTCGGGGGTGGTGGCGGTGGTGTTCGCTGCCGGAGCCGCCGCGCCTGCCTTGCCGTCGTTCCCGTTGTCGTTGCCACCGCAGGCGGTGAGCGAGAGGGCGGCCAGGAGGGCGGTCGCGGCGAGGGCGGTGGTGCGGATGCGGTTGCTGCGCATGGTGGTACTCCCCGTGTGTGGGCTGGTGATGTTGTTCGGTCAGTTGTGGCAGATCAGGACCATGACGATCGCGGTGGACACGATCAACACGCCGATGGCCACGACATCGATGAGCTCGATGCGGAAGTGGATTCGCACTGCGTCGTCCCGGTGGTCGCTGCGGTGTGTCCACAGCTTGCGGGGCGGCGGAATCCGACCGCAACGCCGAACAGCCCATTGGGGAAGCTGGAATGCCTGCGCGTACTGTGACCTGGGCAGATTCCACGTCCCTGGAACGGTGTTCTGGGACGGACCAGGAGGGGGAACGCCGAAGTGGCGACGCCGGAGGCCGGGGAATTCGCGGCTCTGCTGAAGGAACTGAAGGACCGTTCGGGGCGCAGCTACGGGGTTCTCGCCGGAAGACTGCACGTCAGCACGTCGACGCTGCACCGGTACTGCAACGGTGATGCGGTGCCGAACGAGTACGCCCCGGTGGAACGGCTGGCGCGGTTGTGCGGGGCCGGGCCGGACGAGCTGGTGGAGCTGCACCGGCGGTGGATCGTGGCGGATGCGGCCCGGCGGCGCCCTGCCGCGGCTGCTCCCGCTCCTGCGGCTGCGGCTGCTTCCGCTCCTGCTCCTGCGGAGCCGGTCCGGGACGCGGTTTCGGACAAGGTTCCGGATGCGTCTGCGGACACGTCTCCGGATGCGGGGCGTGGCTCTCGGGCCGAGGCTGAGGCCGGGGCAGGGGCCGGGGAGTCGTCCGGAGGGCGGGACGGGAAAGCGGGCGGGGACGGCGGCGGCACGTTCGTGTCGGTGCCCACGCCCGAGCCCACGTTCGAAGCCGAGCCCACGATCGTGGCAGGCGGGGCGAGCCGGCCCAGGCGGTTCCTGCCCTCCCGGCGGGCGCGCGTGCTGCTCGCGGCCGCCGCCGTCGTCGCGCTGAGCGTGCCCACCTCGATCGTCGTCAGCAATCTGTCGGGCAAGGACACCGACGATCTCAGCAACGCCCCCGCCGTGGACGGCCAGGACATGGACGGGTCCGCGCCCGCCCTGCTCGGCCGCGACAGGAGCCCCACCGCCTCGCCCAGCGGGGCGAAGAAGTCGGGCAAGCCAGTACTGTCCGGCTCGGCGACCGTCTCGTCCCCGCCGTCCGGCGGCGCCTCCGCCACGTCCGGGAGGCACGGCACGGGAGCCGGGTCGGGTGGTCAACAGAGCGGGGGCGTACCGCTGAGCGCCACCATCAGCTCGTACAACTGGGAAGAGCCCTGCGGCAAGTACTACGTGCTGGACCAGAAGCCGAACGACGTGCCTCCGCCGCCCCCGCCGCAGGACACCCGCGGCTGGGCCAGGGCGCTCGGCGGGGTGGACGGCGGCAACATGCTGCTCGAAGTCACCGTGCAGGGGAAGTCGGGGCAGGCCGTCGTGCTGAACGGACTGCATGTGCGGACGCTGTCCCGGAAGGCGCCGCTGGCTTGGTCGGCGTACTCGATGGGGGAGGGCTGCGGAAGCGGCATCACCCCGCAGTCCTTCGACATCGACCTCGACGACGGCCGGCCGACCCTCACCCCGGTGGCGGGTCAGCAGGGGGACGTGCGGGTGCCGCCGAAGAACTTCCCGTTCCGGGTGTCCTCCACCGATGTGGAGGTGTTCGACCTCGACGCCCACGTCGAAGGCCACGACGTCAGCTGGTACCTGGAGCTGGAGTGGAGCAGTGGCGGCCGGGAGGGGACGCTGCGCATCGACGACGGTGGGAAGCCGTTCCGTACCAGCAGCATCAAGGCCCGGCCGGAGTACAGGTACCAGTACGACACGGCCCAGTGGGAGACCGCGGAGCCGAACTAGTTCTCGCCACCGGGCCGGTGCGTAGGGGCGGGCGCCCCGGGCAGGGGCGCCCGGGGGTCAGAGGCGCCCGGGGGTCCGGATGCCGAGCAGCTCCATGCCCTGGTGCAGGGTGCGGGCGGTGAGGTCCGAGAGGAAGAGGCGGTTCTCGGCCACATCGCCCGGCACCTCGGGCTTGAGCACCGGGCACTGGTCGTAGAACGTCGTGAAGAGCGACGACAGCTGGTAGAGGTACGAGGCCAGCTTGTGCGGCTCGTACGCGGTGGCGACCTCGGCCACGACCTCGGCGAACTGGTCCAGGTGCAGGGCCAGCGCGCGCTCGGCCGGGGCCAGCTCCAGCTCCGGGTGGGGCTGGGACTTCAGCTCGCCCGCCTTGCGCTTGATCGAGCGGGACCGGGCGTGCGCGTACTGGATGTACACGCTGGTGTCGCCGGTCAGCGACACCATCTGGTCCAGGTCGAACTTGTAGTCGCGGGCGGCCGACGTCGACAGGTCCGCGTACTTCACCGCGCCGATGCCGACCTGCGTGGCACGCTCGGTGATCTCGTCCTCGGTGAGGTCCTTGGCCTTCTCGCGCACGACGGCGGACGCCCGGTCGATCGCCTCGTCCAGCAGATCCTGCAGCCGGACCGTCTCGCCCTCACGGGTCTTGAACGGCTTGCCGTCCTTGCCGAGCACCGTGCCGAAGGCGAGCTGCACGGCCTTGACGTCCTCGTTCAGCCAGCCGGCCCGGCGGGCGGTCTCGAAGACCATCTTGAAGTGCAGGGCCTGCCGGGCGTCCACGACGTACAGCAGGGTGTTCGCCTTGAGGTTCTGCACCCGGTCGCGGATCGCGGAGAGGTCGGTCGCCGCGTAGCCGTATCCGCCGTTCGACTTCTTGACGATCAGCGGCGTCGGGTTGCCGTCCGGGCCCTTCACGTCGTCGAAGAACACGCAGAGCGCACCCTCGGAGCGGACGGCGACGCCCGACTCCTCCAGGATGCGGCAGGTCTCCTCCAGCATGGCGTTGTAGCCGGACTCGCCGACGATGTCGGCGTCCCGGATCTCCATGTCGAGCTTGTTGAAGACCGAGTAGAAGTAGATCTTCGACTCGTCGACGAAGCGCTGCCACAGGGCGAGCGTCTCCTCGTCGCCGGCCTGGAGCGCGACGACCCGGTCCCGGGAGCGGGCCTTGAACTCCTCGTCGGAGTCGAAGAGCACCCGCGAGGCCTTGTAGAGCCGGTTCAGCGAGGACATGGCGGCTTCGCCGTCCGCCTCGCCGCCGTCGCCCTCGTGGGTCAGCTCGCCCGGGTGCTCGATCAGGTACTGGATGAGCATGCCGAACTGGGTGCCCCAGTCGCCGATGTGGTGCCTGCGGACCACGGACTCGCCCGTGAATTCCAGGATCTGCGCCATCGCGGCACCGATCACCGCGGAACGCAGGTGGCCGACGTGCATCTCCTTGGCCACGTTCGGCTGCGCGTAGTCGATGACGGTGGTGCCCGCGGCGCTGTTGTACGGCACACCGAGGCGGCCCTCGTCGTCCGCGGCGCGCGCGGCGAGGGTCTCGATGATGGCCCTGTCGGCGAGCGTGACGTTGAGGAAGCCGGGGCCGGAGACCTCGATCTCCTTGATCAGGCCGCCCGCCGGGAGCGCGGCGGTGACCTGGGAGGCGAGCTCGCGCGGGTTGCCCTTGAGCTTCTTGGCGAGGGCCAGGATGCCGTTGGCCTGGAAGTCGGCCCGGTCGCTTCGTCGCAGCAGCGGGTCCGCGGTGCCGGCATCCGGCAGAGCTGCCGTCAGGGCGTCCGCCAGCTGCTGCTGGAGCGTGGAAGCGAGGGAATTGACCGAGGCCATGGGCTGGCTGCCGTTTCCGTAGGAGTACAAGGGATCACACCCAGTATTCCACGGGCGGTAAAGCCGTTTTCGCGCTGCCGGTAGGACCTGGGAGAATGGGCGGAGCCCCTACGAGTCCCACAAGGGTGTTCCTACGAGTCCTACAAGAGAGAAGGACGTGCAGACCGTGGCTCAGAGTCAGAGCAGCACCGAGGCCGACTGGGTCTCCCGCTTCGCGGACGATGTCATCGCCGAATCGGAGCGTCGTGCGCCTGGCAAACCGGTCGTCGTCGCGTCCGGCCTCTCCCCGTCCGGCCCGATCCACCTGGGCAACCTCCGCGAGGTCATGACCCCGCACCTGGTCGCCGACGAGGTCCGCCGCCGGGGGTACACCGTCCGGCACCTGATCTCGTGGGACGACTACGACCGGTACCGCAAGGTGCCCAATGGTGTCCCGGGGATCGACGAGTCCTGGGCCGAGCACATCGGCAAGCCGTTGACCTCGGTGCCCGCCCCGGCCGGGTCCGCGTATCCGAACTGGGCCGAGCACTTCAAAGCCGCCATGACGGCCGCGCTGGACGAGCTGGGCGTCGAGTACGACAGCATCAGCCAGACCGAGCAGTACACGGCGGGCGCCTACCGCGAGCAGATCCTGCACGCGATGAGGCACCGCGCCGACATCGACGCAGTCCTCGACCGGTACCGGACGAAGAAGGACCCGGCCGCGGCGGGCGCCAAGGGCGGCAAGAAGCCGCAGCAGCAGAAGAAGGTCGACGAGGCCGAGCAGGAGGCCGAGGCGGGCTCCGGCGCGGCGAGCGAGGACGACGGCAGCGGCGGTTCGGCCGGATACTTCCCGTACAAGCCCTACTGCGGCAACTGCGAGAAGGACCTCACGACCGTCACGTCGTACGACGACGACAGCACCGAGCTGAACTACACCTGCACGGCCTGCGGCTTCGCCGAGACGGTGCGGCTGAGCGAGTTCAACCGCGGCAAGCTGGTCTGGAAGGTCGACTGGCCGATGCGCTGGGCGTTCGAGGGCGTGATCTTCGAGCCGAGCGGCGTGGACCACTCCTCGCCGGGCTCCTCGTTCGTCGTCGGCGGCCAGATCGTCCGCGAGATCTTCGACGGCGTGCAGCCGATCGGCCCGATGTACGCCTTCGTCGGGATCTCCGGCATGGCGAAGATGTCCTCCAGCAAGGGCGGCGTGCCGACCCCGGCCGACGCGCTGAAGATCATGGAGGCGCCGCTGCTGCGCTGGCTGTACGCGCGCCGCAAGCCCAACCAGTCCTTCAAGATCGCCTTCGACCAGGAGATCCAGCGGCTCTACGACGAGTGGGACTCGCTGGCGCGCAAGGTCGCCGACAGCTCGGTGCTGCCGGCCGACGCCGCCGCGTACGCGCGGGCCATCGGCACGGCCGCCGGTGAGCTGCCGCGTACGCCGCGCCCGCTGCCGTACCGCACGCTCGCGTCGGTCGCCGACATCACGGCCGGGCACGACGAGCAGACGCTGCGCATCCTGAGCGAGCTGGACCCGGAGAACCCGCTGACCTCGCTGGACGAGGCCCGGCCCCGTCTCGACCGCGCCGAGAACTGGATCACCAGCCAGGTCCCGGCCGAGGCCCGCACCATCGTCCGCGACGAGCCGGACAAGGAGCTCCTCGGCTCGCTGGACGACGAGGGCCGGGAGTCGCTGCGGCTGCTCCTGGAAGGGCTGGACTCGCACTGGTCCCTGGACGGGCTCACCACGCTCGTCTACGGCGTGCCGAAGATCCTGGCGGGCCTGGAGCCGGACGCCAAGCCGACGCCCGAGCTGAAGGTCGCGCAGCGGTCGTTCTTCGCGCTGCTGTACCGGCTGCTGGTCAGCCGGGACACGGGGCCGCGGCTGCCCACGCTGCTGCTGGCCGTGGGGGCGGAGCGGGTGCGCAGGCTCCTGGGCGCATAGCGGTCCGGCTGTTTCGTACGTACGGAGGGCCGTCACCCGGTGATTCGGGTGACGGCCCTCCGTCGTTGCCGTCGATCGGATGCGGGCTGCGGGACAGCCCTCGGGGGCTCAGGCGATGTGGTCCGCTTCGAGTTCGGCGTGGTAGCGGTTCTTGAACTCCGGCATCAGGCGGCGGATCAGCGCCGCGCTGCGCGGGTGCCTGACGTTGTGGCCGTCCGTGACGTGTATGTCCAGGGCGTCGACGCTCGGGTAGTCGTTGTGCTGGTTCACGAACGCGGCGAACACTTCGTACGCGATCTCGGCGAACTCCGCGTCCTCCTGCGCCCACTCGGCCGGGTCCGGCTCGGGCTCCTTGGCCTGCTCCATGGCCTGTTCCGGGAGCTGCGGCTGTTCGTGGAGCTGAGGCTGTTCATGGGCCTGCTGGACCTGTTCCTGCTGCTGGTGCTCCGCGGTGCGGGGGCCCGGGACGGCGCCGATCGTGCCCACGTTGCCCAGGGGGCGGGTGCGGCCGCCGGGGCCCGACGGGACCATCACCGGGGTCGGCTCCAGACCCTCGACGTACGTCGGGTTGTAGGCGCTCTCGTACGCGTCGTCCGGCACCTGGGGCGCCGCGAACCACGGGCTCTCGTGCGAGCCGGGGCCCTCCTGGGGCCATTCCTCGGCGGCGGCCGGGTCGGAGGGGTGGCCGTGCTGCTGGTGCGGCCCGTGCAACTGGTGCTGGTGTTGCGGCTGGTGGTGCTCGTCCTGCTGGGCGTACTGCTGCTCGGGGGCGTACGGCAACTCGGGCTGGGACTCGCCCGATTCGACCTGGGCCGGAGCGGGGGCCGGGGGCAGCAGGGCCGGTTCGATGCCCGCGGCGGCGAGGCCGGCCGGGCCGGTCTCGGCCAGCGGGACCCCGTACTTCGCCAGGCGCAGCGGCATCAGGGACTCGACGGGGGCCTTGCGGCGCCAGTTGCGGCCGAAGCGGGCCTGGAGGCGGGCCTGGTAGATCAGCCGGTCCTGTTCGAGCTTGATGACCTGTTCGTAACTGCGGAGCTCCCAGAGCTTCATCCGGCGCCAGAGCCGGAACGTCGGTACGGGGGAGAGCAGCCAGCGGGTGAGCCGGACGCCCTCCATGTGCTTGTCGGCCGTGATGTCGGCGATCCGGCCCACCGCGTGGCGGGCGGCCTCGACGGAGACCACGAAGAGCACCGGGATGACCGCGTGCATGCCGACGCCGAGCGGGTCGGGCCAGGCCGCGGCGCCGTTGAAGGCGATCGTCGCGGCGGTCAGCAGCCAGGCCGTCTGGCGCAGCAGCGGGAACGGGATGCGCAGCCAGGTCAGCAGCAGGTCCAGGGCGAGCAGGACGCAGATGCCCGCGTCGATGCCGATCGGGAAGACCAGGGAGAAGTCCCCGAAGCCCTTCTGGAGGGCGAGCTCGCGCACCGCCGCGTACGAGCCCGCGAATCCGATCGCGGCGATGAGCACCGCACCGGCCACCACGAGACCGATGAGTATCCGGTGGGTGCGTGTCAGCTGCATCGCGGCCACCCGCGTTCCCCTCCCCGTTTCCCGTATCCGACGTCGTGCTGTGACGTCTTTCTCGGCGTCCTGCTGCGACTTCTGGCGGGCACAGCCTGGCACATGGGAACGCGGCGTGTTGCGCGGGGAGGGGCGAAGCCCGGTACTCGGGGGAGCGCCGGGCTTCGTAAAGCTGCTTATGGGCAGGGGTGTTGAGAGGCCCTAGCTCGTCTTCTTGACGGACGTCTTGTGGGCGGAGGTCTTCTTGTCCGTCGTCTTGCTGCCCTTCGACTTGCCGTCCGAGGAGTCGTCGCCGGACGCCTTGGGGTCGTCGGCCTTGTCCGTGGCCTTCTCGCTCGGCTTGTCCGAGCCGGCCGGCTTGTCCGACTTCGCGCCGGCGGCGACGGAGGCCACCGCCTCCCTGGCCGCCTTCTCGGCGCCCTTCAGGATGTCGTCGGCGGAGGGGGTCTTCGAGCCCGCGTAACCCGCGCCGTTGTAGGTGAGGGTGATGACGACGTTCTCCGTCCGGGCCACGACCGTCGCGTACTTGAAGTCCTCACCCGTCTTGGTGAGGTCGTAGGTGATCTTGGTGGCCTGCTCGCCGATGCCGCTGACGGGCGCTTCGGCGACCTTCTTGGCACCCTCGGCCGCCCTGGCCTTGGCGACCTGCTTCTCGAAGTCCTGCTGCGCGCGCTTGGCGCCGCTGCCCAGGGCCTGGTCCGAGTCGAAGCGGGTGAAGCCGACGTCGAGCCAGCGGTACTGGGAACCCTTCACCCCGTTGTCGTCGAGGCCGTTCCAGGAGCAGCCGGCGCGGTACGAGGTGTCGCTGGAGGTGGTGGCCGTGCCGTTCTTGGACTTCGCCGCGGGAACCAGGGAGGTGACCGTCTTCTTGGTGATCGACTTGCACGGGTCGGGCAGCGCGGCGAACTTCGCGGGCTCGACGGTCGGCTCCGCCTTCTTGCTCGCGCTCGGCGATGTGGACGACGCGGACGAGCCCGATTCCTTCTTGTCGCCGGAGTCCGACGAGCAGCCGGCGACGACGAGCATCACCGGAACGGCGGCGCAGGCGAGTATGCGGGAGAGTCGCGGGGCTGAACGGTGCATGGTTCCTTCACTCGGGTGGCGCGGCGGGCGGGCTGCCAGGTGGTCGGGCGGGTGGTCGACCGGTGTTCCGGAGGGTGTCCCGGAGGCTGCTCCGGAGGGGTTTCCGGAGGGCCACGGTACGACGGACTGCTACGGGATGCCGCCCCGGCCGGGGGCCCGGCGGTCGGGGGCGACGCGTGCCAGGGGCGCCCGGGACGGGGTCATTCGCTGAACTTGTCGACCAGGTTCCGGGCCACTGCCTGGGCCTTCTCCTGCAGTTCCTTGCTGTCGGGGACCATGCTGGAGACGGTCGGCTGCTCGGTGTACTCGACGGTCACGATGACGTTCGATGTGCGAAATACCACGCTCACCGTGCGGTGCTGTGCGGTGGAACCTGCCCGGGTGAGCAGGTCGTCCAGAAACGCGTTGTCGCCGAGGTCGTCGAGGACGCGTGGCTGAAGGCTCTCGTCCGGGCCGCCGGAGCCGCCGTCGGTGTTCCCGTCGTCGGTGTTCTCGCCTTCGGGGGTGGGGCCGGCCAGGGCGTGCGAGGCGGAGTCCGAGCCGGAGCCCGAGGTGGAGTCCGAGGCGGGATCGGAAGCGGCGGGGGACGTCGGCTTCTTCGTGCCCTTCGTACCGTCCTTCGCGCTGTCCTTCGTACCGTCCTTCGCGCCGTCCTTCGTGCTGCTGTCCGTGCTGCTGTCCGCGCTGTCGGGGGTCGCGGAGGGCGAGGTCAGGCCGGCGGAAGTCTCCTTCTCCGTGTACACCTCGCGGGCGCGGTCGTCGTCGCTCACGACGGGGTCGTAGGACACGACGCGCTCGAAGTCGATGGACAGGGTGTGCGAGGAGGAGGGGGCTTCGGACTTCCAGCGGCAGCCGACCCGGCGGTCGGTGTTGTAGGTGACGGCGGCGGTGCCCTCGTACACCTTCTTCTGCTGCTCCTCGGAGAGTTCGGCGGCGCCCGGGAGCAGGTCCTTCAGCGTGGACGTCGCGATGGCGCCGCAAGGCTCGGGAAGAGTGCGGTACTTGCCGGGTGCCGCGACGGCGACAGGTGTCTCGCCGGGCTTGCTGTCGGCTGCGGAACCACCGGTTCCGGTGTCGGTGCTGCAGCCGACGACGAGCGCTGCCAGTAGCGCGGTGCCGGCTGCATAGGCCATTCGTCGCACGGTCCTGGGCTCCCTTCGTGCGAAAAACGGTTGCCGCTCGATGGCGACCGGTGGACACAATGTGTATCGCACGCGCCGCTGTGAATGCCGGTCGACCGACTCATTTGCCGACCTTGGCACCGGTTTTGCGCTTTCAGACTTTTCGGGGGAATCGAGGAACTATGTCTTATGTAGAGGTGCCGGGCGCGAAGGTTCCCATCCGTATGTGGGCCGACCCGGCCTCGGTCGAGGACGTCGCGATGCAGCAGTTGCGCAACGTGGCCACGCTGCCCTGGATCAAGGGTCTCGCCGTCATGCCGGACGTTCATTTCGGCAAGGGCGCGACGGTCGGTTCGGTGATCGCGATGCACGGTGCGGTCTGTCCGGCGGCGGTCGGTGTGGACATCGGCTGCGGAATGTCCGCGGTGAAGACCTCCCTGACGGCCAATGACCTGCCGGGCGACCTGTCCCGGCTCCGGTCGAAGATCGAGCAGGCCATTCCGGTGGGCCGCGGCATGCATGACGAGGTCGTGGAGCCGGACCGGCTGTACGGCTTCCGGGCGCCGGGCTGGGACGACTTCTGGGGACGGTTCGACGGGGTGGCCGATGCGGTCAAGTTCCGTCAGGAACGTGCCACGAAGCAGATGGGAACACTCGGATCGGGGAACCACTTCATCGAGTTCTGCCTCGACGAGTCGGGTTCGGTCTGGCTGATGCTGCACTCCGGATCGCGGAACATTGGCAAGGAACTGGCCGACTTCCACATCGGGCAGGCGCAGAAGCTGCCGCACAACCAGGATCTGATCGACCGCGACCTGGCGGTGTTCATCGCCGACACCCCGCAGATGGCGGCGTACCGGAACGACTTGTTCTGGGCGCAGGAGTACGCGAAGCACAACCGGGCCGTCATGATGGCGCTCTTCCAGAACGTGGTCCGCAAGGAGTTCAAGAAGGCCAAGGTGACCTTCGAGCCGGTCATCTCCTGCCACCACAACTATGTGGCGGAGGAGCGGTACGACGGCATGGACCTGCTGGTCACGCGGAAGGGCGCGATCCGTGCGGGGTCCGGGGACTTCGGGATCATCCCGGGTTCGATGGGCACCGGTTCGTACATCGTGAAGGGCCTCGGGAACGAGAAGTCGTTCAACTCGGCCTCGCACGGTGCCGGCCGGAAGATGAGCCGGAACGCCGCGAAGCGGCGCTTCTCGACGCGCGACCTGGAGGATCAGACGCGGGGCGTGGAGTGCCGTAAGGACTCCGGCGTCGTGGACGAGATTCCGGCCGCGTACAAGCCGATCGAGAAGGTCATCGAGCAGCAGCGGGACCTGGTGGAGGTCGTCGCCAAGCTCAAGCAGATCGTGTGCGTGAAGGGCTGAGGGCCTTGGCCGGGGCCCGGTTGAAGGTCTTTGCGCACGGCTGAACGGAAGGGCCTCGGGCGCGGGTGGTGTGTCCGGGGCCCTTCCTGTCTTCGCTGCGCTCAGGTGGTGCGGTGGACCTTGGAGTTGGAGGCCTGGGCGCGCGGGCGGACCACCAGGAGGTCGATGTTGACGTGGCTGGGCCGGGTGACGGCCCAGGTGATGGTGTCCGCCACGTCGTCGGCGGTGAGGGGGGCGTCGACGCCCGCGTACACCTTGGCCGCCTTCTCGGTGTCGCCGCGGAAGCGGGTGGTGGCGAACTCCTCCGTCCTGACCATGCCGGGGGCGACCTCGATGACGCGGACCGGGGTGCCGACGATCTCCAGGCGGAGGGTCTCGGCCAGGACGTGCTCGCCGTGCTTGGCGGCCACATAGCCGCCGCCGCCCTCGTACGTGGAGAGGCCCGCGGTGGAGGAGAGGATCACGACCGTGCCGTCGCCGCTCCCGGTGAGGGCGGGGAGCAGGGCCTGGGTGACGTTGAGCGTGCCGATGACGTTCGTCTCGTACATCTGGCGCCAGTCGGCGGGGTCGCCGGTGGCGACGGGGTCGGCCCCGAGTGCGCCTCCCGCGTTGTTGACGAGGACGGCGAGGGTACGGAACGCCGTGGCGAACTCGTCCACCGCATCGCGGTCGGTGACGTCCAGCGCGTAGGCCGTTGCCTGGTGGCCCGCCTCGTTGATCTCGGCGGCGAGCGCCTCGATGCGGTCCTTGCGGCGGGCGGTCAGTACGACGCGGTAGCCGGCTGCGGCCAGCTGCCGGGCGGTCGCGGCGCCGATGCCGCTGCTCGCTCCGGTGATGACGGCGATCGGGGTGGCGGCCATGGCGGACTCCTCGGACAGCTGATCGGTACGGAGCCAGGATAGGCAGGCGCGGGGTCAGTGGTTGCGGGGGGCGTACATGATCACGGCCATGCCGGCCAGGCAGATCAGCGCGCCGATCACGTCCCAGCGGTCGGGGCGGTAGCCGTCGGCGACCATGCCCCAGATGATCGAGCCGGCGACGAAGACACCGCCGTACGCGGCGAGGATGCGGCCGAACTCGCCGTCCGGCTGGAGCGTGGCGACGAAGCCGTAGGCACCCAGCGCGATGACGCCCGCCCCGATCCAGATCCAGCCCCGGTGCTCGCGCACGCCCTGCCAGACCAGCCAGGCGCCACCGATCTCGAAGAGCGCGGCGACGACGAACAGAGCGACGGAGCGGGTGATGGACATGGAGCCAGCGTTTCACGGGGTGAGGGGCTGGATGAGGGGGAGGGCGCGCCGAACCGGTCGGCAAATACGGATAATTCGGGGTGATCGGTATCTTCGGGTCATGGTAGTGACGCATGGATCCGCACGAGCCGTCTCCGCGACAGCTTCGATGGTTGGGCTGGCTTCGACGGCGGTGTTGGCGGCGACCGTGGTGCTGGGGGCGGGTGCCGCGGCGGCCACGGCGGCTACTCCTTCGGTTCCTTCGGCCCTGTCGAGCCCTTCGGTCCCTTCGGCGCCTGTGCCTTCCGTGGCCATTGCGCCTGAGGCCGATGTGGCGCACCACGGGCATGTCCGGCTGTGGGGTGCGGGGCTCGGGGTCCGGGTGCGGACCGAGAACCACGGTCCGTCGAGCCTGGCGGGTGTGACCGTGCGCGTGCGGACGTCGGTGGCGCTCGCCGGACGGCAGGAACTTCCGCAGAGCTGTCTGCAGGCCGACCGGTGGACCGTGCTGTGCCGGACGGGTGCGCTGCACGCCGATGGGGCGGAGGAGCGCCGGCTCGCACTCGAACTGCGGCTTGCGGAGCGGCCGGACGAGGTCGTCGTGCGCGTCGACACGCTGTGGAACGGCGGCGCGACCGACCGGAACCCCGGTAACAACGACCACGAGGTGCTGGCTCCGGCCACCGGGGACGAGTACGTGTTCTGAGCCCCGGCCGGTGATGCGTGTCCTTTCGATGCCGGCCCTTTCGATGCCGGTCCCTTCGCCCCGCGCCCCGGCGACGCGGGCCCCGGTGATGGGGGTTCCGTGCTCATTGGGCGAGTGCGGCGCGCAGGGCCGTCGGGTCGGCGTGGTCGCTCGCCCAGGCGATGTAGCCGTCGGGGCGGATGAGCAGGGTGGTGGTGCGGTCACCTCGCCAGTGGGCGTGCACCAGTGGGGCCGGTGATGCCGGAGCGGCGGAGCCGTCGGGAGTGACGAGGACGAATGTTCCGTCGCGCAACAGCTGGTGCAGCCGGCCCTCCCGCAGGCTCAGGTCGGGGGCGCGCTTCGCGGTCAGGGGATGCGCACCGCGCGGGGCCGGGTAGGCGATCGAGATGCCGGAGACCATGCCGATGACCTTGTCGGAGGCGGGCCGGACCATGGACAGCACCGTGGTGGCGATGGTCCTGACCGTCCGCTGGAGCGGGGTGCGGGCCATGGCGAGGCGGACGAGCGCGCCGCTGGAACGGAGCACCTTCGTGCCGACCGGGTGCCGTTCGGCGTGGTAGCTGTCGAGGAGCGCTTCCGGGTCGGCCGACTGCCCCCGCAGTACGGCGGCGAGCTTCCAGGAGAGATTGGCGGCGTCCTGGAGGCCGGTGTTCATGCCCTGGCCGCCCGCGGGCGAGTGGACGTGGGCGGCGTCCCCGGCGAGGAAGACCCGGCCGGTGCGGTAGGACGGCACCTGGCGCTCGTCGCTGTGGAAGCGGGAGATCCAGCGCGCGTCGTGCATGCCGTAGTCGGTGCCGAAGGCGAGACGGGTGATCTCGCGCAGCTCGTCGAGGTCGACGGGGTCGGTGGGGTCGCTGTCGGCGGACTGACGCGCGCCGCTCCACCCCATCACGCGGTACCAGCCGTCGCCGAAGGGGGCGATGAAGGCGAAGGCGTCCCCGCCACCGCTGATCGTGAGGATGTCGTCCGGCTCCTCGGTGAGCCGGACATCGGCGAGGGCGATCGACCGGATCACGGATCTGCCGGGGAAGGGGAGCCCGAGCGCCTGGCGCACGGGGCTGCGCATCCCGTCGGCGCCCACGAGATAGCGGGCGGCGAGAGTGGCCCGGCTGCCGTCCGGCTCGCGCAGTTCGGCGGTGACGGAGTCCGATGCGGCGCTCTGCTGGAGCCCGGTCAGCTCCGTGTCGTACCGGAAGCGGACGCCGGCGGTGCGGGCTCGGCGCTCCAGCAGGCGCTCCACCTCGTACTGCGGGGTGATCAGCACGAAGGGGAAGCGGGTGTGCAGCCGGGAGAGGTCGAGCGAGAGCTTGCCGAAGAAGCGCAGGGAGACGAGGGAGGTGCCCGTCTTGATCAGCTCGTCGGCCAGGCCGCGGCTGTCGAGCAGTTCGAGCGTGCGGGCGTGTACGGCGAAGGCGCGCGTCATGTTGCTCGTCCGGTGCGGGCGGCGCTCCACGAGCGTGACGGAGACGCCCTGGGCGGCGAGATCCCCCGCGAGCAGCAGGCCGGTGGGGCCCGCGCCCACGACGAGGACATCGACGGTGTCGGGTGCGGTGCTCGGGGTGGTGGTCATGGCTGCCTCCTGGGCCCGTTCATCGGCTGTCGGCTGTCACCTTCGTGCCAACAAGTGTTGGTCAACGCTTGTTGGCAACGGTAGACCCGGCGCGGCTGGCATGTCAACGCTTGTTGGCCTACATTTGTTGGCATGACGAAGCCCGCCACCGCGCCCCGCCGCTCGGATGCCACCAAGGCCGCGATTCTCGACGCCGCGCGCGAGCGGTTCGCCGCCGACGGGTACGAGCGCGCCACCATCCGGGCCATCGCCCGTGACGCGAACATCGACCCGTCGATGGTCATGCGCTACTACGGCAACAAGGAGGGGCTGTTCGTCGCCGCCTCCGCGATCGACCTGCGGATGCCCCAGCTGGGGGCGATGCCGGGCAAGCACGTCGGTGCGGTCCTCGTCGCGCATTTCCTGGACCGCTGGGAGAACGACGACGTGCTCACGGCCATGCTCAGGGTCGGTGTCACCAACGAAGCCGGTGCGGAGCGGATGAGGGCCGTCTTCGCCGAGCAGATCGGCGCGGTCACGGTCGGTGTCTGCCCCGTTCCGGCCGAAGCGTCCCACCGTGCGGCGCTCGTCGCCTCGCAGATACTGGGGATGGCGCTCACGCGCTACGTGCTGCGGTTCGGGCCTGCCGTCGAGATGTCGCGCGACGAGTTGATCGCCTGGCTCGCGCCCACCGTCCAGCGCTATCTGACCGCCGAGGCGCCGTAGGCCGGTCGGCCGGCCGGTCCGGGGCCCGGCGGTTGTCTGCTTCGTACACTCTCTGCATGTCGCAGAAGTCCCAGCCCCGCCGCAGTGCGTTGATGGCCGAGCTGACCGTCGAGTCACGCCGCTACATGGCCGCGTACGCGCTGTTCAACCAGGCCGTCGCGGACCACCTGCGGCTCCACCCGACCGATCTGCAGTGCCTCAACCTGCTCGGTCTGGAGGCGGCGCCGGTCACCACGGGCCGCATCGCGGAGCTGACCGGGCTGACCACGGGCTCGGCGACCCGGCTGGTGGACCGGCTGGAACGGGGCGGGTACGTGACGCGCGAGCGTGACACCGTCGACCGGCGACGGGTGCTCGTGACGACCGTGCCGGAGCGGATGGCGGAGATCGGCGCGGTGTGGGAGCGGCTGAACGGGGCGTGGTCGGCGATGTTCGGGGCATACGACGACGACGAGGTGGCCCTGCTCATCACCCACATGCGGCGAACGGTCGAACTGAGCGCGCTCCAGGTCGAGGCCTTGCGCGAGGGTGTCGGTGCGACGGCGGCGGGCGGCGCGGCGCCCGAGGGTGGCGAGGCGACGGCCGGCCCCGGCGTGGCCGGCCCTTCGGCCCCCGGTTCTGGACGGGGCTGACGCCGTTCCCCGGTTCTGGACGGGGCTGACGCCGTTCCCCGGATCTACGCGCCGTTCGCGGACGTGGGCGCGAATTCGTGGAGCGCCTTCGTGACGATCGCTTCCAGATGGGAGTGGTGGGCGCCCCGCCAGTAGACGCGGTCGCACTCCGTGCACTGCGCGAAGACGTCGTACGAGCGCCGGGTGCCGTGTTCCAGATGGTCGCTGACCGTGTCCTTGTCGGCGGCCTTCAGTGGGCCGTTGCAGGCGGTGCACCTGGTCCAGGGGGCGAGGCGCGGGGTGAACCGCCCCAGCACGTCGCGGAGTTGGTCCTCCGGGCGGTCGCTGTAGACGTACGCACCGGCCCAGATCTCCCGCCGGTGCAGCAGCCCGCGGTCCCGCGAGAGCAGTACGCGCCGCTCGTCCGCCGACCGGGTGGCCAGCGCGGGATCGCCGATGTCCTCGCTCTCGTACGCCGCGTCGACGCCCAGCAGCCGCAGCCGCCGGGCCAGCGTGCCGAGGTGGACGTCGAGCAGGAACCGCAGGGGCGCGCCCGGGACGTGCTGGGGGCGCTCCACGGCCCGCACCTCGACCAGTTCGCCGGCCCCCGGGATGTGCGAGACGGGCACGGGCCGGCCGTCCACCAGGATCTGTCCGGCCTCGGTGAGCGGGATACCGAGCGACTCCACGACATGGCCGAGGGTGGAGGAGCCGTCGGTGGTCACGGCCGTGCGTCCCCGGCGGCGTTCATGCGCGACGAAGAGCCGCAGCTCGGGGGCGACTTCGAGGTGGATCTCCGGTCCGTTCACCTCGTCAGGATGTCATCGGCCGGGGTGTGTCAGCCAGAGGGTTTCGGTGTCGGCGTGCGCCCGGTGTGCGGGGTGCGCCGGGTATGCGGGCGGGCTCAGGGGCGGAAGGCGGCGGCGTGTTCCTCGGCCCAGGCGGCGAAGGTGCGGGCCGGGTGGCCGGTCAGCTTCTCGACCTCGCCGGTCACCTCGGCCGGGGAGCCGCCCGAAGCGGCCGCATACCCGAGCAGCGCGTCGGCGACCGGCTCGGGCAGAAAGGCGGCCATGGACTCCTTCCAGGCCGCCCCGGTCACGGTGTTGACCGTGATGGGGCGCCCGGACGCCGCAGCCAGCAGGCCGACCTGCTCGGCGGCGGTGAGCGATTCGGGGCCCGTCAGGTGGTACGCCGCGCCCCGCAGGCGAGGGTCGGTGAGAACGGCGAGGGCGGCCTCGGCGATGTCCGTGCTGTCGATGGGGCTGGAGTGGCTGTTGGGGTAGGGGAGGTCGACGGAGCCGTGGGCCCGTACCGACTGTGCCCACTGGTACGCATTGCTCGCGAAGGCGCCCGGACGGAGCAGCGTCGTGGTGAGGGGCGAGGCCGTCAGCGCCTGCTCCACCGCGTGGTGGGAGGCGGCGATCGGGTTGTCCCGGGCGTCCGGGGCGAGGACCGAGCTGGAGGAGAGCAGCACGATGTGGTCGACCCCGGCGGACTCGGCCGCGGCGAGGAAGGCGTCGACGCCGGACGGGTCGGCGTAGAGGAAGACGGAGTCGACGCCGTCGAGGGCGGCCCCGAAGGTGGTCGGATCGCCGAGATCGCAGGTCACGACCGGCACGCCGGCGGGCAGCGCGGTGGCCGTGGCGGCGAGGTCTCCGGGGGTGCGCGAGGCCGCGCGGACGGTGTGGCCGTCGCGGTGCAGCAGCGCGACGAGCGTGGAGCCGATACGGCCGCGGCATCCGGTGACGAGAGTGTGCATGGTGGAGGAATCCCCTCTGGGCGCATGATCATGTCTGCGACACGCATAAACTGCGTGACGCAGATGAATATCCAGCAGGGAGCCCCGGCCGTCAAACGTTTAAGAACGTCCCGGGCAGGCCCGGGACGTTCCTGGGCGTGAGGGTCGGCTACGGCACGACGCGGCGGCCGACCGAGGTCAGCGCGCTCCGGCCCCGTCTCTGTTGCCGTCCCCGACCGCGTCCGGGTCCAGGTCCAGCCGCCAGTCGTTCGTCAGCAGCGCCTGGCCGGGCGGGTACTCGAAGTCGCACTCGCCGATCAGGGTGAAGCCCGCCTTGCGGCACACCGCGTTCGACGCGCCGTTCCCGACGGACGGGTAGGCGTGCAGGAAGCGGTGCTTGCGCTCGGCCCGAGCCTGCATCGCGACGGCCGTCGTCGCGGCCGTCGCGATGCCCAGGCCCTGGTATCCGGGGAGGACGGCCCACCCCGTCTCGTACACCTCCTGGCCCTGCCAGGTCCGCTCCCAGAAACCGATCGTGCCCACGGCGTCGTCCCCGTCCGTCAGGGCGATGCGGAACATCCTGCCCCGGCCCGTGCGGTCCGCGCTCAGCTCCACGTAGCGCTGGTGACGCGCTATGAGCTGCTCCTCCGACTCGGGTCCGCCCAGGTGGTCCATCAACTCCGGTGCGTTGGCGCGGCGGAGCAGCTCCAGGTCGGCGTCCGACCAGGCCTCGATCCGTACGGGCGATGAAGCGGTGCGTTCCATGCCGGAACTGTAGGACGCGGCACTGACAACCGGCGGTCAGTGCGGCGCGAAGGCCGTCGGGGGCACGCCGACCGTGGCCGTGAAGACCCTGATCAGATGGGCCTGGTCGCTGTAGCCGAGCTCCACCGCGAGCGCCGCCCAGTCCACCTGCCGGTCCGACTCGGCCCGCTCCAGCGCCTCGTGGATGCGGTAGCGGAGGATGACCCACTTGGGGCCGACGCCGACGTACGTGGCGAAGAGCCGCTGGAGCGAGCGCGACGACAGCCCCTCGGCGCGGGCGAGTTCGTCGACGCGGCGCACCGTGCGGTCCGTGCGCACCAGGTCGACCAGGGCCATCGCGCGTTCGGCCAGCGGGTCCGGTTCCGGGCCGAGCGCCAGCAGGTACGTGTCGAGCGCCGCCACCCGCGCGTCCTCGTCCGCCGGGCCGAGGACGTCCGACGGCGGGGCGGGCGGGGCGAACACCTCGTCGGCGGGAAGCCGTCGGCCCGTCCACTCCGCGACGGGCCGGTCCGGCGCGAACGGCCGGAAACCGCCGGGCCGGAACTGCACCCCGCAGACCCGGCCCCGGCCCTCCAGCTTCTGCGTGAAGAGCTCCAGCCCGATGCCCGAGACCTCCGCGAAATCGGCCTTGCCCTCGTACCGCTGGAAGACCAGGTTCACGGACGGGTGCGGCACCAGGTGGGAGGTGTACGGCTCGGACAGGTCCCAGTCGATGAGCCAGTAGTGCTCCAGGTACGGCCGCAGCCCGGCGGCGGGTTCACGGCGGCGGAAACGTACCTGGGTGAAGAGTTCGGGGGCGTCCACGATGCCCCGGGTGTCGCGTCGAGGACCGGCCATGGCGGCGATCCTATGGTGCGTGGTCCGCCGGTGCGGACGATGTCGCGTTTCTTCAAGCGCCGGACCGCCCCGTCGTGCATCGTCGAAGGATGACGAAGATCAGTGAGTTGCTGGAGACGGCCGCCGGACCGGCCGTGACCGTGCTGGACGGGATCGACGACAACAGCCTCGAAGCCCCCACCCCCTGCGCGGAGTACGACGTAAGGGCTCTGATCAACCATCTCTTCCAAGTGATTGTCAACTTCCAGGCCCTGGCGGCCAGGGAGGACGTCGAGTTCGGTGCGGCGCCGGACATCGTCACCGGGAACTGGCGGGCCCGCTTCGGCGAGGAGGCGGCCAGGCTGGTGGCGGCCTGGGCCGTGCCCGGCGCGGACGAGGGGACCGCGGGGGCCATGGGGCTCCCGGCCAGGACCGTCGGGAACATGGTGCTGGGCGATCTGACCGTCCACGCCTGGGACCTGGCGCGGGCCACCGGCCAGGAGTTCGCCCCGGACGCGTCGGTGCTGGACGAGATCGGTCCCGGGCTGGTCGCGATGGCTCCGATGGCCCGGGAGGCGAAGGTGTTCGGCGAGCCCCACCCCGTGCCGGACGGGGCCAGCCCCTTCGAGCAGGTGCTGGCGCTGACCGGCCGCGATCCCGGCTGGCGGCCGCCCGGCGCCTGACAGCGGCGGCCGGAGGGCGGGTGGCCGGTAGCCCCGGGACGTCGTAGAGGCCGTTGGAGATCACTCTCCGGCCAATGAACGAATGGCCGGATGCGGGTGATTGGCGACCGGCGCCCGGTGGATGGGGGCCGGGGCCGACGCCGCGGCCCCGGCCCGTGCCGCCGGGCTATCGGCTCCACACATGCAGTGCGTCGCCCGCCGCCGACACCGTGTACCAGGTGCCGTCACCGAGGGCCGTGGGCGCGCCGGATATCGGGAACGGGTAGGTGATCCGCGCGGTCAGCCGCATCCGATCCCCGGTCGCGCTCACCAGCCAGTGGCGCTCCTCCCCGTACTCCCCGTCCCTCTCCGACGTACCGGCGACGACGGTCTCCTCGTCGAGGAAGCCGCACTCGTAGTCCCAGAGCGTCTCGTCGGCGTCCTGGTCGTCGGGATCGGCCTCGGGGTGGCGGGGGACGGTGTGCTCGGTGTCCAGTTCGGACAGTACGGAGCCGTCGTCGACCCGGTGCACGCCGAGCGTCTCCTCGTAATGAGTCACCGTCAGGAAGCGCTCGCCCGACGGGCTCACGTCCGTCAGGATCCGCTCGTCGTCGCAGAACCGCTCCACGGAGAGCTTCTTGCCGTCCCATCTGCCCCACAGCATCGGCACCCCGTCCTGCCCCTCGCCGACGCACAGTCCCATCCGGGCGGGGTCCGGGTGCGGGATGTGATCCGAGCCGACCGCCGCCGTCTCCGCGTCCGCCCGGCCGAGCACTCGTCCGTCGGCGGCGTCGATGACCAGCCACTCGTCCAGCGCCTCCGGATCGGGTCCGGAGGCGGCGACGGGGCCGCGGACATGGGCCCACACGAGCGTCCCGTCCGCGGAGAATACGGCCGATCCGCTGTCCGCGTACCGATGCCGGTGGTCGGTCGCGTACTCCTCGTACGCGGTGTGGAGGGTGCGGCAACTGCCCTCCCAGCAGCCGTGTCCGACCTCCCAGCGCACTGCCCCCGTCGGGTCCACCGCGCGCACCGCGTGCACCCCGGCGAACACCGCGAGCTCACCGTTCGGCGCCACCGTGCTGGTGCCGAAGCGGCGGGGCCAGGGAGCGGGGAAGCGGACCGCCGCCGCGCCCGGGGAGTCGGGGTCGACGGCGACCAGCTCGGTGTCACCGCGCTGGACGAGCAGACGCGGGCCCTCTGCTGACTGCCCGCCACCGGGAGCGGGCCGGGCGTCCGGCCGTCGCGCGGGCCACCGCAGGAGGCGCGGGGCGTCCGCCGCGTCCTGTGCACGGTCCAGCGGTGCGGCGAGCGTGGTGACAAGGTGTGCGGCGGCATCGGCCATGGGGCGGCCTCCCCCTCGTGCGTGAGTACATCGACTCGAACGTGAGTACATCGGTACGAGGAGAACCGTAAGGCCGTGGACCGACGCGCATCAGCCCTGGTACGTATCCGGGACGACGGCGACCGGGCAGGGCGCGTAATGCAGCACCGCGTGGTCGACCGGGCCCAGTTGGAGCCCGTGCCATCCGCTGCTCCGCCGGGCGCCGACGACCAGCAGTTCCGCGCCCTCGGCGGCTTCGATCAGTACCTGGTGCGCCGGTCCCTGCGTCACCGACCGGTGGACCACGGTTCCGGAATCGTCCCGTTCGGCCAGCGCGCCCAGGACCTCTTCGAGGTGTTCCTCGGCCCGTCGGCGGTGTGCGGAAGCGGGGGAGCCCGGAAGGGGCGTACGGCTCAGGAACTCGTGCGCGGGGCGGCGCCAGGCCCGTACGGCCACCAGCTCGCCGTGGCGCGAAGCGGCCTGGGCCAGCGCGAAGACGGCAGCCGCCGACGGGCCGGTGGCGTCGCTGATCCCGACGACCACGCGGCCGGGTTCCGCCGGGGCGAGCGGCGGCGTCGCCGGGATGACCACGACCGGGCAGTGGGACCGGCCGGCGAGCGCGAGTCCGACGGACCCCAGGAGCATTCCGGCGATCCGGCCCCGGCCCCGGGACCCCAGGACGACGAGCGCCGCCTCGTGGCTCTCCCGGACGAGTGCGGCCACCGGGTCCTCGGGCTGCACATCGGCCACCACGCTCACCCCGGGGCTGAGGTCTCGCACGCGGTCCCGGGCCGAGGCGACGAGATGCTCGGCGAGGATCTGTTCGGGAGGTCGCCCGCTGTCGGCGGTCGGCCGCAGACCCTCGTAGTGCTCCCACAGCGACGCGTGCACGATGCGCAGGGAAAGCCGGGAGCGGGCCGCTTCCGCCGCGGCCCAGTCCAGGGCACGCAGACTGCCCTCCGACCCGTCCACTCCGACGACTACGGGGAGCCGCATCGCTCACACCGCCTTCTCTGCTCGGATTCGGCCGGACCCGCGTGTGGTTCCGGCGCCTCGCCCCGGCGCTTCTACGGTTCGATCGTCAGCACCCGGTCCAAGGGGCGGCGCGGCGTGCGCGGCCCGGTGGGCCCGTATCCCAGGCGGATGATCATCTGGGGGTTCCCCGTGCCGTGGACCGGGTCGCGCAGGACCCAGCGCAGGTCCGGCCATTCGAGGGGCTGGGTCGCGAACGAGGTGGACACCGCGTCCAGCGTCGCGGTGAGCAGGACGCGCTCCAGCGCCTGACCGGCGCGCAGCCAGTCCGCCGGGCGGTCGCCCTCGGTGCTCAGCAGGGCCAGCTGCGGCTGGTGCTCGAACAGGACGCGGGCCCGGCCGGCGAGGGCGGCGGTGCCGGCGAAGTCGCGGTTGGTCGCTCTCCCGGCGGCGTCGCGGGGGCCGAAGGCGTAGTCGGGGATTCCGTCGACCGGCGCGTCGGTCTTCGTGTAGCGGGTCCAGTGTTCCTGCTCGGCCTCCCGCGCCGGGTCTCCACGGTCGTATCCCTCGGCGTCCCGGATCAGATCGAGCACGGTCTCCAGGTGGGGCTCGGTCAGGAACACGAGGTCCGCGCCCTCGGCACGGGCCGCGCGGACGAGGCGTGCGCGGACGTCGTCGGGGAGCGCCCGCTCGTCGAACGGGTAGCGGCTGGTGTGCCGGTCCGCGATAGCGGGGTGGAGAGCGCGGAGCGCTTCGTCGGTCTGCCCGCGTGGGGCCTCGGGGCGGTCGTCCAGGCGTACGGAGGCCAGGAGGACCGGATCCGACGGCTCGGGCAGCAAGGTGGTGGCCGCGTCCAGGCCGTGGTGGGCGGCGGACACCCGCAGGTTCAGCAGGGCCGCGCCGCAGCCCACGTGAAGGGCGCGGGTCGAGGGGTCGGCCTCCGGCATCCGGCGCTCGAAGTCGGCGAGGAGGACGAGGGTGCGGCCGCGGTGCCCGTAGCGGAAGAGCCAGGGCTGGGCGTTGTGCATGGACGGTGCGGCGGTGGCGTCGGCGACGAGGTCGGTCACCACCGCGTCGGTGAGCGTCTGGGTGGACATCGGACCCCCGGGGGTCGGGAACTGTCGATGTCTCTCCAGCATGTATCAAGTGCCGTCACGACGATATGGGGCTTTCGTCCCGAAGCTCATGTTTCCCGTGATTCTTCGGGATCCCGCCGAGGGATCCCGCTGGGGCCGCGGAGGGGGCGGGATGGTTACGCGGTCGCCCCGAGCCGGGTGACCAGGTGGTGCCAGGCCTCCTCCAGGCGCTCCAGCGGCATACCGCGCTCGACGGTGAGGTGGTGGACGAGGGCGGTGTCGATGGAGCCGAGCAGGGTGTGTGCGAGCAGTTCCGGATCGCCGGGCACGCCCGCCTGCCGCAGCAGCATGGCGATGTGGTTGATGCGCAGATGGAGCGCCGGGACGGCGTAGTTGCGCAGCGGGTCGGTCCGGCTGGCCAGGATCAGCGGGTGGTGGTCGCGTTCGTGGCGCAGGACGGCGGGCCCGAAGGCGTGCAGCCGCTCCGCCGCGGAGGCGTCGGGGCCCAGCGGCGGCGGACCGGAGAGGAAGGCGGCCTGGAGCTGCTTCTCCCGGTGGTCCAGGAGCGCGAGCAGGAGCCCGGCCCGGTCGCCGAAGCGCCGGAAGACGGTTCCCTTGCCCACCCCCGCGGCGGCGGCCACCGACTCCATGGTCAGGTCGGCCGCTCCGCACCCGGCCAGGAGCCGGGAAGCGGCGTCCAGCAGGAGCGTGCGGTTGCGCGCCGCGTCCGCCCGCAGTTGCGGGGGTTCATCGGTCGGGGCGAGCGGGAGATTCGTCCGCGCTTCTCCTGGTTCGGGCAGCCTCGGCGGAGGGGTAACGGGGCCGGTCATGGTGACAGCGTAGCGTCCGGGAAGGATAAGTGGACCGTGGTCCGTTTAGGTGGTACAACTTTAAACGGACCACGGTCCGCTTGATTGGACGCAACTGCCTCTCCGCCTCCCGGGAGTTCCCCATGTCTGTACGCATCCTCGCGCTCGTCGGCAGCCTTCGCGCCGGCTCGCACAATCGCCAGCTCGCCGAGGCCGCCGCCAAGCACGCCCCTGCGGGCGCCGAGATCGAGCTGTTCGAGGGCCTGGCCGATGTGCCCTTCTACAACGAGGACACCGACGTCGAGGGAAGCGTCCCGGCGGCTGCCGCCCGGCTCCGTGAGGTGGCGGCCGGGGCCGACGCCTTCCTGCTGTTCTCGCCCGAGTACAACGGCACCATGCCGGCCGTCCTGAAGAACGCCATCGACTGGCTGTCCCGCCCGTACGGTGCCGGCGCCATCTCCGGCAAGCCGGTCGCAGTGGTCGGCACCGCCTTCGGCCAGTACGGCGGCGTCTGGGCGCAGGACGACGCCCGCAAGTCCGTCGGGATCGCGGGCGCCGTGGTCCTGGAGGACGTCAAGCTGTCCATCCCCGGCTCCGTGACGCGCTTCGCCGACACCCACCCCGCCGACGACGCCGAGGTCGTCACCGCGCTCACCGAGGTCATCGCCAAGGTGAGCTCGGCCGTTTCGGTGGCTGCCTGACCACTGCGTATGCGGCGGCGGCGCGGGCGAGGACGCCCGGCCGCCGCCGTCGTCATGCGCCGGGCGTCCCGGGACGCCCGGGGAGGCCCCGCAGCAGCACCGTGCTGAACGGGCCCCGGTCAGGGCCACACCAGGCAGTACGCCTGGTGCCCCGCGTCGTGCAGCCGGTGCGAGAAGTCCTGCCACTCGTGCAGGAGTTGGTAGACGTTGAACGCGTCGCGCGGGCCGCCGCGGTCGGGGACCGTGGACCAGATGAACGCCGCGGCGCCCACCGACTCCTCGCCGACGCCGCGCAGCGGGTCGACGACCGTCATCGGAAGCTTGACCACCGCGTAATCGGGGTGCAGCACGACCAGTTCGAGCGGGGGGACCGCGTGCAGGGGTATGCCCTGTATTCCGGTGAGGACCATCGCCGCCACCGTCTCCGGCTTGATCTTGGTGAACATGCCGCCCATGCCCAGCTCGTCGCCGCCGAGCTCCTCGGGGCGCATCGAAATGGGCACGCGTGCCGCGGTGGCCCCATCAGGGGCACCGAAGTACTTGTAGGTCACCCCCACCCGGCCACCACTCCTGCTTCCGGCTCCGCCACCCTGCGCACCACCGGCCCGTATTCCTTGCTCGCGCTCCGCCTCACGCCGGTGCCGACCCCGCCGGGCAGGCTCGGGCCCCAGGTCGTCGGTCCCTTCGCCCACTCCGCCACCGCGATGCATATCTCATCCACCCGACTACTACTTAGGAGACACAGCCCCCGCCGCGCAACCCGATCATCGTGTCAGTGACCTCCCCCACGGGCGTGCGGTGAAACACCTGTCCGCAAGACCGTCCGTGGCTCTGACACCATGGCTTGTGTGAGCTTTCCCTATGACGCCCCAGTTTCGCAGACGCTTTTCGACCGCGCGTCCCTCGTGACGCCCGGCGGCGTGAACTCTCCCGTCCGTGCCTTCCGAGCCGTGGGCGGTACGCCCCGCTTCATGGTGTCCGGCAACGGTCCGTACCTCACCGACGCCGACGGCCGTGAGTATGTCGACCTCGTGTGCTCGTGGGGGCCGATGATCCTCGGCCACTCCCACCCGGAGGTCATCGCCGCAGTCCAGGAGGCTGTCGCCCGCGGCACCTCGTTCGGTACGCCCGGCGAGGGCGAGGTCGCGCTCGCCGAGGAGATCGTGGGCCGGGTCGAGCCCGTGGAGCAGGTGCGGCTGGTGTCGTCCGGCACCGAGGCGACCATGTCCGCGATCCGTCTCGCCCGCGGGTTCACCGGCCGGGCCAAGGTGGTGAAGTTCGCCGGCTGCTACCACGGCCATGTCGATGCGCTGCTCGCCGCCGCCGGTTCCGGGGTCGCGACCTTCGGCCTTCCGGACACCCCCGGGGTCACCGGCGCGCAGGCCGGCGACACGATCGTGCTGCCGTACAACGACCTGGACGCCGTCCGCGAGGCGTTCGCCGCGCACCCCGGCGAGATCGCCTGTGTGATCACCGAGGCGTCGCCGGGCAACATGGGCGTCGTACCGCCGCTGGACGGTTTCAACGCCGGGCTCAAGGAGCTCTGCGCCGCCAACGGTGCGCTCTACATCTCCGACGAGGTCATGACCGGGTTCCGTACCTCGAAGGCCGGCTGGTTCGGCGTCGACGGGGTGCGGCCCGACCTGATGACCTTCGGCAAGGTCATGGGCGGCGGCTTCCCGGCCGCGGCCTTCGGCGGGCGCGCGGACGTGATGGCGCACCTCGCCCCGGTCGGCCCCGTCTACCAGGCGGGCACGCTCTCCGGGAACCCGATCGCCACCGCCGCCGGCCTCGCCCAGCTGCGGCTGCTCGACGACGCGGCGTACGCCAAGGTGGACGCGGTCTCCGCGGAGATCCGCGGCCTGGTCAGCGAGGCGCTGGCCAAGGAGGGCGTGGCGCACACGGTGCAGGCGGCGAGCAACATGTTCTCCGTCTTCTTCACCGACCGCCCGGTGCGGAACTACGAGGACGCCAAGCAGCAGGAAGCTTTCCGCTTCACCGCCTTCTTCCACTCGCTGCTGTCGCAGGGCGTCTACCTGCCGCCGTCGGCCTTCGAGTCCTGGTTCGTCTCCACGGCCCACGACACGCAGGCCGTCGAGCGCATCGCCGCCGCCCTGCCCGCCGCCGCCCGCGCCGCCTCGGAGGCCACCGCATGAGCGAGAACGGAAGCCGCACGGACGACGGAAGCCGCGAGGGCAAGGACATCACCGTCGTCCATCTGATGCGGCACGGAGAGGTGCACAACCCGGAGGGCGTGCTCTACGGGCGCCGCCCCGGCTACCACCTCTCCGAGCTCGGCCGGCAGATGGCCGACCGGGTCGCCGAGCATCTCGCGGGCCGCGACATCACCCATGTCGTCGCCTCCCCGCTGGAGCGCGCCCAGGAGACGGCCACGCCGATCGCCAAGACGCACGGCCTGGACCTGGCCACCGACGAGCGACTCATCGAGGCGGCCAACGTCTTCGAGGGCAAGACCTTCGGCGTCGGCGACGGCGCGCTGCGCAAGCCGGACAACTGGAAGCACCTGACGAACCCGTTCCGGCCGTCGTGGGGCGAGCCGTACATCGAGCAGGTCGTACGGATGATCGGCGCGCTGGACGCCGCTCGGGACGCGGCGCGCGGTCACGAGGCGGTCTGCGTCAGCCACCAGCTGCCGATCTGGATCGTGCGGAGCTTCGTGGAGCGGCGGCGGCTGTGGCACGACCCGCGCAAGCGGCAGTGCACGCTGGCGTCGCTGACCAGCTTCACGTACCAGGGCGACAAGATCGTGTCGGTCGGGTACACGGAGCCGGCGCGGGACCTGGTGCCGGCGCATCTGCGGGCCGGTGCGAAGCCGGTGAAGGGAAAGTCGAAGGCGTTCGGCGCGTAGCCGACCCGGGGGCCGACGGGGCGGGGTGTCCACGAGGCCGGTTCGCCGGGGTTGCCGGTCGTCGAGTGCTGGTTTGTTGTCGTCTGAGGTTTTTCTCCTCAATCGCCGGACGGGCTTGATCTTTCGCCCGTCCGGCGATTTTTCGTCCGCCCGGCGATTGCTGTCCTCGGTGGTGGTTGAAGCGCTGCTCCCACCCCGCGCCACCTGCTAGGTCATGCGTTCGGCCATGGCTGGGGTCTGGTCGCGCAAAGAATCATGTGCTAGATCGCGGAACCCCCGTGTTGATTCCCTCATCTAAGCCTTCGCCAGTTTGTATGGACTTGAGGCAAAACGACCGCAGATGGGGTATTCATGCGCGACATCAGCCGAAGGGGTCTGCTCGGAGCCGGGCTTGGAGCCGCCGCCGCCGTCGGGGTGGCGGGCTGCGGCGCCTTCGGCTCGTCCGATTCGGGCCGGTCGGGGACCACGGGGGAGAAGGGGTCCGACGGACGCACTCGCGGGACCGGGTCCGAGGAGAAGGACGTCAGGAAGATCGGGGACGGTTCCACCGCGGACACCGGGAAGCAGCCGCACCAGCCCGCCAAGCCGGTCCCGCTCGAACCCGGGCAGACGCCGCCGCAGTTCGTGATCTTCTCCTGGGACGGGGCGGGCGAGGTCGGCAACGGACTCTTCCCGCGCTTTCTGGAACTCGCCAAGGACCATGACGCGGCGATGACCTTCTTCCTGTCCGGGCTCTATCTGCTGCCCGAGTCGAAGAAGTCCATGTACCGTCCGCCCAACAACCCGATCGGCGCTTCCGACATCGGCTATCTCACCGACGGTCACATCAAGGAGACGCTGAAGAACGTCCGTCAGGCATGGCTCGACGGGCATGAGATCGGGACCCACTTCAACGGGCATTTCTGCAGCGGTTCCGGATCGGTCGCGAACTGGTCGTCCGCCCAGTGGCGGAACGAAATCGATCAGGCGGTCTCCTTCGTCACCGAATGGCGCACGAACACCGGCTGGACCGACCTCGATCCGCTGCCTTTCGACTACCGCAAGGAACTGATCGGCGGTCGCGCCCCCTGTCTGCTCGGCCAGGAGAATCTGCTGCCCACGGCGAGCAAGCTCGGCTGGCGCTACGACGCCAGCTCACCCGGTGGCACCCAGGTCTGGCCCAAGAAGCGGGAGGGTGTCTGGGACCTGCCCCTCCAGGCGATGCCGTTCCCGGGGCACTCCTTCGAAGTCCTCTCGATGGACTACAACATCCTCGCCAACCAGTCGCTGAATTCGACCAAGGGCATGCCCTCGCGTTATCCCGGATGGCGCGAGCAGGCCACCAAGTCGTACCTCTCCGGTTTCAACCGCGCGTACTCGACGAATCGCGCGCCTTTCTATATCGGAAACCACTTCGAGGAGTGGAACGGCGGTATCTACATGGACGCCGTCGAGGCGGTGATCAAGAAAATCGCGGGGAAGCCGGATGTGCGCCTCGTCTCCTTCCGGCAGTTCGTCGACTGGCTCGACGTACAGACCCCGGACGTGCTCGACAAGCTCCGTACGCTGGGGGTCGGACAGTCCCCCGAAGGTGGCTGGAACACCTTCTTTAAACAGGCCTGACAACGGGCTTTACGGGCACCGAGGGGGGTGCCCGAGATCGTCGAAACCGCCATGCGAAACTTTTCACATGAGCTATGGCCGCGCACCCCGACGCCGCTTCACCCTGCTCGCCGCCCCCGCAGCGGCCGCCGCCCTCGCCCTCACGCTGACCGCGTGCGGCGGGGACGGCAACAAGGCCGGAGGCGGTGGCAATACGAACTTCGTCACGGGCAGTGGCGGCGTCTCCACCGTGGAGAAGGGCGACCGCAAGGCCGCCCCGAAGCTGGACGGCGAGACCCTCGACGGCAAGCAGCTCGACGTCGCCGACTACAAGGGCAAGGTCGTCGTACTGAACATGTGGGGCTCGTGGTGCGGGCCCTGCCGCCTTGAGGCCCAGTACTTCTCGCGGGTGGCGAAAGAGACGAAGGACAAGGACGTCCAGTTCGTCGGGATCAACACGCGGGACGCCAAGAAGGGCCCCGCGCTGAGCTTCGAGAAGGACTACGGGGTCCCCTACCCGAGCCTCTTCGACCCGACCGGCAAGCTCATGCTCCGCTTCCCCAAGGGCACGCTGCGCCCGCAGGCCATTCCGTCGACCGTGGTGCTGGACCGGGACGGGAAGATCGCCGCCCGCTCCCTGGCCGCCCTCGACTCCGACAAGCTGCACAAGATGATCGACCCGCTGATCGCGGAGAAGTGATCAGGTGATCGCCCTCGCCGCCGCCGGCCAGAACGAGACCGTCATGAACGGGGCTCTGCTGGTCGCCCTGCCCATCGCCGTGCTCGGCGGGCTCGTCTCGTTCTTCTCGCCGTGCGTCCTGCCGCTCGTCCCCGGCTACCTCAGTTACGTCACCGGGGTCAGCGGCACCGACCTGGCGCAGGCCAAGCGAGGGCGCATGGTCGCGGGCGCCTCTCTCTTCGTGCTCGGCTTCACCGCCGTGTTCGTCTCCGGCGGCGCCCTCTTCGGCTTCTTCGGCCAGACCCTCCAGGAGCACAGCGAGACACTCACCAAGGTCCTCGGTGTGCTGATGATCCTGATGGGGATCTTCTTCATGGGTCTGATGCCGTGGATGACGCAGCGTGAGTTCCGCATCCACAAGAGGCCGGTGACCGGGCTGGTGGGCGCACCATTGCTGGGCGCCCTCTTCGGGATCGGCTGGACCCCGTGCCTCGGCCCGACGCTCAGTTCGGTGAGCATCCTCGCGGTGCAGCAGGGCACCGCCGGACGCGGGGCGATACTGACCGTCGCCTACTGCCTCGGCCTCGGCATCCCCTTCGTGCTCGCCGCCGTCGCCTTCCGCAAGGCGCTCGGCGCGTTCGGCTGGGTCAAGCGCCACTATGCATGGGTCATGCGCATCGGCGGCGTCATGATGATCGCGACCGGTCTTCTCCTGCTGACCGGTGTGTGGGACACGATGATGCAGCAATTGCAGGGCTGGTCCAACGGCTTCACGGTGGGGATCTGAGTTCCATGAGCAACACCAAGTCCAACCCCCCCGCCCCGGAGCGCGAGCGCCGGGACGAGCGGGCGGCCCGGGACGAGCGGGACCGGGAGAACGCCCGCGAACTGGGCGCGGCCGGCTCCCAGCTCTCCACCGCCCCGCGCGAGGAGAGCGCGGCCGGTCTGCCGGCCATGGGCGTCATCGGTTGGGCCCGCTGGTTCTGGCGGCAGCTCACCTCGATGCGGGTCGCGCTGATCCTGCTCTTCCTGCTGTCGCTCGGCGCCATCCCCGGCTCGCTGATCCCGCAGAACAGCGTGGACGAGCTGAAGGTGGAGACCTTCAAGAAGGCGCACACCACCGTCTCGCCGGTCTACGAGAAGCTCCAGTTCTTCGACGTCTACAGCTCGGTGTGGTTCTCCGCGATCTACATCCTGCTGTTCATCTCGCTCATCGGCTGCATCGTGCCGCGCACCGGCCAGTTCATCAGCCAGCTGCGCAGCCGGCCGCCGGGCGCCCCCAAGCGCCTGACCAGGCTGCCCGCGTACACCACCTGGCGCACCGAGGCCGAGCCCGAGCAGGTCCGCGAGGCCGCGCTCGCGATGATGCGGAAGCGGCGCTACCGCGCGCACACCGTGGGGGACGCGGTCGCGGCGGAGAAGGGCTATCTCCGCGAGGCCGGGAACCTGGTCTTCCATATCGCCCTGATCGTGATGCTGGTGGCGTTCGCGTGGGGTCAGCTCTTCAAGTCCGAGGGCGGCAAGCTGATCGTCGAGGGCGACGGCTTCTCCAACACGCTCACCCAGTACGACGACTTCAAGTCCGGTTCGCTCTTCGACGCCGACTCGCTCGCCCCGTTCAGCTTCAAGCTCGACAAGTTCATCGGCACGTACGAGCGCCGCGGCCCCCAGATCGGTACGCCCAGGACCTACGAGGCCCATGTGACGTACGAGAAGGGC
This sequence comes from Streptomyces sp. NBC_01363, assembly GCF_026340595.1. Taxonomy (GTDB): domain Bacteria; phylum Actinomycetota; class Actinomycetes; order Streptomycetales; family Streptomycetaceae; genus Streptomyces. The sequence goes on from NZ_JAPEPF010000001.1 coordinate 2,239,475, forward strand.
GCGTACGGCAAGCCGCAGAAGACCGTCATCAAGGTCAACGAGCCCCTCGTCGTCGACGGCACCAAGGTCTATCTCAACGCGCACGGCTACGCGCCGGTCGTCTCGGTCAAGAACGGCAAGGGCAAGGAGGTCTACCGGAGCGCGGTGCCGCTGCTGCCCATCGACAACAACGTCACCTCGACCGGTGCGATCAAGGTCTTCGACGGCTACCGCGACAAGAACGGCAAGAAGACCCAGCTGGGCTTCCAGGCGTTCTTCGTGCCGACCTTCGCGGGCAACGGCAAGGGCACGATGTTCTCGCAGTTCCCGGCCGCCGACATGCCCGTACTGGCCCTCAACGGCTACCACGGCTACCTCGGGCCGGACTCCGGGCTGGCGCAGAACGTGTACCAGCTGGACAAGTCCAAGATGACGGAGTTCAAGGACGCCGACGGCAAGCAGCTCAAGCAGCGCCTGCTGGTCGGCGAGACGATGAAGCTGCCCGACGGCGCGGGCTCCATCACCTTCGAGGGCATCCAGGAGTGGGCCAGCTTCCAGATCTCGGAGCAGCCGGCCAGCGGCTGGGCGCTCACCGGAGCCGTCGCCGCGATCGCCGGACTCGCGGGCTCGCTGTTCATCCAGCGGCGCCGGGTCTGGGTACGGGCGGTCCCCGGCGCGGACGGCGTCACGGTCGTCGAGATGGCGGGTCTCGGCCGCAGCGAGTCCGCGAAGCTTCCCGAGGAACTGGCCGATCTCGCGGTCACGCTCATCGCCTCGGCGCCCACGGCGCCGGACGCCGATACCGAGCCCGATTCATCCCCCGAACCCGATTCCGACTCCGTCGAAGAATCCTCCGAAGAACCTGCCGAAGGGGCTGAGAAGTGAATCTCGCCGCCGCAACCAACGAGAACCTGGCGCACACCAGCAATGTGCTGATCTATTCGTCGATGGCCGTCTACACCCTGGCCTTCTTCGCGCACATCGCGGAATGGGTGTTCGGCAGCCGCAGCAAGGTCGGCCGCACCGCCGCCGCGCTGACCGAGACCGAGGGCGCGGACGCCGCCGGCTCGGTGAAGGTGCAGGTCGCGCAGCAGGGCGGCGGCACCGCCGTACTGGACCGCCCGAAGATCATCACGCGCGCGGCGGCCGGTTCCCGCGACGTACCGGACGGGCCCGGCGCGGCCGGCGGCACGTTCAAGGGCGACCTCTACGGGCGCATGGCGGTCTCCATGACCGTGCTCGCCTTCCTCGTGCAGGCCTGCGGAGTCGTCGCTCGCGCACTGTCCGTGCAGCGTGCCCCCTGGGGCAACATGTACGAGTTCTCCATCACCTTCTCCACGGTGGCGGTCGGCGCGTACCTGATCCTGCTCGCGCTGAAGAAGAACGTCCGCTGGATGGGGCTGCTCCTGGTCACCACCGTCCTGCTGGACCTCGGCATCGCGACCACGGTGCTCTACACCTCCAGCGACCAGCTGGTGCCCGCGCTGCACTCGTACTGGCTGTGGATCCACGTCTCCACCGCCATCATCTGCGGCGCCGTCTTCTACATCGGCGCGACCGCCACCCTGCTCTACCTCTTCCGCGACAGCTACGAGAGCAAGCTCGCCAACGGCGTGCAGCCCGGTTCGTTCGCCCAGTCCGTGCTCTCCCGGCTGCCCTCCGCCTCCTCGCTCGACAAGTTCTCGTACCGCATCAACGCCGCCGTCTTCCCGCTGTGGACGTTCACGATCATCGCGGGCGCCATCTGGGCCGGCGACGCATGGGGCCGCTACTGGGGCTGGGACCCCAAGGAGGTCTGGTCCTTCATCACCTGGGTCGCGTACGCCTGCTACCTGCACGCACGCGCCACCGCGGGCTGGAAGGGCCGCAAGGCCGCCTACCTGGCGCTGATCGCCTTCGGCTGCTGGCTCTTCAACTACTACGGCGTGAACATCTTCGTCACCGGCAAGCACTCCTACGCCGGCGTCTGAGAACTTCTCGTACGGGTGCGGATCCCGCACCACCGGGCCACGCTGGAACCATGACCGATGCGACCCCCGTCATCGAGCCCGGCACCAGCGAAACCCATGGTGACCTGCACACCCTGAGGTTCACGCTACGGCTGCCCCACCCCGTTCCGCGGGTGTGGGCAGCCGTTGCCAGTTCCGGGGGACTGTCCGGCTGGCTCGCCGCCGCCGACCCCTTCGAACCGCGCATGGGCGGAGCGATCACGCTCCGCTGGCTCAACACCGACCAGGAGGACCGGGCCACGGTCGCCCCCGGCACCGTCACCGCCTGGGACGTCGAGCGGGTCGCCGAATACACCCTCGAAGGACTTCACGGCCGCATCCGCTTCCACCTGGAGCCCCCGCGCGGCGACCATGTGCTGCTGCGGTTCACCAATGAGTTCCGCGGCGACGACGAGCTGCGCCTCGACTGCCTGGCGGGCTGGCACGACCACTTCCGCTACCTCGTGGACGCGCTCGACGGATATCCCGCCGACTGGTCGAAGTGGACCCCGGTCCGGTGGGCCGGGCTGCGTGAGGAGTACGTGGCGGCCGAGCGGTGAGAGGTCGCCCGACAGCCTCTGAAGCGGCGTCACGGCGTCACGGCGCCGCGGACGGCAGCAGGCACTTCTCGTCGGGCGGCGTGCCCTCCGGCCAGGCGATCGACACGAACCGCTGACTGGCGTCCTCGGGCGCCAGCTCCACCACCGGAACCGCCTTGTTGTAGGGGTTGCCGTGGTTGTCCAGGCAGATCCAGCCACTGGCCCCCGACACCCGCAGCGAGCCCTTCACCCGTGGCCACTGCTCGCCCACGTCCGCGAGCTGCGGCAGCCCCTTGCCCTCCGGGGTCGCCTGCCGGACGGCCTGCACCGCCAGCGTCATCGCGTCGTGCGCGATGATCACCTGGCCGTCGGTCAGGGCCTGGTGGTCGGTCGGACCGATCGGGCCCGCGGGCTTCCTCGACACCGTGGCCAGCAGATCCAGGAAGGCGCGGTAGTCCGCCGCGGAACCGCCCGTGGTCGCCCGGCCCTTCCTCGTCGCCGCCCAGGCGTCCGGGTGCGCCAGCGAGGCGTAGCGGACGGTCACCTTCCGGCGCAGCGCGCCCCGGTCGAGCTTCTTGTCGCTGCCGAGGTACGAGCCCTCGTCACCGGTCAGGATCGTGAACGCGCGGCTCTGGCAGCCGCGGGCCCCGAGCGCGTTGATGAACTGCCGCAGCTGGACGTGGCGTCCGGCGAAGAACACCGTCTCCGCGTCCGTGTCGCAGATCAGATGCGTGATCTGCTGGAAGGTGTTGGCCGTGGTGCCCTCGTCATTGGGGTCGCTGCGCGAGGTGAACAGCTCCGGCTGGTACCGGGTGCCCTTCACCAGCGAGGTGAAGGCCGCCCGCAGCGTGTCCGTGTAGTGGTCCCCGGTACGGGTGTCCTGCACCAGCAGCGCCTTGTCCTTCTTGACCTGCCCGAAGTGGGCCAGGGCACGCGCCTCGTCCCGGTTGGTCGGCGACACCCGTGCCAGGCCGGGGAACGGATCGCCCTTCGCGCCGTTGGCGATGTCGTCGGCCGTGATCGTGGTGCCGACGACCGCGATGTGCGCGGCGGTCAGCTCCTTGACCGCCGACTTGACCTGCGTGCTGCTGGTGGCGACCCCGGACACGGCCCGCAGGTTGTCCGGGGCCCCGGTCATCGTCTTCAGCCGCTCCACGGCCGGCCGCCACAGCAGATTGTTCTTCCCGGTGTTGGCGAGCACCAGTCGGATCTGCGGCACCTGCTCGTTGGAGAGGTGGTTGGCCCGGTACTGCTCGGCGAAGGCGCCCTGCAGCTCGCGCTGCATCTTCGTCTGCATCGCCTCGTCCGTCGACGTCAGCGGCAGCAGCAGCGCGACCGTCGCGTACCGGCCGGGCTTGAGGGTGTCGTTCTCCCGGGCGATGGCCGCGGCGACCTCGGTCAGCTTCGGCCGCCCGAAGTCGTAGCCGTCGCCGGAGACGCCGATGCACTCGTCACTGCCCTGCGGCCGCTCGACCCCCTTCGCGCAGGAGCGGTCCTCGGGGGCGGTGAGCCGGCCGATGCCGTACCAGCCGGACGTGATCAGCAGGGCGGCGACCACCACCGAGGTGACGATCTTCTGCCGTGCCGTGTACCAGAGGCGGTAGCGCAGTGGATTACGCATCCGGGCCACCGTTCCCCCGCCGTGGCCCCGGCCCGCTGTCGCCCGCGTCCGGTTCTCCCGGTGGCATGGACAGCGGACGCCAGGCCCTGATGTCCCGCGGCCAGTGCGTCGCCGCGTCCCACAGCACGCTGTTGCCCGTCGGATGCCTGCCGGACAGTTGTCGCAGTTCGTGCGCCATCTTGTCGATCACCTCTTCGTCCGGCAGGGCCAGCGGATCGGACAGCAGCCATACGCCGTGCAGCAGCCGGCGCAGCTGCACATGGAGCTCCGCGGCCGACGTTTCGAGCCCTCTCGGCACCGCGTTGTCCGCCCGGCCGAGCGCGACCGCGCGCCGCCGGTCGGGGCCGACGGATCCGCGCGTACGCGGGTACGGTGCCGTGGCGATGAAGCGCAGCGAGTCGAGCCACCCCGCCACGTCCGGTTCGTCGAACCGCAGCCGCAGATGCCCCACGCACGCCTCCGCGTCGCCCAGCACCAGCTTCTGGTGCAGCAGATGCGGGACGCTGGGGCAGCGGCCGCCGGGGCCGTACGCCCCGCGCAGCGAGACATGCACCGCCTGCCACACCGCGTAGGACGGATGGTCGCCGTCCTGGAACCGCAGCCGGTGCAGCAGCAGCGACCGCAGCAGCGGATCGGCGACGAAATGACCGGGCCCGACCGGCCAGTCCTCCGCCCGCAGCGCATCGCGCATCCGCAGCGCCACATCGCCGTCCGGCGACCCCCGGCCCAGCCGGCTCTCCGCCAGCAGCCGCGCCGAGTCCTCGCCGTGCGCGGCGGCCAGCACGCCGAGGAAGTCCAGCCGCTGTTCGGGCCCCGGCAGCAGCCGCGCCAGCAGCTCGTCCGCCACCTGCGCGGGCGCCCGGTCCTCGCGCACCTCCACCGTGCAGTCCAGCAGCGATCCGGGCACCAGTGACGCGGGCTCCGGCGCCTCGCCCGCCGCCAGCGCCAGCAGCTCCACCGCCAGCGGACGCCCGCCCGTCAGCCGGTGCACCCCACGGGCCAGCCCGGCCGGGATACGGCCCGCCCGGTCGTGCCGGTCGAACGCGGAGCGCACCTGCTCCGGGTTGAGCGGAGTCAGCTCCACGGCCAGGATTCCGGACGTCACCCCCGTGCCCCTGGACCAGTGCGAGCCGTGCGCCACCTCCGGGAGCCGTCGGCGCACCGCATGGCTCAGCCCCTCGTGGTCCCGGACCCGCGAGGAGGCGAACACCGCGATCCGGTCGCGCACCCCGGCGGCCCGCTGCCGCAGCAGCGGCTCCAACAGCTGTCGGCCAAGCGGCGTGTGCGCGTTGTCGACGAGCAGCACCGGGCGCCCCCGGCGGGCGCCCCAGGCCAGGCCCCCGTACGCCGCGACCAGGTCCGCGGCCAGCGCGAGCACCAGATGGTCCTCGGCCCGGCGGCGCAGATCGCCGCCGCGCTCGAAGTCGACCGCCAGTTGCCGCAGCCCGATCCGGCCGTTGCCGCCCGCGTGCGGATAGCTGCCGTACCAGTCCGCCGATCGACGCTGGAAGCGGCTGAACGATTCCTCCAGGACCGTTTCGACCGTGGCCTCCGCGATCATCCCGGCCATCGGGGCCACCGAGTCGAAGGCGCTGGCGGCCAGCTTCGTCAGCACCTTGGTGACCCAGCCGGTCGCCGCGTCCCCGCGGCCGTCGACGGTCGCCAGCATCGGACCGAGCGACTGAAGGTCCCGCCGTGCCCGCGTCTCGTCCTCGCGGGTCCAGGAGATGGAGGCGACCGCCACGAGCCCGAGGCTCAGCCGGGGGAACTGCACCGGACGCGCGGCGTGCACCTTGGCCGTCAGCTGGGTGGCGAGCTCCGGCAGCGCCCCGGTGACCGGGGTCCAGCCGGGCCCCGCGTCCTCGGGTGCCACGACGGCCTCGCAGTCGACGAGGGCGACCGGGGTGATCTCCCGGTACAGATGGCGCAGTTGTTTGAGGACGGCCGTCTTGCCCATGCCCCGGCCGCCGGTCAGCACGGCGACCGGCGGATCGTCGCGGTGCTCGTAGACGACCCGGGCGGAGCCGTACGGAGTGAGGCCGGTCAGGCGCGCCGCAAGTCCGTCGTTGCCGAAGATCGCCTCGCGCCCGTACAGCTCTCTCTCCACAGCACCCCCAGCATCGACGCCCCATCCGATCTGGCACACCGTCAACACGAGGATATCGCCCGGGAGTTGGGGAGTGGAGAGGATTTTCGAACGTTCCGAGGTGGTGTGGGGCGGGGATCAGCCGGCGCCGATGTCCTCGTTCCAGAGGGCGGGGTGGTCGCGTACGAAGTCCCGCATGAGCGCCACGCATTCGGCGTCGTCGAGCAGCACGATCTCCACTCCGTGCCGGGCCAGCCAGTCGTGCCCGCCGTGGAACGTCCGCGCCTCGCCGATCACCACCCGCGAGATCCCGAACTGCCGAACGAGGCCGCTGCAGTACCAGCACGGGGAGAGCGTCGTCACCATCGTCGTACCGCGGTACGAGCGCTGCCGCCCGGCCGCGCGGAAGGCCGCCGTCTCCGCGTGCAGGGACGGATCACCGTCCTGGACGCGGCGGTTGCGGCCCCGGCCGAGCAGGGTGCCGTCCGGTCCGTAGAGGGCCGCGCCGATGGGCACACCGCCCTCGGCGAGACCGGTGCGGGCCTCGGCGAGGGCGGTGGCGAGCATGGTGGCGTCGTTCATGTGTCCTGGCCCGGTGGCTACTCGCCCGAGGGGCTCGGGCTCTCCCCGCTCTCGCGGCGCTTCAGCTCCTCCTCGCGGCGGCGCAGATCCGCCTCCCAGTCCTTGAGGAGCGACTCGTCCTTCTTGTTCTCGTCCTTCAGCGCCTTCAGGAACTCCGGGTTGTCGTCCGGCGCCACCCACTGCGAGCGGTGGTTGCGGTGCCATTCGGACGGTGTACGGCCTCCGGCGGGCGCGTGGCGCATCTTGCCCGCGGCCAGCCAGACGATCGGGCCGACGATCCAGAACAGCAGGATGATGAAGACCCAGGCGATCTTCGGCAGGTGCTTGGCCTCGTCCTCGGGGGTGTTCAGGCAGTCGATGAACGCGTAGATCGTCAGTGCCAGAGGCAGGAGATAGATCAGGGCCCGGAACATGATGGAAAGGTCCCCCTGCGGAGAGTTGGCGGGGCTTGTCCCGCCCCGGTTCGGGCCCAGAGTAGCCGGTGTCCGTGACATATCACGGCGAGCGGGGTGAACCGGCGGCGAGCGGGCGGGGTCGCCTGATTCCGGGTGTGCGAGGACAGGGCCCGGGGTGGGGTGGGGGAGCCCCGGCGGCCGCGGCGGGCGGGGATGACAAACTGGACGGCATGGCTTACGACGATCTTCGTTCCCTCCTCCGGGCCCTGGAGCGCGAGGGCGAGCTCAAGCGCATCAAGGCCGAGGTCGACCCCTACCTGGAGGTCGGCGAGATCGTCGACCGGGTGAACAAGGCGGGCGGCCCGGCGCTGCTCTTCGAGAACGTCAAGGGGTCCTCGATGCCCCTGGCCATGAATGTCTTCGGGACCGACAAGCGGCTGCTCAAGGCGCTCGGGCTGAAGTCCTACGCCGACATCAGCGACAAGATCGGCGGGCTGCTCAAGCCGGAGCTGCCGCACGGCTTCGTCGGGGTGCGGGAGGCCTTCGGCAAGCTCGGCTCGATGGTGCACGTGCCGCCGAAGAAGGTGAAGCAGGAGAGCGCCCCGGTGCAGGAGGTCGTCCTCACCGGCGACGACGTGGACCTGGACCTGCTGCCCGCGCTCTTCACCTGGCCCGAGGACGGCGGCTCCTTCTTCAACCTGGGGCTCACGCACACCAAGCACCCGGAGACCGGCGTACGGAACCTGGGGCTGTACCGGCTCCAGCGCCACGACCGCCGCACCATCGGGATGCACTGGCAGATCCACAAGGACAGCCGCAACCACTACCAGGTCGCCGCCAAGCGCGGCGAGCGGCTGCCGGTCGCCATCGCGTTCGGCGCGCCGCCCGCGGTGACGTACGCCTCCACCGCGCCGCTGCCGGGGGACATCGACGAGTACCTCTTCGCCGGGTTCATCCAGGGCAAGCGGATCGAGATGGTCGACTGCAAGACCGTGCCGCTCCAGGTACCGGCGCAGGCGGAAGTGGTCATCGAGGGGTGGCTGGAGCCCGGGGAGATGCTTCCCGAGGGGCCGTTCGGCGACCACACCGGCTTCTACACGCCGCAGGAACCGTTCCCCGCACTGACCATCGACTGCGTGACCATGCGGAAGCGTCCGCTGCTCCAGTCGATCGTGGTGGGCCGGCCGCCGACCGAGGACGGGCCGCTGGGACGCGCCACCGAGCGGTTCTTCCTGCCGCTCCTCAAGATCATCGTGCCGGACATCGTGGACTACCACCTGCCGGAGGCGGGCGGCTTCCACAACTGCGCGATCGTCTCGATCGACAAGAAGTACCCGAAGCACGCCCAGAAGGTGATGAGCGCCATCTGGGGTGCGCACATGATGTCGCTGACCAAGCTGATCGTGGTCGTGGACTCCGACTGCGACGTCCACGATCTGCACGAGGTGGCGTGGCGGGCCCTCGGCAATACGGACTACGCGCGCGACCTGACAGTCACCGAGGGTCCCGTCGACCATCTCGACCATGCCTCCTACCAGCAGTTCTGGGGCGGCAAGGCGGGCATCGACGCGACGAAGAAGTGGCCCGAGGAGGGCTACACCCGGGACGGGGGCTGGCCGGACATGGTCGAGTCCGACCCGGAGACGGCGGCGAAGGTCGACCGCCGGTGGAAGGAATACGGACTGTGAGCGCCGCCGAAGCAGCAGTGGGCTCAGGGCCCGTACATCCGAACAGCAAGGTCAAGGCGTTCCTGCGGCTCGTGATGATCGAGCACTCGGTCTTCGCGCTGCCCTTCGCTTACATCGCCGCCCTGACCGCGATGTTCCAGGCGGACAAGTCCATCCACTGGGGCACCCTGCTGCTCGTCACGGTCGCGATGGTGGGGCTGCGGACGTTCGCGATGGCCTGCAACCGGATCATCGACCGGGAGATCGACGCCCGTAACCCGCGCACCGCGAGCCGGGAGCTGGTCACCGGGGCGGTCTCGGTGAAGTCGGCGTGGACGGGGGCGCTGGTCGCCGTCGTCCTCTTTCTCGGCGCCGCCGCGCTGCTGAACCCGCTCTGTCTGGCGCTCGCGCCGGCCGCCGTCGTGCCGATGGTGGTCTATCCGTACGGGAAGCGGTTCACCCACTACCCGCACGCCATCCTCGGTGTCGCGCAGGCCATAGGGCCGATCGGCGCCTGGCTGGCGGTGACCGGCAGCTGGTCGTGGGACGCGGTGATCCTCGGCCTCGCGGTCGGGATCTGGATCGGCGGCTTCGACCTGATCTTCGGCTGCCAGGACGTCCAGGCGGACCGGGCGCACGGGGTGCTCTCGGTGCCGGCCCGGTTCGGCATCCCGGCCGCGCTGTGGGGCGCGCGGGTCTGCCACGCGGTGACGACCGGGCTGCTGGTCTGGTTCGGGCTGGCCACGGAGGCCGGGCTGTTCTACTGGATCGGCATGGCGATCGTCGCCGTCGCGTTCGTGTACGAGCACCGGGTGGTGCGGCCGCACGATCTGTCCCGGCTGAACCGGGCGTTCTTCTCGGTCAACGGGTTCATCGGGATCGCCCTGTTCGCGTGTGCGCTGCTGGACCTGTTGGCGCGGGGCCTGACCGTCTGAGCCTGCCCGGGGTCGTGTCCGGCGGAGCCAGGACCTCGTCCTCGACGGGCGGCTGCCCCGGGCGCGGGCGAGGCGGGTCGGGGAGGCGTGTCACCTGTTGTGGTCAAGGACCGCCGCGTTACGGGTCGGTCCCAGTGGGCTGCGGGCGTCGACAGGTGCGCAACGGTGGCGGGAACCGCCGTTCCGGTCGGCCGACGGCGTGTTCCGGCGCGGTGCGGCGCGCCGTGTCCGGCCCTTGTTTCCCTTGCCGGGCGGCGGCAGGGAGCGGGTGCGGCAGGGGGCGGGTGCGGGCGGGGCATGCCCGGTGGTGGTGCGCATTGTGCCCGGCTGTGCGTGTAACAGGGGTGTATTAGCGGGTGGTTGGGCGGAACGACTTGCCGGGCCGGGCGGCTCTTGGTGATCAGAAACGCTCGCTCGTACCGACCGTGCCGAGCGGCCGACACCCCCCACCGACACTGAGGAAGAAACGATGCGCGTACGCAAGCTCACCTTCGCCGCCCTGGCCGTTGTCGCCGGTCTCTCGCTCACGGCCTGCCAGGACGGCGAGGACGACCTGGGACAGGTCGCCCCGTCGTCCGCGTCCAGCGCGTCTTCCGCGAGCGGCGGTTCGGGCTCGGGCGGTACGGACCAGGACGGCGGCAAGGACTCCGCCGGAAAGGGGTCCGGCGGGCAGGGCACGGCCGCCGGGACCGGCTCCAGCGAGAACGGCAAGGTCGGCAAGTGCCGCACCGACGACCTGAACATCACCGCGTCGGACAGCACCATCGGCGGCGACACCGAGGGCACCGTCGCGGTGGAGTTCAAGAACGGCGGCGGCCGGGACTGCGTGCTCTCCGGGTACGCGGGCGTCGACCTGAAGACCAGCGCGGGGTCGCTGTCCGCGGAGCGCACCGGTGAGAAGGCCACCCCGATGACCCTCAAGGACGGGGAATCGGTGTACTTCGGCATCAACTATCCGCTCAACAAGTCGGGCGGCTCCGGCGTCCGCATCACGGCCCTGGTGGTGACTCCGCCGGACGAGACGAAGTCGTTCTCCCTCGAATGGCCGGGTGCCGCCACGCTGCCCGCCACGGACGGCTCCGGCTCCCAGGTGAAGGTCGGCCCGATGGGGAGCGCCGGTCAGGGCGAGGGCTGACCCGCACGCCACGGGATCCGTCCGGGGGATCATGGGCGGAGCCGGAAGAGGACGGCTGCCCGACGGCGGCGGACGCGGCTCCGGAAGCGACCACTCGCGATGCGCCGGATCCCCCGGCCCGTACCCGAACCGAGGACTGGCCGGTCAGAAAGTCACATGACCGGCCGGGCAGGCGGCACCGTGCTCCGGCCACGCGTGGGGCGGCGGAAGACGAACGCCGCCGCCACGCCCGCCGCCAGCCCGAACAGATGGCCCTGCCAGCTGACCGCGGTGTTGGCGGGGGAGAGCCCCACCAGGATCGACGAGCCCCATATCGCGCCGACCACCAGACCGGCGGCGATGTCGAGCGCCCTGCGGTCGACGAACCCCCGGACGAGCAGATAGCCGAAGAGGCCGAAAACCAGCCCGGACGCGCCCGCCGTGTTGGAACCGTCCGGTGAGACCAGCCAGACGCCGAGCCCGTCGACCACGATGATCATCGCGGCCACGGCGGCGAATCTGCGGACGCCGCTCAGCGCCGCCAGGAAGCCGAAGACCAGCAGCGGCACGCTGTTGGAGGCGACATGGCCGAATCCGAAGTGGATGAAGGACGCGGGCACCACGTCCAGCAGCTCGCCGGCCCGGCGGGGCTCTATCCCGAACGTGTCCAGCGAGTTGCCGGTAGCGGCGTCGACGACTTCGAGCAGCCAGAGGAACGCGACCCAGCCCAGCATCACCTTGGCCGCGGTCTTCGCGCGGCTTCCCGCACTCCACGCCGGCGCGGATCGATCCGAAGATGCGGCCATCGTGCCCCCCTGCCGTCCCCTGCCGTCCCTGTTCCCACCCCTGGAACGCCTGAGGCACCGTACTCGGTTCCGGTTTCGTACCGCCGGATAGGCTCAGGAGTGTGGATTCCGGGACTTCAGTGAGTCAGCACCAGCGGCAGCCTTGGATTGTCGGGGTTTCAGGCGCTTCGGGCACCCCATTCGCCGCTGCGGTACTGCGCGGTCTGCTGGCCGCGGGGGAGAGTGTCGATCTGGTGGTGAGCCGGGCCTCGCGGCTGACGCTGCTGGACGAGACCGGGATCGCGTACCGCGACGGGCACTGGCAGGAGGACCTGCGCAGCTGGCTGGCGCGCGGGGCGGACGGCAAGCCGCACACCTTCGACGTGGACGTCGAGGGCGTACGGCACTGGGCGGCCGGTGATCTCGGAGCGGGACCTTCCTCGGGTTCGTACCCGGCGAAGGGGATGCTGATCGTCCCGGCCTCGACGGCCTGTGTGGCCGGGGTGGCGCTCGGGCTCTCGAAGGATCTGCTCCAGCGGGCCGCGAGCGTGACGCTCAAGGAGCGGCGGAAGCTGGTCGTCGCGGTGCGGGAGACTCCGCTGAACGGGCAGACGCTGAAGCATCTGGTGAGCCTGGACGAGGCGGGCGCCGTGGTGCTGCCCGCCTCTCCGGCGTTCTACGCGGGGGCGACGCACATCCAGGATCTGGTGGACTTCGTCGCCGGGCGGGTGCTGGACGCGGCGGGCGTGCCGCACGACCTGTACCGCCGGTGGGAGGGGGAGCTCGGTGGCGGCTCCCGCGACTCCCGTGGCTGAGTCCGTGGTCAGCGCTTCTTCATGGCGCGCGGCTTGCGGGTCCGGTCGACCCGGTGCGCGGCGGCGGGCTGGTGGGCACGCGAGCGGTTGGCCAGGTCCTGCAGCTCGCGCATCCGGGCGTAGGCCATCTCGATCGTGTACACGGTGTTTTCACTCCTGAAGATTCGAAAGCATTTTTTGGATGTTCGGAAAGATTTGCAGGCAGTGAAGCCTGCATGCCTTAGATTCTACACGTAAACTCGCGATACTGCTGAACAATGGAAGGTTTCAGTCACATGGACGCGGTGGACAGGCAGCTCATCCAGGCCCTCAGGGAGAACGGCAGGGCCTCGTACGCCGAGCTGGGACGGCTCGTGGGGCTCTCCGGGCCCAGCGTCACCGACCGCATCAACCGGCTGGAAACCGCCGGTGTCATCACCGGCTACCGCGCCACCGTCGACGCCGCGTCCCTGGGGCTCGGGGTCACAGCCCTGATCGGTATCTCGCTCTCCGACGCGGCCGATCACGAGGACGTGGCGCGTCGGCTGAAGGACCTCGCGGAGATCGAGGACGCCTGGTTCATCGCGGGCGACGACTCGTACATGCTCAAGGTGCGCGTCGGTGACGTGGACGGCCTGGAGAAGACCATCCGCCGGCTCAGCGGTACGAGGGGCGTCTCGCGCACCCGTACCACGATCGTGCTCTCCACCAAGTGGGAGAACCGGGTCGGGGAACTTCCCGACGAGTCGTAGGCGTAACGTGGTGGAGCCCCCGGGTGACCGGGGGTTTCGCCCGGTATCACCTGTCACCGGGAAACGCACTGCACGTCGACAACTGGGAGGCAGCCGCATGGACGTCGGGCTCAAGCGCGAGCTGGAGGAGAAGGTCCGCGCAGGGGAGCGGCTGACCCGTGAGGACGGCATCGCCCTCTACGAGTCGGACGATCTGGCCTGGCTCGGCGGTCTCGCCCACGAGGTGCGGACGCGCAAGAACGGTGACGTCGTGCACTTCAACGTCAACCGGCACCTCAACATGACCAATGTGTGCACCGCGTCGTGCGCCTACTGCTCGTTCCAGCGCAAGCCGGGTGAGAAGGACGCGTACACCATGCGCATCGAGGAGGCCGTCCGCCTCGCGAAGGCGATGGAGGGCGAGAACCTCACCGAGCTGCACATCGTCAACGGGCTGCACCCCACCCTGCCGTGGCGCTACTACCCGCGCTCGCTGAGCGCGCTGAAGGAAGCCCTGCCGCAGGTCTCCCTCAAGGCGTTCACCGCCACCGAGATCCACCACTTCGAGACCATCTCCGGGCTCTCGGCCTCCGAGATCCTGGACGAGCTGATCGAGGCCGGCCTGGAGTCGCTGACCGGCGGCGGCGCGGAGATCTTCGACTGGGAGGTCCGCCAGCACATCGTGGACCACGCCACCCACTGGGAGGACTGGTCGCGCATCCACCGCCTGGCGCACGAGAAGGGGCTCAAGACCCCGGCGACCATGTTGTACGGGCACATCGAGGAGCCCCGGCACCGCGTCGACCACGTGCTGCGGCTGCGTGAGCTCCAGGACGAGACCGGCGGCTTCCAGGTCTTCATCCCGCTGCGCTACCAGCACGACTTCGTGGACATGAAGGACGGCAAGGTCCGCAACAGGCTCCAGGCGCGGACGACGATGGCGACCGGCGCCGAGGCGCTGAAGACCTTCGCGGTCTCGCGGCTGCTCTTCGACAACGTCCCGCACGTCAAGGTCTTCTGGGTGATGCACGGTGTGCAGACCGCCCAGCTCGCGCTCCAGCACGGTGCGGACGACATGGACGGCTCGGTCGTCGAGTACAAGATCACGCACGACGCGGACAACTACGGCACGCCGAACAAGCTCGGCCGCGAGGATCTGCTGGACCTGATCCGCGACGCGGGCTTCCGGCCCGTCGAGCGCAACACCCGGTACGAGATCATCCGCGAGTACCCGGGCCCGGACGCCGGGCGGCGCGAGTCGCCGCAGCCGATGCGCGTCTGACCCGCACGTCGTCAGCAGTCCGGCTGTACGGGAGCCCCGGCCTCAGGCCGGGGCTTTCTCGCGTGCTGGACATGGTTTGAGGCCGCGGGTCGGTAATAGTTAATCTGCACCTATGGTACTTACATTCGAGTGGGACCCCGCGTTCGACCGCGCACTGCGGGACGGCATCGTCGAGCTGTGGACCGATGTCTCCAACGCGGGCGGCGCGGTCGGCTTCGTACCGCCCGTCACGGCCGACGACGTACGGCCCGAGCTGGTCAAGCATCTGGTCGCCATGGCCGAGGGGCGCACCCGCCTGCTGATCGGACGCGACGAGGAGGGCGCCGTCGCGGCCACGGCCTTCCTCGCCCTCAACACCCACCGGCTGATGATCCACTGGCTCTGGCTCTACACGGTGATGGTCCACCCCCGCCATCAGGGCAAGGGGTACGGGCGCGATCTGATGGACGCCGCCGCGCGGGCGGCCCGCGGGATCGACGGGATCGAGGCCGTCCGGCTCACCTGCCGCGGCGGCACCGGCGTCGACCGGTTCTACGCCTCGTGCGGATACAAGGAGGTCGGGCGGGTGCCCGACGCGATCCGGGTGGCCGACGGGGACGACCGCGACGACATCATCATGCTGCTGCCGCTCGGGCACTGAGCCGCGTCCGCCTCCTTTGGCGGAGCCCTCCGAACTGATCGATTCCGGGGCATGCTTCACTGGTCGGGCAGGATCGAAGGACTGTCATGCGTTGAGAGAGAGGCCAACTGTGTCCGCTGCCAAGCCGAGCGCGACGATTCGGTACACCGCGATGCGCCTCAGTATCTTCGTCGGCTGCTTCGTCGTCGCAGCCGTGGCCGTTCACTTCGGCCTGCTGCCCTCCGGGACGAACGGCTCCAATATCGTCTGGGTGATTCTGCTCGCCCTGGTCCTGTCCGCGCCGCTCAGCTATGTGCTGCTGCGCAAGCAGCGCGACGAGATGTCCGAGCAGATCGTGTCCACGGTCGACCGGGCCAAGGAGCGCCTTGAGGCGAACCGCACCCGCGAGGACCACGTCACCCAGTGACGGTGGCGACGGCGTGAGGGCTGCGTAAGGACTACGTAAGCTTCCTCACAGCCGCACAGTTTTCGTTCGAAACCCCAGTACCGGAGCGTCCGCTCCTGTACTGGGGTTTTGTCGTTCCCGCAGGGATCCGGGGCGGGCCGGGGCGTGGTGGCGGCGGTCTCGCTGGCGGGCCGGGGTCAAAGAAGAGCTTTGAGCTTCTCAAAGTTCAAGTGTTAACGTGTTCGACATGAAGACAGCAGTGCGCCATCGATTCGCCGCGAGCGTCCCGCTCGTGGAGCGCCTGCATGTCGATCTCTGCCGCTGTATGTCCGCGGTCTGTTGCCGCAACGTCTGAACGGCACCATGCAGCGGCGCCGCCCCTGACGCGGGCGCCGCACCCCCGTCCCCCGCACAGTCGTCCTCGTGCGCCCCGATGCGTCACATCTGGAGTGTGTCCGTGTCCGCGAACCCCGCGTCCACCGCTGCCGGCAGCCCGTCCGGCTCCGGTTTCCGTATACCCAAGGTCCCGTTCTGGGCCCAGATAGTCGCCGGCCTCGTCCTCGGTGTCGTACTCGGCTGGCTCACGCGTACGTACGACATCGGCTGGCTCTACACCACGCTCGACAAGGTCGGCCACCTCTTCGTCCAGCTGCTGAAGCTGGCCGTCGCGCCCCTCGTCTTCTTCGCGATCCTGGTGTCGATCACCAACCTGCGCAAGGTCAACAACGCCGCCCGGCTGGCCACCCGCACCCTGCTCTGGTTCATGATCACTTCGCTGATCGCGGTCGCCATCGGCCTCGCGATCGGCCTGGTCACCAACCCGGGCTCCGGTACGGGCCTCACGCCGAAGGACGGCAAGCTGCCGGAGCACGCGGGCTCCTGGCTCGACTTCCTGACCGGCATCATCCCGGACAACGTGATCACGCCGTTCACCGAGCTGAACGTGCTCCAGATCGTCTTCATGGCCGCCGTCGCCGGTATCGCCGCGCTCCAGCTCGGCGAGAAGGCCCAGCCGATCCTCACCCTCAGCGAGTCCGTCCTGGAGCTCCTCCAGAAGGCCCTGTGGTGGGTCATCCGCCTCGCCCCCATCGGTACCGTCGGCCTCATCGGCTACGCGATCGCCGACTACGGCTGGGACCTGATCGGCAAGTACGCGACGTTCACCGCCGACGTCTACATCGGCTGCGCCCTGGTGCTGTTCGGTGTGTACCCGCTGCTGCTCGCCACCGTCGCCAAGCTCAGCCCGGTGCAGTTCTTCAAGGGCGCCTGGCCGGCGATCCAGCTGGCCTTCGTCTCCCGCTCCTCGGTCGGCACCATGCCGGTCACCCAGAAGGTCACCGAGCGCCTCGGTGTCCCGAAGGAGTACGCCTCCTTCTCCGTCCCGTTCGGCGCCACCACCAAGATGGACGGCTGCGCCGCGATCTACCCGGCGCTGGCGGCGATCTTCATCGCGCAGATCTTCGACGTGCAGCTGGGTGTCGGTGACTACGTCCTGATCGCGTTCGTCTCGGTGATCGGTTCGGCGGCCACCGCCGGTCTCACCGGTGCCACGGTCATGCTGACCCTCACCCTGTCGACGCTGGGCCTCCCGCTGGAGGGCGTCGGTCTGCTCATGGCCATCGACCCGATCCTGGACATGATGAGGACGGCCACGAACGTGGCAGGTCAGGCGCTGGTCCCGGTGATCGTCGCGGCCCGCGAGAAGATCCTCGACCACGACGCGTACAACTCGGCCTCGTCCTCCCCGGTCGACGGCGACGAGGTGCGCGACACCGAGCCGGAGCGGGTGCCGGTCGCCGCGTAACCGCTCACGCACGACACACGGGAGCGCCCCCGGTCCGCCTTTCGGCAGGGCCGGGGGCGCTCCTGTGCCGTACCGGACGCCCGGGGCGTGCGGCCCCTGCCGCGTACGACGGGGAGGAAACCCCGCGCCGTACCCTTACCGGGGGAGTGGCACACCGGGGGCGGGAGGAAGTCGACGTGGGTGCTGTGAAGAGCAAACGGATGCCGCGGGCCGTGCGCGAGCAGCAGATGATGGACGCCGCCGTGCAGACCTTCGGGCAGCGCGGGTACCGGGCCGCCTCGATGGACGAGATCGCCGAGCTGGCGGGGGTGTCCAAGCCGCTCGTCTACCTGTATCTCAACTCCAAGGAAGAACTCTTCACCGCCTGTATCCGACGCGAGGCGAAAGCGCTGGTCGAAGCGGTGCGGGCGGGGGCGGAGCCGGGGCTTCCGGCCGACCGGCAACTGTGGTCCGGGCTGCGGGCGTTCTTCACGCACACGGCGGAGCATCCGGACGGCTGGGCGGTGCTGCACCGCCAGGCGCGTACGCACGGCGAGCCGTTCGCCGACGAGGTGACGGCGATGCGGGACGAGATCGTTGCATTCGTGACGGAGCTGATCGGGGCTGCGGCGCGCGAGGCGCACCACGATCCGGCGCTGCCCGACCGTGATGTGTCGGGGCTCGCGCAGGCGCTCGTGGGGGCCGCGGAGTCGCTCGCCGGGTGGGCGAACGAGACCCCGGGCGTCTCGGCGAAGGAGGCCGCGGCCACCCTGATGAACTTCTCCTGGGCGGGTCTGGAGAACCTTATGAACGGCCGTCCCTGGCAGCCGCCGAACCCGTCCGCCCGGTGAGGTGGACCCGGCCGGTGCCGCGCAGCTGGAAGCCGGTGGCGTCCGCCGCGTAGGTGACGGTGGCGGGCAGCAGGACGGGGGCCTTGAAGTCGGCCCGCACCCAATGGACTTCATCGGGCCGCGGTGACTCGGCCAGGCAGCGGGCGACGGTCCACATGCCGTGGGCGATGGCCCGGGGGAAACCGAAGAGCCGGGCGGTGAGCGGATACAGGTGGATGGGGTTCCGGTCGCCCGAGGCGGCGCCGTAACGCCGTCCCAGATCGCCGGGCAGCCGCCACTCGGCGACGGCGGGAAGCTCCGCGGCCGGGGTGCCGTGCGCCGATCCGGGCGGCCCGGACGGACGTCCTGCCGGTGGTGTGCTTCTCGGGTGCCGGGAGAGGTAGCCGCTGCGGGACTCCCAGACCAGCTCGCCCGACAGCCGTGCCTCGGTGGCCACCGTGACCTCGGTGCCGCGCCGGTGCGGTGTCAACTCCTGGGCGTACACCGTGAGTTCGAGCATGTCCGTGGGGTGCAGCACCCGGTGCCGGGTGATCTCGATCCAGGTGTGGACGAGCCCGACGACCGGCAGCGGGAACCTCCGGGCGGTCATCAGCCGCATGGCGAGCGGGAAGCCCAGTACGTGTGGGTAGGTGAGCGGCAGCGGGCCCGGGTCGGTGAAGCCGCAGATCCGGTTGTACGAGGCGAGCGGGCCGGCCGCGATCGGTGCGGCCGGGAGCACGGCCCGGTCGGCGGGCAGGGTGGCGCCGGGGTGACCGGCCCTCTTGAACGGGGACGTGACGGTTGCCCGTACAAGTGACACGTTCGGATTCGGCACGGGGTCACGCCCCCAGCAGGCTCTGGCCGCAGACGCGCACGATCTGGCCGTTGACGGCCGTCGAGGCGGGCTGGGCGAACCAGGCGGTCGTCTCGGTGACATCGACCGGGAGGCCACCCTGCGAGAGGGAGTTCATCCGGCGGCCCGCCTCCCGGATGAAGAGGGGGACGGCCGCCGTCATCTTCGTCTCGATGAAGCCGGGGGCCGCCGCGTTGACCGAGACGCCGTGGTCGGCGGCGGCGCGCGGGGCCAGCGAGCGGACGAGTCCGATGATGCCCGCCTTGCTGGCGGCGTAGTTCGTCTGGCCGTTGTTGCCCGCGATGCCGGCGATGGAGGCGGTGGCGACGATCCGGCCGCCGCGGTTGACGGTGCCCGACTTCAGCAGGGCGTCCGTGGTGCGCAGCACGCTGTCGAGGTTCACGTCGAGGACCGAGGCCCAGCGGTCCGCCGGCATGTTGGCGAGGCGGCGGTCGCGGGTGATGCCCGCGTTGTGGACCAGGACGTCGAGACCGTCGGGGGCCGCGGCGGCGATCCGTTCCGCCGCGTCGGCCGCGGTGATGTCCAGCGGCAGGGCGGTGGCGCCGAGCCGGTCGGCGGTGCGGGCCAGCTCGTCCCGTGCCTGCGGGACGTCCAGGCAGGCGACCCGGGCGCCGTCCCGGGCCAGCACCGAGGCGAGCGACCAGCGGCGCAGAGGGGCGGGCTGCGGGAGTCCGAGCCTCCGGGTCGGAAAATGGCCGGGTGCTGTGCCGGTGAAGTGCGGATAGCGGTCGGCCATGGTCCAGACTCCCTGCTCGGTCGCAGATTTACTCCAGAGTAAGGTTACTCAAGAGTCAGGAGTTGGTCGAGATGATCCCCCTCGAACTTCCGCAGCCCCGCAGGGTCGCGGTCATCGGCGGCAGCCGCGTTCCGTTCGCGCGGTCCGACTGCCCGTACGCACAGGGCTCCAACCAGCATGTGCCGATGCGGGAACTCGTCGACGACGACGAGCTGCGCACGGCGCTGCAACGCGCCGTCGACGAGGCCAACCGGCTGGTCTCCCGCGCGGAGTCGATCCGTGAATTGGCCGTCCTGCCGGTGGACTTCACCGAGGAGGGCGGCCATCTGACGCCCTCGCTGAAACTGAAGCGGGACGTGATCGCGCGGGACTTCGAGGAGGAGATCGAGGCGCTGTACCGGAAGTGAGCCGATCCGCCGGAGGCGGCCCCCCGTCCCACCGGCCGTCGGTAGGCTCCCCGTATGGGTGAAGCGTCGGACGACGGGACCGGCTGGGCGGCGACGCGAGCCTGGGTCGGGAAGAACCTGGCGCCGGGGGAGCGGATCGAGGGATCGGAGCGACTGCTCGGCGGATGGAGCTCGCAGATGCGGCGGCTCGACATCTCCGGTCCGCAGGGCGGGCGTTCGCTGGTCCTGCGGTCCTTCGTCAAACCCTTCTACGTACGCCATGCGCCGGGACTGCTCACCCGTGAGGCGGACATTCTGCGGCTGCTGGGCGGCACGGACGTCCCGGCAGCGCGGTGTGTGGCCGTCGACGCCCGGGGCGAACACGGCGACCACCCCTCGCTGTTGATGACCCTGCTGCCGGGCGAGGTACGGGTCGACGACGCCGGGGCGGCGGAGCGCATCGGGCTGCTGGCGGGACAGCTGGCCGGCATCCACCGGATCGCGGTCACCGACCGGACCCGCCCGCGTGACTACGAGGCCTGGACCGCGCCGGACCGGGTGCGGGTGCCCGAGGCCACCGGCCGGCCGCAGCTGTGGCGGCGCGCGGTGGACGTGATCCGCCGCGAACCTCCCGCGTACGTCCCGAAGTTCCTGCACCGTGACTTCCACCCGGGCAATGTGCTCTTCGGCGGCGAGGGGGCGGAGCTGCGGATCAGCGGGGTCGTCGACTGGGTCGAGACCTCTTGGGGCCCGGCCGACCTGGATGTCGCCCACTGCTCGACTGCGCTGGCGCTGCTGCACGGCGTCCCGGCCGGGATGGGCTTCGCCGGGCGGTACGAGGCGGCGGGCGGGCGGTTGGCCGAGAGCGCGGCGGACCACCTGTACTGGCGGCTGCTCGACGCCCTCGCCCACGCCCCGGAGGCGGAGAAGGTGGCGGTCCCGTGGCGGGAGCTGGGACGGACCGATCTGACGCCCGAGGTGCTCACGGAGCGCCTGGAAAACTATGCGGAGAGCCTCCTCGAACAGTTCGACCGATAGGCCTGCCGTCGACGGTCTTCGGCGGGGCGGAACGTTACTGCTGAAGCGGTCCGGCGAAACACCGGACGGTGTCCTTCGGTGCCGCTGTTCCGGCAGTCGCGTAAAACGTCAACACGACGCATGTGCAAGGCATTCGACGCCTTCCCGAGTTGTTGTTTCGGATGATCCGAAAGAAAGCGCCCGTCGAATTCTTCGCGCCTTCAACAGGCCCCCGGCGTGCGCCCGGAAAGCCTCGCACGCAAGGTAAAAAGTGGCGCGTCCCTGGGTAAAGACACGGTCACGGCTGTATAGATATACGCGTCTTCGTAAAGAGGGCGGTTTTGCGTCCCGTGCGGCAGGAATGCCGACGCCTCTTCCGCAAGTGAGTGCTGCGCGTGGTGTTCCCGCACCCGCGGCATCAGCGGCTCCGGGTCCCGGCGTCGACGGATCCCGCAACACCCGGGACGACATCGCCCAACACCCGTTCATCCATTGGTCAAGGAGAGACGCTGTGCGCTACGGAACCGCACTGAGGGAAGAAGTCCGATCTCCGGGTACGACCCCTCTCATCGGCATCTACGACATGTATTCGGCCTCCGTCGTGGCCCGGCACTACGACGGATTCTTCGTGTCCGGATTCGGCTTCGCGGCCTCCCACTACGGGCTCCCCGACATCGGCTTCATCGCCTGGCCGGACATGGTGGCCTTCGTGGAGCGGCTGCGGCTGGCCTTCCCCTCCCACCACCTGCTGGTCGACATCGACGACGGCTACGTCGATCCCGAGGTCGCCTGCCACGTGGTGCAGCGGCTGGAGCGGATCGGCGCCTCCGGCGTCATCCTGGAGGACCAGAAGCGCCCCCGCAGGTGCGGTCACGCGGACGGCAAGCAGGTGCTGCCGCTGGAGGAGTACCTGGAGAAGCTCAACCTGGTGCTGGAGAGCAGGCGGGACCTGGTGGTCGTGGCCCGCACGGACGCCACGGAGGAGGCCGACATCCTGCGCCGGGCCGAGGCGCTGGCCGAGACGGACGCCGATGTCGTCCTGGTCGACGGAGTGCGCAGCGTCGAGTGGATCAAGCGCATCCGGGAGGTCGTCGGTGACAAGCCGCTGCTCTTCAACCAGATCGCGGGCGGCAAGTCGCCCAGGCTCTCGCTCTCCGAACTGACCGACCTGGAATGCCAGGTGGCCATCTACAGCACCCCCTGCCTCTTCGCCGCGCACGCGGCCATCGACGGCGCGCTGACGGAGCTCAAGCGGTCCGACGGGCGGCTCCCCGAGTTCGTGCCCTCCGAGGGGATCGGGGTGCAGCGGTCGACGGAGCTGCTGGAGAAGAACATCAGCAGGCACCACTCCTCCGAATCCGTGGCCGTGACCGTCTGACGCGGACCGCGTGCCGGGAGCGGGGGAGCGCCCGGCCGTATCCGCTCCGCCCGAATGCCGGGACCCCGTGGAGCAACCCCCCACGCTCCATGGGGTCCCGGCACCACGTGAACCACCACGAAAGAAGGACACGGACACATGCGAATCACCTCGTCCAGGGCGCGTGCGGCCCTGGCTTCGGTCGTCCTCGGCGCGCTCTGCCAGGGCCAGTGGGCCGCGGGTGCCGCCTGGGCGGACGCCCCGGACGGTGGCATGGAGACGCACCACGGGCCTTCCCTGGTCACCATCGACAACTCCAACGCCGACTCCTGGCTGGAAGTGGACCGCACGCTCAACGTGCTGGGCCCCTTCAGCAAGGGCACGGCGGGCAGCGATCACGACGGCGGCGGGGGCGCGATCGACCAGAACGTGTCGAGCTCACAGGGAGTGGGCGTCCAGGCCGCCCCGGACGAACACGAGGACGAGGGCGACGAGGAAGAGGAGGCGACGGCTCCCGGCACCGCCAAGGCCCCCGAGAGCGCGGCGACCGGCGGGGACGACGACGAGGGCGACGCCGATGAGGAGGCCCCCCGCCCGCCCCAGCACTGACCCCGCCGCCACCGCCTCCGCCGGCTCTGCCTCCGGCCGCGGTGGACCGGTGAGTGCGACGACGTGAACTTCCACGACGGGAGCAAGCCCGCCACCCGGGTGGAGATCTAGGGCGAGTTCCCGTTCCGGGACGCGCGCGACCGGGCCGGGCGCGCGTACCGCCGGTGACGCCGGCATTCCTCCCACGCCCCTTGCCTGATGCGGCGTCAGGCGTGACGATGGCCCCCGCGCCCGTCAAGTGACGATGCGTCAGATCTGCTCGGGGAGGAGGCCGTCCGGTGCCGATATCACCCACCGGGCCGCTGTCGTACGGGATGCAGCTGCCGATCCAGTCGCAGAGCACCATCTACGCCGAGGGGTGGGAGGCGGCGGCCACCCCGGCCGACCTCGCCGCAATCGCCCACACCGCCGACCGCACCGGCTTCGCCTATCTGGCGAGCTGCGACCATGTCGCGATCCCCCGTCGGCTCGCCGAGGTCATGGGCACCGTCTGGTACGACCCGGTCGCCACCCTCGCCTTTCTCGCCGGGATCACCGAGCGGGTCCTGCTGATGAGCCATGTCGCCGTCGTCGGCCTGCGGCACCCGCTGGCCACCGCCAAGCAGTACGCCACCCTCGACCACCTCTGCGGCGGCCGGCTGATCCTCGGGGTCGGCGCCGGGCACGTGCCGGAGGAGTTCGAGGCGCTCGGGGCGGACTTCGACGGGCGGGGCGGGGTGCTCGACGAGACCATCGACGCGCTGAAGGCGGCGCTCGGCCCGGAGGAGTACCCGGAGTTCGCGGGGGAGCGGTTCTCCTTCGCCGGCCTCGGGCAGCTGCCGCGGCCGGCCCAGGAGCGGGTGCCGGTCTGGGTGGGCGGCTCCTCGCCGGCCGCCGTGCGCCGGGCGGCCCTGCGGGGTGACGGCTGGCTGCCGCAGGGTGATCCGCGGGAGAAGCTGCCCGCGCAGATCGCCCGGCTGACGGAACTGCGGGAGGCGGCCGGGGTCGAGGACCCGATCGTCATCGGTGCGATCACCGAGCCGCTGTACGTCGGTGAACCGGAGTGGTCCGTCGGGCGGCGCACCCTCACCGGGAAGCCGGAGGCCGTCGCCGAGTCGCTGCGTGCGTACCGGGCCATGGGCGTCCACCAGATCCAGGTGCGGTTCCGCAGCCGGAGCCGCAGCGAACTGACTGACCAGATGGCGGTGTTCGCCGCCGAGGTCGCACCCCATCTCGACAGGTAGGAGTCAGGCCATGGGCAAGCTGGACGGGCGGGTCGTACTCATCAGCGGTGCGGCGCGCGGGCAGGGCGAGCAGGAGGCGCGGCTCTTCGCCGCGGAGGGCGCGCGGGTGGTGATCGCCGATGTGCTCGACGAGCAGGGCGAGGCGCTGGCCAAGGGGATACGCGAGGAGCTGGGGGAGGACGTCGCCCGGTTCGTCCGTCTCGATGTGAGCCGGGAGGAGGACTGGCAGGCCGCGGTCGCCGCCGCGAAGGACGCCTTCGGGAGGATCGACGGGCTGGTCAACAACGCGGGGATCCTCCGGTTCAATGAGCTGGTGACCACGCCGCTGGAGGAGTTCCAGCAGGTGGTGCAGGTCAATCAGGTGGGCGCCTTCCTCGGGATCAAGAACGTCGCGCCGGAGATCGAGGCCGCGGGCGGCGGGACCATCGTCAACACCGCCTCGTACACGGGACTCACCGGCATGGCGTTCGTGGGCGCGTACGCCGCCACCAAGCACGCGGTGCTCGGGCTGACCCGGGTGGCGGCGGTGGAGCTGGCCGCGAAGGGGATACGGGTCAACGCCGTCTGCCCCGGGGCCGTGGACACCGCGATGACCAACCCGGCGGCGCTGGACCCGGCCGCGGACCCGGAGGAGTCCAGGGCGGCGGTGGACGAGCTGTACCGCAAGCTCGTGCCGCTGGGCCGGATCGGGCAGCCGCAGGAGGTGGCGGCGTTGGCGCTCTTCCTGACCTCGGAGGACTCCTCGTACATCACCGGACAGCCGTTCGTCATCGACGGGGGATGGCTGGCGGGCGTCAGCCTGTTCTGAGTCGACCTGACGATGTGTCAGGTATTGACGGGTGCAGGCGCCGGTGGAACAGTCGGACGCATCACGATCTGACGGAGTGTCAGAAACGATTGAGGACGGTGAACCCCCTTGGAATTCGGGCTCTTTGTACAGGGGTACGTGCCCGCCGCGCGGGCCAAGGTCGACCCCGGGGCAGAGCACAAGGCGCTGATCGAGGAGACCGAGTACGTCATCCAGGCGGACAAGTCCGGCTTCAAGTACGCCTGGGCCTCCGAGCACCACTTCCTGGAGGAGTACTCGCATCTCTCCGCCAACGACGTGTACCTGGGATACCTCGCCCACGCCACCGACCGCATCCACCTCGGATCCGGCATCTTCAACCCGCTCGCCCCGGTCAACCACCCGGTGAAGGTGGCCGAGAAGGTCGCCATGCTCGACCATCTGTCGGAGGGGCGCTTCGAGTTCGGCTCGGGGCGCGGGGCCGGCAGCCACGAGATCCTCGGGTTCATGCCGGGCATCACCGACATGAACCACACCAAGGAACTCTGGGAAGAGACCATCGCCGAGTTCCCCAAGATGTGGCTCCAGGACGAGTACGTCGGCTTCCAGGGCAAGCACTGGTCGCTGCCGCCGCGCAAGATCCTGCCCAAGCCGTACGGGAAGTCGCACCCGGCCATGTGGTACGCGGCCGGCTCGCCGTCCTCGTACGCGATGGCGGGAAAGAAGGGGCTCGGCGTGCTGGGCTTCAGCGTGCAGAAGGTCTCCGACATGGAGTGGGTCGTCGAGTCCTACAAGACGGCCGTCAAGGAGGCCGATCCCATAGGGGACTTCGTCAACGACAACGTCATGGTCACCTCCACGGCCATCTGCGCCGAGACGCATGCCAAGGCCGTGGAGATCGCGGTGGGCGGCGGGCTGAACTATCTGCAGTCGCTGCTCTTCCGCTACCACGACACCTTCCCCCGGCCCGAGGGCATACCCGAGTGGCCCGAGCTGCTCCCGGAGTACACCGAGGAGATCATCGAGCTGCTGATCGCCGAGGAGCTGATGATCTGCGGCGATCCGGACGAGGTGCTGCGGCAGTGCAAGCGGTGGGAGCAGGCGGGGGCGGACCAGTTGAGCTTCGGGCTGCCGATCGGGGTGAGCCGGGAGGACACGCTGAACTCGATCAAGCTGATCGGTGAGCACGTGATCCCGGAGATCGACACGGACCCGGTCCACCGCACCTCCCGCTTCCGCGACGCGGCGTAGTGGGTGGGGGGCTCCGCCCCCGGACCCCCGCTCCTCAATCGCCGGAGGGGCTTGATTCTGCCCCGCTCGGACCAGCGGCGTCTTCCCGGACCGCCGCTCCGTGGGGCCGGGGTGCGTACCGCGGCCGTGCGCACCCCGGCCGCACAACCGCCCACCGCGGAAGCACCCACCCACCACAGAAGGGAACCCCGTCATGCTCGACCACCTCATCCGCGGAGCGACCGTCGTGGACGGCACCGGCGGGCCCTCGTACCCCGCCGACATCGGCATCCGTGACGGCCGCATCGCCGTCGTCGCCGAACCGGGCACGCTCACCGAGGAGGCCGTCACCGCCGAGGACGCCACCGGTCTCGTCCTCGCACCCGGCTTCGTCGACCCGCACACCCACTACGACGCCCAGCTCTTCTGGGACCCGTACGCCACCCCGTCCATGAACCACGGCGTCACCACCGTCGCCGGAGGCAACTGCGGGTTCACCCTCGCCCCGCTCCACCCCGAGCGCCCCGAGGACGCCGACTACACCCGCCGGATGATGGCGCGGGTGGAGGGCATGGCCCTCAAGGCGCTGGAGGAGGGCGTCGACTGGAGCTGGTCCAGCTTCCGCGAATACCTCGACGCCCTCGAAGGGCGGATCGCCGTCAACGCCGGGTTCATGGTCGGGCACTGCGCCCTGCGCAGGCACGTCATGGGCGCCGACGCGATCGGCGGACAGCCCACCCCCGCACAGCTCGACGCCATGCTCGCGCTGTTCCACGACGCGATGGACGCCGGAGCCTGGGGGCTGTCCACCACCCAGTCCGCCACCCACTCCGACGGCGACGGGCAGCCCGTCGCCTCCCGGCACGCACTGCCGGAGGAGCTCCTCGCCCTCTCCCGGGCCGTCGGCGAACACGAAGGCACCCAGCTCGAAGCGATCGTCGCGGGCTGCCTCGACCAGTTCGCCGACGAGGAGATCGAGCTGCTCGTCGACATGACCGCCACCGCCGGACGCCCGCTGAACTGGAACGTCCTCACCATCGACGCCGCCGTCCCCGAACGCGTACCGCGTCAGCTCGTGCCCAGCGAACGGGCCCGCCGGGCCGGCGGCCGGATCGTCGCGCTCACCATGCCGATCCTCACCCCGATGAACATGTCGCTCGGCACCTTCTGCGCCCTCAACCTCATACCCGGCTGGGGCGACATCCTCGCCCTCCCCGTCCCCGAGCGCATCGAACGGCTCCGTGACGCCGCCACCCGCGCCGAGATGCTCCGCCGCGCCGACAGCAAGGAGGCCGGAGTCTTCCGCCGCCTCGCCGACTTCGGCCGGTACGTCATCGGCGACACCTACAGCGCGGCCAACGAAGGGCTGACCGGCCGCGTCGTACGCGACATCGCCGCCGAACGCGGGCTGGACCCCTTCCACTGCCTCGTCGAGATCTGCGCCGCCGACGAACTGCGCACGGTGCTGTGGCCCATGCCCACCGACAACGACCCCGCCTCCTGGGTGCTGCGCCGCGAGACCTGGGAGCACGAGGACGTCATGCTCGGCGGCTCCGACGCGGGCGCGCACCTGGACCGGATGTGCGGCGCCCCGTACACCACCCGGTTCCTCGGCGACTGCCTGCGCGGACGCAAGCTCGTCCCCCTCGAACGGGCCGTGAAGATGCTCACCGACGACCCCGCCCGGCTCTTCGGGCTCCGCGACCGGGGCCGGATCGAGGAGGGCTTCCACGCCGACCTCGTCCTCTTCGACCCGGAACGCATCGACGCCGGGCCCGCCACCCTCGTGCACGATCTGCCCGGCGACAGCCCCCGGCTCGACTCCAGGGCCATCGGCATCGTCTCGGTCCGGGTCAACGGGGTGGAGACCCTGCGCGACGACAAGGTGACCGGCGCGGTCCCCGGCACGGTGCTCCGCTCCGGGCGCGACACCCGGACGGTGAGCACCGCATGAGCGACGGGAAGCGGCGTCTGTTCATCGGCGGACGGTGGACCGAACCCGACCACGGCCACTACGAGGTGATCGACCCGGCCACCGAGGAGGTCGTCGGCCTCGCCCCCGAGGCGAGCCGCGAGCAGGTGTACGCGGCGGCGGCCGCGGCCCGGGAGGCCTTCGCCGGCTGGTCCCGCACCCGCCCCGAGGAGCGCGCCGAGATCCTCGACCGGGCCGCGGGCCTGATGGTGCGCGACCTCGCCTCGAACGCCGCGCTCGCCCGCGCGGAGAGCGGCGCCACCACCGCGACGGCCCGGGGCATGCAGGTCGCCGTCGGCGCCGCCCGCTTCCGCAGGTACGCCAGGGGCGCCCTGGAGCCGGTCGAGGAGGCCGTCGCGCCGCAGATCAACGAGGCCGGGCCGATGGGGCGGGCCGGGGTCTTCGGGGCGCTCGCCGTCCGCCAGCCGGTCGGCGTCGTCACCTGCATCACCTCGTACAACAACCCCTGGGCCAACCCGGCGGGCAAGGTGGCGCCCGCGCTGGCCATGGGCAACACGGTCGTCGTGAAGCCCGCCCCGCAGGACCCGCTCTCCGTCTACCGGATGGCCGAGGCGCTCGAAGAGGCGGGCGTTCCGCCGGGCGTCGTCAACGTCGTCACCGGGTCGGGTCCCGGGGCGGGTGAGGCCGCCGTCGACAGCGGGGACGTCGACATGGTCAGCTTCACCGGCTCCACGGCCGTCGGGCAGCGCATCGCCGAGGTGTGCGGCCGGGGCATGAAGCGGCAGCTGATGGAGCTGGGCGGCAAGGGCGCCGCCGTCGTCCTCGACGACGCGGACCTCGACTCGGCGGTGGCGGGGATCGGCACCACGTTCTCCTTCTACAGCGGCCAGATCTGTACGGCCCCGACCCGGGTCCTTGTCCAGCGCGGCGTCCATGACGCCCTGCTCGGGAAGCTCGCCGCGTACGCGGGCCATCTGAAGGTGGGCGACCCGGCGGCCAGGGGCACGGTCGTCGGACCGGTCATCTCGGCCGCCCACCGCGACCGGATCGAGTCGTACGTCGAGCTGGGCAGGAAGGAGGGGGCGAGGGTCGTCACCGGCGGCGAACGCCCGGCCGGGCCGGAGCGCGGTTTCTACGTGGCCCCGACCCTGCTCGCCGACTGCACCAACGACATGCGCGTCGTCCGTGAGGAGATCTTCGGCCCGGTCGTCGTGGTCGTCCCCTTCGACGACGAGGAGGAGGGCATCGCGCTCGCCAACGACAGCGACTACGGACTGATCGACTACGTCTGGTCCTCGGACGTGGCCCGCGCCTTCCGGGTGGCCCGGCGGCTGCGCGCCGGCGGGGTCGGTGTGAACACCATCGGACGGAACATGGAGGCCCCGTTCGGCGGGTTCAAGAAGAGCGGTGTCGGGCGCGACGTCGGCTCGTACGCCCTGCACGCGTACAGCGAACTCCAGTCGATCGTCTGGCCCGGCTGAACCGGAACAGCCCGTGGGTGTCCGCTGAGCGGACACCCACGGGAAATTTTGAACCCCCATAAAACGGACACTGCTGCGGTTCCCGTACGATGCTGCGATCGAGCCTCGACCTCGCATCGGAAGGCGATGTTCGCGAATGACCTTCAATTAATCAAGGTCTTTCCGTATTGTTGCCTGGAATTCAAGGGTGAGACGGCGGAGTCTCATCCTCCAGATGTGGAAATCGCAGCGTTTATCGTCCTTTTCATGACTCAGCTGGACGTGCGGCCGCAGGCCGGAGACACGGCACGGGGCGCCGCCCCGGCCGACAGGGGGGTACGCGGCAAGGGCCTCGGCGGGAACTCCGTCGGCCTGATGGGCAGCGCCGTCATCGGCATCTCCACCGTCGCCCCCGTCTACTGCCTCACCTCCACCCTCGGCTCCACCGCGGGCGAGGTCGGCGTGCAGATGCCCGCCGTCTTCCTGGCCGGCTTCCTGCCGATGCTGCTCGTCGCCTTCGCGTACCGCGAGCTCAACAAGGCCATGCCGGACTGCGGCACCTCCTTCACCTGGACGGTGAAGGCGTTCGGCCCGCGCATCGGCTGGATGTGCGGCTGGGGCCTGGTCATCGCGACGATCATCGTCCTGTCGAACCTGGCGGGCGTCGCCACCTCGTACTTCTGGCTCCTGGCGGGCGAGATCACCGGCAACGACTCGATCGCCGCCCTGGACGACAGCAAACCCGTCCACATCCTGACCTGTCTGGCCCTGATCGCGGTCGCCACGGCGATCAGCTACCGGGGGATGACGGCCACCAAGGGCATCCAGTACGCACTGGTGGGGCTTCAACTCGTCGTCCTCGCACTGTTCGTGGCGATGGCCGTGCAGAAGGCGAACAGCGGCCAGTTCGCCTCGTCGCTGGACTTCTCCTGGTCCTGGCTGAACCCGTTCGCGGTGCAGTCCTTCGCCGCGTTCACCGCCGGTCTGTCGCTGTCGATCTTCATGTTCTGGGGCTGGGACGCCTGTCTGACCGCCAACGAGGAGACCACCGGCAGCGAGAAGACCCCCGGGCGGGCCGCCCTCATCGCGATGGTCGTGCTGGTCGGCTCCTACCTGGCGACCGGTGTCGCCGCCCAGATGGTCGTCGGCTCCGGCACCTCCGGCCTGGGCCTGGCCAACCCCGGCACCTCCGACAACGTCTTCGCCGCGCTGGCCGGCCCGGTCATGGGCCCCGGGCTCGGCATCCTGCTCTTCGTCGCCGTGCTGGCCTCGGCCGCCGCGAGCCTGCAGACCACCTTCATCCCGGTGGCCCGCACGGTGCTCGCGATGTCCACCTACGAGGCCCTGCCCGCCTCGTACGCCCGGGTCCACCCGCGCTTCCGGACCCCGGGGAGGGCCACGATCACCGCGGGCGTCGCGACCGGCGTCTTCTACACGGTCATGACCCTGGTCAGCGAGCACGTCCTGGTCGACACGATCTACGCGCTCGGCCTCATGATCTGCTTCTACTACGCGCTGACGGCGTTCGCCTGCGTCTGGTTCTTCCGCGCCGACCTGACCCGCTCCTTCCGCGACCTGGTCTTCAAGGGCCTGTTCCCGGGCGTCGGCGGCATCCTGCTCACGTCGGTCTTCGGCAAGACCCTCTACGACATGTGGGACCCGGCGTACGGTTCCGGCTCGTCGGTCCTCGGGGTCGGCTCGGTGTTCGTCATCGGCGTCGGGCTGCTGCTGCTCGGTGTGGTGCTGATGCTGGTGATGCAGCGCCGCAGCCCGGCGTTCTTCCGCGGCGAGGTGCTGACCAAGGAGACCCCGTCGCTGGTCGTCGAGGACTGAGCGGCACCGGCGGGAAGTCCACCGAAAACCCCGTGCGCGTGAGCACGGGACGGGCTAGGGTCCAGGGCATGTTCTTCATGCATCAGATCTACGGCTGACACACGGGCGGGGCACGTACCCCGTCCCGCCGAACCCGAGTGCGCCCACGGTGATTTCCGCCCGTGGCCGGCGCACTGGATCGCTGTGTCCCCATCTCCGTAGACCTGAAAAGAGTGAACCTCCATGTCACGTCGCCGTGCCCATGTCGCGATGATCGGCGTCCCCGCCGTCAGCCATGTCCTGCCGAGCCTTGAGATCATCCGCGAGCTGGTGGCCCGCGGCCACCGGGTGACCTACGCCAACGACCCGGCGGTGGCCGGGCTGATCGAGGCCACCGGCGCCGAGTTCGTCCCCTTCGAGTCCGTGCTGCCGGTCGCCGACAACGACTGGCCCGAGGACCCCGTCGCCGCGATGGGTGTCTTCCTCGACGACGCGGTCCAGGCGCTCCCGCAGCTGCGCGCCGTCTACGACCCCGACCCCGCGGACCTCTACCTCTACGACATCGGCGCCTACCCCGCGCGCGTCCTCGCCGAGACGCAGGGCCGTCCCCTCATGCAGCTGTCCCCGACCTACGTGGCCTGGGAGGGCTACGACCAGGAGGTCGCGGCGCAGCTGTGGCAGCTGCCGGGCGCCGACGCGTACCGGGCGAGGTTCGCCCGGTGGCTCACCGACTGCGGGGCGTCCACCACCGATGTGGGTGCCTTCTGCGGGCGGCCCGCGCACGCCCTTGCGACGATCCCCGAGGCGATGCAGCCGCACGCGGACCGGGTCGACACCGGCACGGTCACGTTCGTCGGCCCCTGCTTCGGCGCGCGGGCGGACGCGGGGGACTGGACGCGTCCCGCCGATGCCGGGAACGTGCTCCTGGTCTCCCTGGGCTCGGCGTTCACGAGGCGGCCGGAGTTCTACCGCCAGTGCCTGGCCGCCTACGGCGACCTGCCCGGCTGGCACGTCGTGCTCCAGATCGGGAAGTACACCGACCCGGCGGAACTCGGCGACATCCCGTCCAATGTCGAGGTGCACTCCTGGGTGCCTCAGCTCACGATCCTGGAACAGGCCGACGCCTTCGTCACCCATGCCGGAATGGGCGGCAGCAGCGAAGGGCTGTTCACCGGTGTGCCGATGATCGCCGTTCCCCAGGCCGCCGATCAGTTCACCAACGCCGACCGGCTCGTGGAGCTGGGGGTGGCCCGCCGCATCGACACCGAGCAGGCCACCGCCGAGGCGCTGCGGACCGCCCTGGTCGAACTCGTCTCCGACCCGGAGGTCGCCTGCCGCTCGACGCGGCTCCGCGCCGCGGCACGGGCCGAGGGCGGCACCACGCGGGCCGCCGACCTCATCGAGGACATGCTGGGCTGACCGGTCGCCCCGGCTTCCTCAGGCGTGGGCCCTGACGTCGTCCACGATGTGCTGGTCGAGTGCGGCACGCACCAGGGCCGCCGCGAGAACGGCGATCCCACGCCCGTCCGTCCGTCCGCCCCGGCCGGCCTGTCGCGCCGGCCGGGGCGGCTCGGCCGGCCCGGCGGGCTCGGCCGGTTCCGCCGGTCTCGCCAGTCTCGCCAGTTCCGCCGGGGAGGTGGGCAGGCCCAGCCGCTCGGCGCCCTGGAGCGCCTTCCCGTCCACGTACGGCGCCGTCTCCGGCCACACGGCCTGCACTTCGCGTACGAAGATGTCCGCGCCGGCCGGGCCGATGCCCGGGGTCCGGCGCAGCCCGGCCCGCAGGGCGTCCAGGTCGCCGTCGGCCTCCTCGCGCAGTCGCCGCAGATCGCCCCCGTAGTCGTCGAGCAGGAGCTGCGCGCCCTCGCCGAGCTGGGTGGCGGTCCGTTCGTCGTAGCGCCGGTAGCCGCCCTCGCCCAGTGCGTCCACGCGCTGTTGCCAGGTCGCCGCGGCCATCCGGCGCGGCGAGCGCATGCCGTGGGCGAACAGGGCGCGCGCCGCCGCCACCGCCACGGAGGCCCGGATGCGGGCGCTCAACAGGTCGCTGAGGACGAGGAGTTGGTACAGGGGTTGCGGGGTGTTCCGCAGCCGGATCCCGGCCTCGGCCGCGTACGTGGTTCCGTGGTCGGCGAGCAGGACCTCGACGGTGTCGCGGGCGGTCACGTGGACCCGCTTCCCTCCTCGGCCGCCACCTGGGCCAGGGTGCGGCCGGTGCGGGCCGAACGTGCGAGGTAGGGGTCCGGGGTGTCAGGACCGTCCTGGGTGGCCCGTGCGTCCTTGGCCTTGATCAGCAGCCACACCTCTTCGCCCGGGGCGTCGCCGCCCTTGAAGCGGGTGAGGGCGAACTCGCCGTGCAGCCTGGTCCCGTCGAGCC
Organism: Streptomyces sp. NBC_01363; assembly: GCF_026340595.1. GTDB lineage: Bacteria > Actinomycetota > Actinomycetes > Streptomycetales > Streptomycetaceae > Streptomyces. Next base: position 2,273,406 of record NZ_JAPEPF010000001.1, read on the forward strand.
AGAACGTCGCGTGACCGTCCTCCAGGGCCTGCTCGAACGGCACGGGTTCGCCCCAACGGTCGTGGCTGAGCGGCCGGTAGGTGCCCTGGTCCCAGACGATCACCGTGCCGCCGCCGTACTCACCCTTCGCGATGACGCCCTCGAACGTGCGGTACTCCAGCGGGTGGTCCTCGGTCGGGACGGCCAGCCGCCGCACGCGCGGGTTCTCCGAAGGGCCGCGCGGCACCGCCCACGACTTCAGTACGCCGTCGACCTCCAGCCGGAAGTCGAAGTGCATGCGTCGCGCCTGGTGGATCTGTACGACGAAGCAGGGTGCCGCGCCCGTCCGTTCACCGTTGCCGTGCGGTTCCGGCGTCAGGTCGAAGTGCCGTTTGCCGCGGTAGTCCCGGAGCCGGTCGTCGTTGTCGCCGGTCCCATCCATCCGGACACCTCCTCCGGCAGCCCCCGCCCGGTGCTCCCTTCCACTGTGACGCCCCGTGCCGCGAAGCGCACCGGGACGGGTTCCGGCGCCGGTCCGCGCACAGGTATCTCGGCATCAAGTATCTTGACATCGAGACTATTCCGCGGGCAGTCTTCCCCTTGTTTCAAGATCTGTTGATGTCGAGGCATGCCTGTCGAGGCATGCCTGAGGGGGCGCGTGATGCGGCGAGGCGAAAAGGGTGGCAGGGCGAGGGCCCCGGAGGGCGGGCCGGGTCTGCTGGCCCAGCTGCACAATCCGCCGGGCGGCCGCAATGCGCGGATCATGCTGCTCGCCCTGGCCGTGGACCGGACCGGTTCGGGGCTGTGGGCCGCGTCCTCGGTCCTGTATCTGACCTTCGTGACGCATCTGAGCGCCCAGCAGATCGGCGTCCTGCTGGGCGTGGCCGGGGTCGCGGGCATCGCCGGTTCGCCGCTGGCCGGGCGGCTGGCCGGCCGCTTCCCGGTGCGCCCGCTGCTGATCGGCTGCCATCTGCTCCGGCTGGTGACCCTCGGCCTGGTCCTGGTCTGCACGGGTTTCGACGCGCTGCTGCCCGTTGTCGCCGTGACCTACCTGGGCGACCGGGCCGCCAAGACGCTGGAGATGCTCTTCGCCACCCGGGTCGCGGGCGAGCGGCGCGCGGCCTATCAGGCGCTGTCGCGCAGCGCGGCCAACGCGGGCTACGGCGTCGGCGCCGGGATCGCGGCGATCGGCCTGGCGGTGGGGACCACGGGTGCCTACCGCGCCCTGATCCTGGGCAACGCGCTGTCGTTCCTCGTCGCCGCGGTGCTGGTGTGGCGCACGAGCGAGCCGGGCGGGAGTGCCGTCGAGGTGGCACGGGCCGGGGGTGCGGCACGGGCCGGGGGCGCGGAGTCCGGTGCCCCGGTCTTCGCGGGCGAGCGGGATTCGGTCCGGCCCTCCAGCCCGTGGCGGGACCGCGGCTATCTCCGGTTCGTCCTCCTGGACATCCCGATGAACCTCGACGACTCGGTCCTCGCCGTCGGCCTGCCGCTGTGGCTGGTGAACCGCACCTCCGCACCGCATGCCCTGGTCCCGGTCTTCCTCGTCCTCAACACCGTGATGGTCGTGGTGCTCCAGCTGAGCGTGTCGAAGCGGGCCGAAGGGCCGCGCCGGGCGACCGGGGCGGTGCTGCTCTACGGGGTCCTGATGTTCGCCGGCTGCGGCTTCCTGGCCACGGCCACCCGGGGCGGGAGCTGGGTGGCCGGGGCGGTCCTGCTCGCGGCGGCGCTGCTGGTCACGCTGGCGGAGCTGATGCGGTCGGTGAGCTCGTGGGAGCTCGCGGTCCTGCTCGCGCCCCGGGACGCCCGAGCCGCGTATCTGGGGGTGGCCGGGATGTCGCAGTCCATCCAGAAGTCCGCCGGGCCGCCGCTGTTGACCGGCGTGGTGATGGTGGCCGGGCCTGCGGGGTGGCTGGTGCTGGGGACGGTGGTCGCGGGCCTGGCGGTCGTGCAACGGCGGGCCTGTGCGCACCGGCTCGGCGTCGGCTCGCCCCCGGCGGAGGCCGCCGCTCTCACGGTTAGGTAGACTGACCTACCTAATTAAGGAGGCGGGTGGACATGGGCGACGCGAAGGCCGAGGAGAAGCAGCCGGTGAAGCGGCGGCGGGGGGCGGCGCGCGGCCGGATTCTCGACGCCGCCGCGCGCCGGTTCTACGCCGACGGCGTGGCGGCGACGGGCATCGACACGATCACGGCCGAGGCCGGCGTCGCGAAGATGAGCCTCTACAACAACTTCGACTCCAAGGCCGACCTCGTCTGCGCCTACCTCCAGGCCAGGCACGAGGAGTGGCTCGACCTCTACCGGCGACGCCTGGCCGGTGCGCAGGGACCGGCAGCGGCCGTACTGGCCGTCTTCGACGCCTACGCCGACCATGCCGATCTCGCCTACGAGCACGGCTTCCGGGGCTGCGGACTGCTCAACGCCGCCGCCGAACTGCCCACCGGGCACGAGGGCCGGACCGTGGTCCGCCACCACAAGGAGCAGGTCGAGAGCCTGCTCGCCGCCCACCTCCAGGAGCTGCTGCCGGGCCAGGCGGAGAAGGCCCGGGTCACGGCGGAGCACCTGGCGTTCCTGCTCGAAGGGGCCATCGTGCGCGCGGGCCTCGAAGGCGACGCCGTACGCATGCGGCGCGCCCGGGACCTGGCGGCCTCCCTGGTGGGCGCCCTGTGAGCCGGCCGGCCGGGCGTGCCGCCGGACCGGGCCTCGGCGCGCTCGCGGTCCTGCTGGCCTCGGTGCTCTGGGGCACCACGGGCACCGCGGCCACCTTCGCGCCCCAGGTCGGCCCGCTGGCGATCGGCGCCGCCGCGATGGGCCTGGGCGGCCTGCTCCAGGCACTGCTGGCCGGACGCCGCATCGCACGGGGCCGCGCGGCGCTGCGGGCGCAGTGGCGGATCGTGCTCGTCGGGGGAGCGGGCGTGGCGCTGTATCCGCTCGCGTTCTACACCTCCATGCACCTGGCCGGTGTCGCGGTCGGCACGGTCGTCTCCATCGGCTCCGCCCCGCTGGCGTCGGCCCTGATCGAGCGGCTCGCCGACGGCCGGCGCCTGTCCCGGAGATGGATGACGGGAGCCGCCCTGGGGCTGGCCGGCACGGTGCTGCTGTGTGCGGCCGAGGCCGCGCAGGCCGGCAGCGGAGCGGGCACGGGCTCCGCCCGGCAGACCGTCGTGGGCGTGGGCCTCGGGCTGGTCGCGGGCGTCACCTACGCCGTGTACGCGTGGGCGGCGCACCGCCTCATCACCCGCGGCATCGGCTCGCGGGCGGCCATGGGGGCGGTGTTCGGCCTCGGCGGGCTGATGCTCGTACCGGTCCTGCTGGCCACCGGCGCGCCGCTGGTCGCCTCCTGGACGAACGCGGGCGTCGGGCTCTACATGGCGCTGGTGCCCATGTTCGCCGGGTACGTCCTGTTCGGCTTCGGCCTGTCCCGCATCCCGGTCTCCACCGCGACGACCCTGTCCCTGCTGGAGCCCGCCGTGGCGGCCGTCTTCGCGGTCCTGGTCGTCGGCGAGCACCTCCCCGCCCTCGGCTGGACCGGCATCGCCCTCGTCATCGCCTGCCTCGGCGTACTGACCGCCCCGTCCCGGCCCGTCCGCGTACGCGGGGGCGCGGCGGCCTCCCCGGCCCCGGCCACCGCTCCGGCCCGACCCGCTCCTACCCCTCCAGGAACACCGGATTGGTGAGCGCCGCCAGTGCCCCCGGCAGCCCCGGCACCGTCGCCGGATGGCGGACCTCGGCCCGTACGTAGGCGGCGTAGGCCGGAGTCGTGCGCCATTCCACCGTCCCCGTGCCCGACTCGGGCAGCGCGGCCGTGAACAGCGTGCCCTGGTCGGTGACGAAGTGCGCGGTGCAGCCGGGCGCCCCGGTCACCTCCAGCCGCACGGTGACCGGGGTGTCGTCCCCGTCCACCCGCAGCCGCTCACCGATCCCGGCGTGCAGCCCGCGCCCGCCGGAGACGCCGAAGGAGAGCGTGACGGCGGAGGACTCCGCGATGTACGAGTGCCCGGCCCGGATCCCGGCCACGATCGCCTCGCGCGACAGTTCGTCGGCGAGGACGACGGTCTGCGGCAGCCCCACCACGTCCGGCTCCCGGTGCGCATCGCTGTTGCCCATCGCCGCGACCCACGGCTTCGACCAACGGACGGCGGCGACCAGGGAGTTGTCCCACTCGGCGAGAGCGATCTCGTCCTCCGGGGAGTACGCCCCGTTCCACACCTCCACCGCGTCCGCCTCGCCGAAGCCGAACTTCCAGTGGCAGCCGATGCAGGTGGCGTGCGGATGAGCGGGCACGACCAGGCCACCGGCCTTGCGCACGGCCTTGGCGTAGTGGCCGAACCGGTTGTCGCGGGCCCGGTAGCGCCAGTCCACGAACGTGCCCGGGTCGGTGGCCACCGCGAGCACATGCCCGTTGCGGGTGGTGATCTCCTCGCCGGTGAGGACGAGCAGGTCGTCACCCCACAGCCCGCCCCACGCCCCGTGCGCGGAGTAGGTGTTGTGCTCGCTGCTGTTGATGAAGTCGAGCCCGGCCGCACGCGCGGCGGCGGCGATCTCGGCGGGGGTGCGTCTGCCGTCCGAGTGCGTGGAGTGGAGGTGGCAGTCCCCCCGGTACCAGGCCCGTCCGCGCCCCTTCGCACGCTCCGGCGGGTACCCGGGCTCCGGCGTGGACCCGGCGGGCCCGAAGCGCAGGGTGATCGTCACCTCGTACGGCAGCCCCTCGGGGGCGACGGTGTAGGGGCCGAGCGCGATGTTCCACGTGCCGGCCCGGACCAGCCCGGCGATGTAGCCGGGCGTCGCCTCGTCCGCCCGGATGAAGAAGCTGCCGCGCGCCCCGCCGGACCACCCCCGGAACCCGCGCCCGCCCAGCGCGGTGCCGCGCTCGTCGAAGATGCCGATGTCGAGGGCGTTGCCCTGCGTCCCGGCCGGCACGGGTGTCCTCTCGTACGCGTACGAGACGGCGATCTCCCGTACCCCGCGCGGCACTTCGACCGGCAGGTACACGAAGTCGGGCGACCCGGTCGGCAGGGTGCCGCGCACGGTCCTGGTCCGGTCCGGGCCGTCCTCACCCTCGTTGCCGCCGTTCGGGGGCGCGGCGTCGGCGAAGCTCACAGTGCCCAACGTCAGAGCGGTGGCGGCCGTCCCGACGAGAAGGCCGCGCCTGGCCATCGGGTGGCCATGAGCGGAATGCGATGCGGACATGCGAAGGGCTCCCCTGGTGTCGTGAGCGGCAAGGCGTGAGCGAGCGGGACGGAACGACGCGCACCCGAAACCCTGGCGGCCGGCGGTGAACTCCGGACGAACGCCGGGATACCTGAACGGGCCGGCCCCTCAACTCCCTGATTCCCCGATTTCCCCGACTTCCCGCATGCTCGGCTTTCCGCACCGCACGGCATACGTTGGGTTCTCGTCCCTCACCGGATCACGACGGAGGTGTCCTCATATGCGGATCGCCACAACGATCTTCCTCACCGATGAGACGATCACGCCGCTGCGGCTCGCCCGCGAGCTCGAACAGCGCGGCTTCGACGGGCTCTATCTGCCCGAGCACACCCACATCCCGGTGAGCAGGGACACCCCCTACCCGGCGGGCGGCGAACTCCCGTCCGAGTACGGCCGCACCCTGGATCCCTTCGTCGCTCTCGCCCAGGCCGCCGCTGTCACCGAACGCCTCGCGCTGGGCACCGGCATCACGCTCGTCGCCCAGCACGACCCGATCGACCTGGCCAAGCAGGCCGCCACCCTCGACCATCTCTCCGGTGGCCGGTTCACGCTGGGCGTCGGCTACGGCTGGAACGTCGAGGAGGCCGCGGACCACGGGGTCGACTGGCCCGCCCGCCGCGACCTCGTCCGCGACCGGCTGGCCCTGATGCGCGCCCTGTGGGCGGACGAACCCACGGCATACGAGGGCGAGTTCGGCTCGGTCCGGGCCAGCTACGCGTACCCGAAGCCGGTCCAGGCGCCCCGCGGCCCGGTGAACGGCCCCCGCACCCTGATCGGCGGCGCGGCGGGTCCGAAGCTGTTCGCCCACATCGCGCAGTACGCCGACGGCTGGCTCCCCATCGGCGGCCGGGGCCTGACCGAATCCGTACCGAAGCTCCGCGAGGCATGGAAGGAGGCGGGCCGCGACCCGGAACACCTCCAGGTCGTCCCGTACGCGGTGCTGCCCAGCGCGGGGAAGCTCGCGCACTACGCGGACCTGGGCATCGAGGAGATCGTCCTGCAACTGCCCCCGGCGGGCGAGGCGGAGGTGCTGCGGGCACTCGACGGCTACGCGGAGCACCTCTGAGCGACGGATGCCCGCACCTCTCAGGGATGGTTGCGGGTGCAACCATTTGCCCGGAATCGGCATCTTCCTGGGTTAAGGATCAAATAGTCGGTGAGCCCGGGAGTGGATCAGGATGAACAGGCCGTTGCGGCACATAGCCATATTCTGCGGGCTGCTGGTGTTGGGGCTGCTGCTGCGGGCGAACTGGATCCAGTATGTCAAGAGCGAGCCCCTGGCCACTCACGAGAAGAACCGACGGGTGAAGATCGCCCAGTTCGCCACCCCGCGCGGCGACATCGTCGTCGGCAGCGACGCGATCACCGGTTCCAAGGCGGTCGACGGAACGGACTTCAAGTACCGGCGGACCTTCAAGCAGGGTCCGATGTACGCCCCCGTCACCGGATACGCCTCCCAGGCGCAGGGCATGTCCCTCCTGGAGAAGACGTACGACAGCATCCTCAGCGGCCAGGACGACCGGTTCGCGTTCCGGCACGCCAAGGACATCATCACCGGCGAGCAGCGGCGCGGCGGTGATGTGATCACCACGATCGACCCGAAGGCGCAGAAGGCCGGTTACAAGGGGCTGACCGACCTCGGTGCGCGGGGCGCGGTCGTCGCGCTGGATCCGAGCACGGGGAAGGTCCTGGCCCTCGTCTCCACCCCTTCGTACGATCCGTCGGTCTTCGCCGGGAACTCGTTCAAGGAAGGAGACAAGTTCCAGGCGCTCGTCAAGGACAAGAGCAAGCCGCTGGCCAACCGCCCGCTGCGGGAGACCTTCCCGCCCGGTTCGACGTTCAAGATCCTCACGGCGGCCGCGGCCCTGGAGAACGGCGTGGTCACCGACGTCGACGCGGCATCCGACGCCGTCTCCCCGTACCCCCTGCCGCTCTCCACGAACAAGATCGGCAGCGAGGCCGGCGACGCGGTGTGCAACAAGGCGTCCATGAAGACCGCGATGCAGTACTCCTGCAACAACGTATTCCTCGACGCGGCGTCCAAGGTCGGTGCCGAGAAGATGCGGGAGACCGCCGAGAAGTTCGGCTTCAACGCCGATGTGTACTCCGACGAGTTCGGCGACATGCTCGCCACCAAGAGCCTCTACCCGAACAAACTGGACAAGCCCGGAACGGCGCTGACGGGCATGGGGCAGGGCAGCCTCACCAGCACGCCGATGCAGATGGCGATGGTGACGGCCGCCCTCGCCAACGACGGCAAGCTGATGCAGCCGTACATCGTCGACGAGCTGCGCGGCCCCGACGTGTCGGTCCTGGAGAAGAACGAACCGAAGCTCAAGAGCCAGGCCGTGTCCGAGGAGACGGCGAAGAAGGTCCAGGAAATGATGGAGTTCACGGCCAAGGAGGGCAGCGCCAAGCGGGCCCTGATCGACGGTGTCACGGTCGGCGGCAAGACCGGCACGGCGCAGCGCGGCGTCAACGTGAACGACGAGGTGCCGTACGGCTGGTTCGTCTCGTACGGCAAGGCCGACGGCAAGTCGGTGGCGGTCGCGGTGTTCATCGACCCGACGGACATGGACATCTCCCGATCGGACATCTCCGGTGGCCGGCTGGGTGCGCCGATCGCGAAGAGCGTGATGAAGGCGGTGCTGGGCAAGTAGCCCCCTGGGACACGTGTGCGATCATCGTGTGCACTCTTCTTTACGAGTCGCACACATCTTGCTTGTGTCCCGGGCCGTCCCGCGTTCGCGCGTCGTTCGCGCGTCGTTCGTGAAGCCCCGGCAGAAGCGCACACTTCACCGGTCCGGGGGGAACGGAATGCCCAACTACCCACGCACGGCGGCGAGATCCGAGAGATCGGCGGGATCGGCGGCGTACGCGGCGCTACTGCTCGCGCTGTCGGTCCTGCTCTCGCTGCTGATACCCGCGACCGCCGCGCAGGCGTACGCCCCCACGGCGGCGGCCGGCGCCCCGGCCGATGCTCCGGCCGACGAGGACTGTGCAGCCCTGCCGCTCTCCGGCTTCGGCGAGGCCGCCCCGGCCGAGGGCAAGCCGACGATCCCGGGCGACGGCACGGCCTGCTTCACGTTCACGGCCGGGGCCGCCGGGCTGCACAAGGTCGTGCTCGTCGGCGGCGCCGACGCCAGCACGTACACCCATGTCTACGACGGCGAGACGGAGATCGACTGCTACGACCCCGAGTGGGGCGCCGGCTGGTGCCGACTGCCCCGCTCGGGCGACTTCACGCTCCGGCTGTTCAACGACTGGTCCGAGCCGAGCAGGCCCACCGTCGCCGTCGTCCCCCTCGCCACCACCGAGGGCTGCGCGCCCGAGATCGGCACGTCCTGGGACACCGCACCCGTCGTCGGCTCGGCGGCCGGGCCGACGGCCATCCAGTGCCAGCCGTTCGCGGGCAAGCCGGGTGAGCGGATCACCAACAAGATCAGTCCGTCCGCGTACGGCCAGAGCCTGTCGTGGATCACCGACGAGACCGGCGCCCGGATCTGCCCGCACTTCAACGAGGACGACAGCGAGGGCTGCGTACTGCCCGGCGACGGCCCGTACCGGGTCCTCTCGCAGGTCAGCGAGGCCGAGCACGGCTTCCCCGCCGGGTACACCCTCGCCGTCCGCCGCATCTCCGACCCGGCCGGCTGCACCCACCCGGCGCTGAACGGATACAACTCCGGCCCCACGGCCGCCGATCCGGTCCACGGATGCCGGACCTTCACCGCCCCGGCCGCCGGACGCTACGACGCGTACGCCGTCCACGACGGCGTACGGTCCGTGCTCGCCGTGTACGACCGGGAGGGCAGGACCGTCTGCGCGACCTGGGACGTCTGCTCCCTCCCCGCCGCAGGTGACTACACCGTCTTCACCGACGCCCCCACCCTCGTCATCGACCACTCCGCCACCACCGGCTGCGAGCCGGTCGAACTCGGCGTGCACCATTCCGGGTTCGCCGTCGGCGGCGAGATCGACTGCCTGTCGCTGCCGCTCCCCGAGGGCGCCCGGCTGGCGGTGCTGCGGGCATTCAACGGGCCCGCACCACGTCCCGAGGCGACCGTGGTCGACGCCGACGGCATCCAGCGGTGCGGCACGTCCCAGCTCTCGGCCGGGACCTGCGGACTCACCGGCAAGGCCCCGTTCCGGGCCCTGGTCTCCACCACCAGCGAGTCGAACCCGACCGGCCCGTACACCCTCGCCCTGCACCGCACCGACGCGGCGAGCGACTGCCCGGCCGTCCCGGCGGGCGACTTCACCGCGACCGGCCCCGCCGCCCGCGTCGTCACCGGGAACGGCGTTTTCTCGAACTGCCTGAGCATCCCGGCCGACGACCACAGCACCCAGGAGAACATCCAGTTCCGGGCGGCACCGGGCACCACGGCCCTCGCCGGGTTCACCGTCCTGGACGTCCAGGGCAAGCAGATCTGCTCGGCCGGCCTCGACAGCTGGACGACCTGCGCGCTGACCCCGGGCGTCGCCCACACCGTGCTGGTCACCGGCCGCGACACCCCCGCCGAGTACATCCTGGCCCGCCGCGACGTCACCGCGACCGCCAAGGGCTGCACCGCGAACCCGGCGACGAAGCCCGGAGGCCCGTCCACCGGCGGCACCATGGGCGCCCCGGGCGAGCTGCGCTGCCGCCAGGTCACCACCGCCGACGCCAAGGACACCCTGCACATCGACGTCCGCGACCCGCTCGGCACCGCCAACGTGGTGGTGTACGGCGCCGACGGCACCCCGCACTGCAACAAGAACCAGGCGTGCGCCGTCACCGGCTCCACCCACTACCAGGTCCTGGTCACCGTCCCCGTGACGCTGAAGGCCCCCGACTCGTACCGCTTCGACGCCCTGCGCATCGCGGGCCCGGACGGACCGGCCGCCGAGTGCGAGAAGGTCGCGAGCATCGCGTACGGCTACGGCCCGGTCACCGGCACCCTCGACGAGGAGCACACCGCCGTCTGCGCGGCGCTGCCCACCGCGTACAGCGACCGCTTCACGATGGACATCAGCGACACGACGGGTGCCACCGATACGGCGGTGCCCGCGCTGTACGACCCGAGCCTCGACAACGGCTGCGTACGCGGCACCCCCGGCGGCTACCGGTGCTCGGTGATCGAGTCGTACTCCCGGGAGCTCACCCCGAGCATCCTGGTCCTCTCCCTGCCGGAGAAGGCCTCGCAGACCTCCTACCGGGCCGAGGCGGTCTGCCCGGGGCTCTGCGGCATGGAGCGGGTGACCGTCACGAAGCTCACCCCGTCCACCGGCGCCTCCGGCGCGCGGACGACGGTCACGGTCACCGGCACGGCCCTGCACGAGGACCACCGCCTCGTGCTGCGGAACTCCGGCCGGGAGATCACCGGGACCACGGTCTCCGTCTCGCCCGACCGCCGTACCCTGACCGCGGAGCTGGACCTGACCGGGGCGGCCGAGGGCGCCTGGGGCGCGAGCGTCATCACCCACAACGGCGGGGAGTACGCGCGGGGCAACTTCACCGTCACCTCGGCCCCGCTCCGCAACAGCGCACCGCCGACCATCGGCACCACCGCCCGCGTCGGCGACCGCCTCACCGCGGCCCCCGGCACCTGGGCCCCCGCCCCGACCTCGTACGCCTACCAGTGGAACGCCGACGGGCAGCCGATCACCGGCGCGACCGCCGCCGCGTACACCGTCCCGGTCTCGCTGCTCGGCAAGAAGATCGGCGTCACCGTCACAGCCCGCCGCACCGGCACGGCGGACGTCCCGGCCACCTTGGCGGCGCTCACGGTCGCCAAGGGCGCGGCGCCCAGGGTGACGACCACTCCGAACATCACCGGCACCGTGAAGGTCGGCGCCAAGCTGACCACCACGAACGGCAGTTGGATGCCGTCCGCCACCTCCTACGGCTACCAGTGGAAGGCCGACGGCAAGGCGATCAAGGGCGCGACGGCATCGACGTACACCGTCCCGGCGTCGCTGCTCGGCAAGTACCTCACCATCACCGTCACGGCCCACCGCACCGGTCACGCCGACGGTTCTGCGACGCCCGCCTCGGTGAAGGTCGCCAAGGGCAGCGCGCCCAAGGCCACCAAGCAGCCCACGATCTCCGGCACCGCGAAGGTGGGCCGCACCCTCAAGGCCGCCCACGGCACCTGGACTCCCGCCCCGACCTCGTACGGCTACCAGTGGTACGCGAACGGCAAGGCGATCTCCGGCGCGACCAAGTCCTCGTTGACGCTCAAGTCCGCCCAGCGCGGCAAGAAGATCACCGTGAAGGTGACCGCCCGCCGCACCGGCCACGCCAGTGGTACCGCCATCAGCAAGGCGACCAAGGCGGTTGCCCGCTGACGTAGTCGAGCTGAACGCAAGGGCCGGGCGACCCGCACCAGACGGTGCGGCGCCCGGCCTTTGCGCGTACGGGCGCCCGGCCTTCGCGGCCCGTTGCCGAACGTCAGTGGGGCATCAGTGGAGCATCAGCGGGATTGGTCATCATGGGGCCGCCGCGATCGTCGGCCCAGGTGGGCGCAGATCGCGGTGGCGTGGTTGCGAGGAAACTTCATGGCCCCCCCCGCCACGAATGCCTCACATACGCGCCGTCCGGAATGTGACATTCAGAGAGGGAACGTTGAGAGCAAAGATCGCCAAAATCGCGGCGGCCACACTGCTGGCCGTCGGCTCCGCTGCCGTGATCGTCGCCACCGCCTCCGCCTCGGAGGACACCGACATCCCCGTCCCGGCATCGAGCGTTTCAGGGCAACCGGAGGAACCCGCCCCCAGCCTGACCGAGTCGCCCCGTTCCACCCTCGCCCCGGAACCGGGCAGCACCACGGCAGCACCTCCGGAGCCGGGCAGCACCACAACGCCGCCCCCGGACCAGAGCAGGACAACGGGACCGCCCCCGGAACCGGGCCAGACCACGACACCGCCCCCGGAGCAGGGCGAGTCACCGGAACAGCCGTCGCAGGGCTACAGCGGAGCGGCGAGTTTCTTCAGCTCCGACGGGATGCCGGGGGCGTGCGGCCAAGTCATCAGGGACAGCGAATTCGTTGTTGCGCTCGACCACCGCATGTTCGGATCCGGGTCATCCCAGTCCTCTCAGTGCGGAAGGAAGGTCGTGGTCACGCACAACGGAAAGTCCATAACCGCGACCGTCCTTGACGCAAACCCGACTTCGGAAATGTATGGCCTCGATCTGACGCGCGCCGCGTACCAGGAGCTCGCCTCCCTCGACCAGGGGACGATCGACATCACCTGGCGATTCGTGGAGTAGTCGGCTCACTCTTGAGCAGAGGTTTTCGGTAGGTCTCACGCGGCGGGACCCGGTCGGCCGGGTCCCGCCGTGCGCATTTCGGGGTGGCCGGAATCTCCCGGGCTTCGCTGCGGCCGGTCGCGCCGCCATGGCCCGGGACGTGGCGTCGGCAGCTTGCGGACTGAGTGCGCCGACCGCGAAGAGCGCGATGCAGGCTTTGCCGGGGAAGTGACCAGCGGCGCAGCGACATCGCTATGGAAGATATGCGCTGAATGCCTTCTTTGCACCCGACCGGTCCCGTGGTGTCACGCCCTGGGCCTGCCCGAAATGACAGGTATGGGGCCCATCGGTACGTTCGCCGCAGGTCGGCCGTCAGGCCGGCGTCTCTGAGACGGAGAGAAGCGACATGCCTACGCGTACCTTCACTGTGGCCGCCGCCGTAGTCGGCACAGCGGTCCTTGCCACTGGCATCACCTATGCCTCGACTGACGGATTCACCCAGTCCGAACCGGCCGCCGTGCGGGCTGCTCAGCCCGCTCACCGGGCCGAGCAGCCCGCCCACCGGGCCGCCCCGCCCGCCCGGCAGGTTGCCCCCGCTCCGGCCCCCCTCGGCAGCGACAGCGGAACGGAGGGCAAGGGGGACAAGGGAGACAAGGGGGACAACGGTGGCGACCGCGAGGGCTCGGACCGCGGAGGGCGCGACGACGAGGGCTCCGACCGGGGCGGGCGCGACGACGAAGGCGGCGGCCGGGGCGGGCGCGACGACGAGGGCGGCGACCGGGGCGGGCGTGACCGCGGCTACGACCGGAAGAGGGAGGAGAGGATCTTCTTCAACGAACGGGAGTACTCCGCCTATCCGGGGGGCTGCGTCCCCGCGGCCAGCGGGCTGGGTTCGAGCAGCTTCAGCATCTACAACGACAGCCGGTATGCGGTCGAGGTCTTTCGGGGGTTCGCCTGTGACGGCGGTTCTCCGGTCGCCACGGTCGGCCCCCACGGCAGCACCTACGGTGTCGTGACTCCTAACGTCCGAGGCGGCGGGTTCATCGACAACGGCGTCGCGGGCAGCTTCCGGGTGATCGGCCGCTACGAGGAGTGGTGACGGGCCGGAGCACCGCGAGACACGGGAAGCGGCGGGCCGGGAACGCTCAGCTCCCGGACAGCAGCGTCGGCAGCTTGCGCATGTCGTCGAAGACCACGGTGTCCGGGCCTTCCAGCCAGTGCGCCGGGGTCAGCCCGCCCGCGTAGCCGAAGGCTCGCATCCCGGCTGAACGGGCGGCCTGCACCCCGTACTTGCTGTCCTCGACGACCACACAGGCGGCGGGCTCGACCCCCATCCGCCGGGCCGCGTGAAGGAAGAGATCGGGGGCGGGCTTTCCGCGTGCGACCTCGGTGGCGCTGAAGATGCGTCCCTCGAAGTGCGCGTAGAGCCCGGTGTGGCCCAGGGTGTGGCGCATCTTGTCGTGGCTGCCGCTGGAGGCCACGCAGGTGGGGAGCGTGAGGGCGGCCAGCGCTTCGTGGATGCCCTCCACCGCGACGAGTTCGGTCTCGACCGCGTCGTGGTGGAGGGCCTCGAAGCGCTGCTGCCAGGCGGCGGACGTGCCGGGCAGCCGGGCGTCGACCAGGGCTCCGATGGACTTGTTCGACCGGCCCACGAACTTCTCGACGACCTCCTCCGCCGTCAGCGGCCACCCCAGCTCGGCGCCCACCTGGACCTGGATGCGTACGGCGATGCGTTCGCTGTCGACGAGCACGCCGTCGCAGTCGAATATGACGAGTTCAGGGGTGGTGATCATCCGGTCAGGATAGGAAACGGGGCGTGGGCGGCGTCGGCTGCGCAGTCGTGGCAGTCGCCCGGGACGGGGGAGCGGAAGGCGCGGTCGCAGCGGTCGCAGTTCTGGAGCGGGACTGCGGGCATGTCCGGGGTCGGCGGGGGTGGCAGAAGAGCCGTGAGGCGGTGCCGGAGGAGCTTGGCGGGGTGCTTGAGGGGCTGGGGGAGGTCGTGGGTGAGGGCGTGCCGGAGGGCGGCGGGTGTGGCGCCGCGCTCGAACCAGGTGGCGGCAGCGGGGGCGAGAAGGATGACGTCCTTCTCGGCGAGGTGGATCTGGGGCGCGTGGCGGGGGAGATCGGTGAGCAGCGCGGTGGCGGCGCGGATGAGCTGGGGAAGCTCCTTGCGCGGCTGGGGGAGCGGCGGGGGCGGGGCCTTGGCGGGTGCGGGTGACGGTGCCGGTTCGGGGGTTGGTGCGGGGGCTGGGCGGCTGGGCTGGCGGCGCGGTTTGGGGGCCGGGGCCGGGTGGCGTTGTGCGGTGCCGGACGGCTGGTTGTAGGAGCAAGTGCGCGTGACGACACGTCCGTTGGGAAGCCGCTCGCGGGTACGGCTCAGGTAGCCGTGGGCCTCCAGTTCGCGTAACGCGGCGGCGATACGGGCCTCGCTGTCGGGGAAGCGTTCGGCGAGCGTCTTGATGCCGATCCGCGCCCCGGCGGGAAGCGACTGGATGTACGTCGAGAGCCCGATCGCGAGCAGGGAGAGCTCGCGGTGCTGGGCGAGATGGTTGCCGATGACGGTGAAGCGGCTGGTGTGCCGGGAGTTGATGTGCATGACACCGGACGTCGGCGTGGCGCCGCCGCGAACGGGAGACGGGGCGCGCGAGGGCGCGCTAACCTGCTGTGTATCCATCGGGAAGCCCTTTACTTCCTCGGTGGTCAGGCCCTCGTTCGGGATCGTGACTCCCGGCCGGGGGCCGACGCATGTATGGGGGTTGTCGCGGCGAGCATATGCCAGCCAATAGCCCCGAAATCCAGCTCAGTTCGCGAACCTCACCCGTGCGAGTGACGGGCCCCTGTACGTGGCTGGGGGAGGGGTTGGGTTGGGAAAGTTTCTTCTTCCCAAAGCCTTTAAAAGCCTTTTTACGTCGGGGCCCGCCGCGTCGCGGTCCCCCGGGTCGCGGCGCACCGGGTCGCGGCTGTCGCGATCCGGTGCGGGACCGGGCGAACGGGGGCTGACCTGGTGCGATCAGCCCTGACGGGCGTACGTGACGAAGGCGGACCAGGTGGCGGGGGCTACGCCGAGGTGGGGGCCCTGGGTGTCCTTGGAGTCGCGGATGTGGATGGTGGTGGGGCAGGTCGCGACCTCGACGCAGTTGCCCCCCTCGCCGGTGCTGTAGCTGCTCTTGCGCCAGTCGTAGGCGACCTCGATGCAGGCGCCGCCCTCGCCGCTGCTGTAGCTGCTCTTGAACCAGTGCAGTTGCTCGGTGTTCATAGCTCTCCCAGCATCTTCTCGATCAGCATCAGGGACTCCCTCGGGGTGAGAGCCTGCGACCGGATGATCCCATAGCGTTCGCTGAACACGCGGACCTCGTCCGGGTCGGTGATCAAGCGTGGATGACCGTACGCCTCCGTGTACGCGACCTGCTGGCGCCCCTTGGGGGTGAGCATGATGAACGAGACGTCCAGGCTGGGGTGCTCCTCGCGGTTGGTCGGCATGACCTGGAGAGTCACCGTGCGCATCTGTCCAATGCGCAGCAGCTGCCGCAACTGGCGGCCATGGGCCGCTCTCCCGCCGATCGGGCGTTGCAGAACAACCTCCTCCAGCACGTATGTCATCGTCGGCGCTGGCCAGCGCTCGAAGATCCGCTGGCGGTCCAGCCGGTCGGCGACTCGCTTCTCGATCGTCTCCTCATCCAGGAAAGGCTGACGTTGAGTGAAGATGGAGCGCGCGTACTCCTCGGTCTGGAGCAGCCCCGGAACCGCCTGGTTGCTGTAGTCGTGCAGCGCAAGCGCCTCCGCCTCCACCCGCGCGTAGTTCCGAAACCAGTCCGGATGACGGGTCCGCGCCCGCGCCAGCGCCTCCCGTACCTCGTCGACG
This sequence comes from Streptomyces sp. NBC_01363, assembly GCF_026340595.1. Taxonomy (GTDB): domain Bacteria; phylum Actinomycetota; class Actinomycetes; order Streptomycetales; family Streptomycetaceae; genus Streptomyces. Next base: position 2,289,683 of record NZ_JAPEPF010000001.1, read on the forward strand.
GCGGCACACAGCACCCCGCACCCGCCGAGGAGTGGGTCCACGCGAATCAGGAACTCCGGCTGCGGCGTACGTACGCCCCGCTCCATCGCCGAGATCAGGTCTTCCCCGCAGTGGGCCGCGAGACCCAGGTCCTTCTGGCTCAGGCCCGCGCGTTCGCGCAGCACCTTGATCTGTTTGCCCAGTGCTTTGAAGAGGTGCGCCGTTCCATCCGATTCGGCCGGCCGCTCCGGCCTTTCTTCGCGTTCCGCGTTCGCCATCTGCCCCGCACCGCTCTCTGTCCGCCCGGTCACGGCCGACGCCCCGTACAGCCGACCGGGCGTGCCCGTACGGCTACTCGGCGTCGTGGTGTCATTCCTGGTCAGCGTACGAGCAACCGGACACGCTGAGTCACATGAACGCCGAAATCACCCTTGCGGGCGCCGAGTTCGCCCAACGCTTCAGCGCCACCCGTCGGGGCGCCCGGCTCGCCCGCCGGCTTGCTGTGCACCAACTCGACACGTGGGGCGTGCCGTACGGGAGCGAGCTCTCCGAGGACGCCGCCGTGATCGTGTCCGAGCTGGCGGCCAATGCGGTGCTGCACGGGCTGGTGCCGGGGCGGGACTTCGAGCTCCGGCTCGTCGTTCTCGCGGGCACGCTCCGTATCGAGGTGTCGGATGCGAGAGGGGAACGGGAGCCGGAGGTGAGGCCCTTCTGCCCCGGCGCGGAATCGGGGTTCGGCCTGCACCTGGTCGGGGCGCTGGCGACCTCGTGGGGCGTGAAGGACCGGGACGTGGGCAAGACGGTGTGGGCAGAACTGGCCACGGCGCCGTGAGCGTCGACCGGCAGAGCGAACTCCTCCGTGCCGCGCCACACCGACGTGGCGAGGAATCGGCTCGAATCCCGGACTATATAAATTTCTGTATAGTTGTTGCCGTGGAATTACCTTGGCGAATCGAGATCGAGCCCGAGGTTCGGCAGTGGCTGGCGCTGCTCGCTGATGCTCAGTACGACAAGGCTGAACGGGCAGCTGACATGCTCGCGACGAAGCCCACAACTCTGGGCGAGCCCTATTCCAGGCACCTTGGTGGCAAGGTGCGTGAGTTGCGCTTCAGCATGGACGGCAGCGCGGTGCGCATCACCTACTGGCTCGCCCCTGAGAGGCGAATCGTGCTGCTGACGGTGTTCCGGAAGACCAAACAGCGTGAGACTGCTGAGGTCGAGCGTGCTCAGCCGGCCCAGAAGGTGTGCGAGGCAGATCATGGTGCAGCCGCGCACACATACGACCGGAGCGAGGAGGCATAGTCGTGGATCACTCCCAGTGGAAGACACGGCAGACCAGAAAGCTTCTGGGGGAGACAGCCGAGGAGTCGTCCGCCTACATCGAGGCCGGGTACGCCTTCGCGCTGGGGCAAGCTGTCTACGACCGGCGGACCGAAATCGGGCTGTCGCAGACCGAGCTGGCCCGTCGCGCAGGGATGACGCAGCCGCAGATCTCCAACATCGAGGGCGGCGACTCCATTCCGACCCTGGCCCTCCTGACGCGCCTGGCCAAGGCCTTGGATGCTTCGCTCACCATTGATCTGGACGGCGACACCTCGGCGTTCTCCTTCACCGCGCACGAACACGGCGACCCTGGTGGGATCGGAGCGGGCGGACATTCGTCGGCCGCCTGATGCAGCTTTCCCCGGTACGCATACGGCTCGGTCCGGCCCGAGGCGTCGAAGCCCCGGGGCCAGATGCCCTGGTCCGGCGCGCGGGCCCCGCTCGTATGCTCGGGTTCATGACCGATCCTCAGCGCGGACGTCCGACCACCAATTCCATGCGGCGTGCCCTCAAGCGGGCCCGTGACGGTGTCGCTCTCGATGTGGCCGAGGCCGCCGTTCTGCTCCAGGCGCGGGGCGACGACCTGACGGATCTCGCCGCTTCGGCCGCCCGGGTGCGCGATGCCGGCCTCGAAGCCGCGGGGCGGCCGGGGGTGATCACGTACTCCCGCAAGGTCTTCATCCCGCTGACCCGGCTCTGCCGCGACAAGTGCCACTACTGCACCTTCGTCACCGTGCCCGGCAAGCTGCGGCGCGAGGGACACGGGATGTTCCTCTCGCCCGACGAGGTGCTGGACATCGCCCGCAAGGGCGCGGCCATGGGGTGCAAGGAAGCGCTGTTCACGCTGGGCGACCGGCCCGAGGACCGGTGGCCCGAGGCGCGGGAGTGGCTGGAGGCCGAGGGGTACGACGACACCCTCGCGTACGTACGCGCCATGGCGATCCGGGTGCTGGAGGAGACGGGGCTCCTCCCGCACCTCAACCCGGGCGTGCTGAGCTGGACCGACCTTCAGCGGCTCAAGCCCGTCGCGCCGTCCATGGGCATGATGCTGGAGACGACGGCCACCCGCCTGTGGTCCGAGCCCGGCGGCCCGCACCACGGCTCCCCGGACAAGGAACCGGCCGTGCGGCTGCGGGTGCTGGAGGACGCGGGGCGCTCCAACGTCCCGTTCACCACCGGCATCCTGATCGGCATCGGCGAGTCGTACGAGGAGCGCGCCGACTCCCTCTTCGAGCTGCGCAGGACCGCCCGCGCCTACCACGGCATCCAGGAAGTCATCGTCCAGAACTTCCGAGCCAAGCCGGACACCGCGATGCGCGGCATGCCCGACGCCGAGCTGGAGGAGCTGGCCGCCGCCATCGCCGTGGCCCGGCACATCCTCGGCCCGTCCGCCCGCATCCAGGCCCCGCCGAATCTCGTCGACGCCGAGTACGCGCTGATCGTCGGCGCCGGGATCGACGACTGGGGCGGGGTCTCGCCGCTCACGCCGGACCATGTGAACCCCGAGCGCCCCTGGCCGCACATCGACGAACTCGCGGCGAAGACCGCCGAGTCGGGCTTCGCGCTCCGGGAGCGGCTCACCATCTACCCGGAGTTCATCCGGCGCGGCGAGCCGTGGCTCGACCCCCGCCTCCTCCCGCACGTCCGCGCCCTCGCCGACCCGGAGACGGGGCTCGCCCGCGAAGACGCCGTCCCCGTCGGGCTGCCCTGGCAGGAGCCCGACCAGGAGTTCGGCGCCACCGGCCGCACCGACCTGCACCGCACCATCGACACCGAGGGCCGCACCGGCGACCGCCGCGAGGACTTCGACGAGGTGTACGGGGACTGGGAGGCGCTGCGCGAGGCCGCCGCCCCCGGCATGGTGCCGTCCCGGATCGACGGCGATGTGCGCCAGGCGCTGAGCCAGGCCGCCGACGATCCGACGAAGCTCACCGACGAGCAGGCGCTCGTCCTGCTCCACGCGGACGGCCCGGCCCTCGACGAGCTGTGCCGGATCGCGGACACCCTGCGCCGCGACGTGGTCGGCGACGACGTCACGTACATCGTCACCAGGAACATCAACTTCACCAACGTCTGCTACACCGGCTGCCGGTTCTGCGCCTTCGCCCAGCGGCGCACCGACGCCGACGCGTACACCCTCTCCCTGGACCAGGTCGCCGACCGGGCCGCGCAGGCGTGGGACGTCGGTGCGGTCGAGGTCTGCATGCAGGGCGGCATCCACCCGGACCTGCCCGGCACCGCGTACTTCGACATCGCGAAGGCGGTGCGCGAACGCGTCCCCGGCATGCATGTGCACGCCTTCTCGCCCATGGAGGTCGTCAACGGCGCCACCCGCACCGGGATGTCCATCCGTGACTGGCTGATCGCGGCGAAGGAGGCCGGGCTCGGCTCGATCCCCGGCACGGCGGCCGAGATCCTGGACGACGAGGTCCGCTGGGTCCTCACCAAGGGCAAGCTGCCGACCGCGACCTGGCTGGAGGTCATCAGGACCGCCCACGAGGTGGGCCTGCGCTCCTCGTCCACGATGATGTACGGGCATGTCGACCAGCCCCGCCACTGGCTCGGCCACCTGCGGACCCTGGCCGGCCTCCAGCAGGAGACCGGCGGCTTCACGGAGTTCGTGACGCTGCCGTTCATCCACACCAACGCGCCCGTCTACCTCGCGGGCATCGCCCGCCCCGGCCCGACCGACCGCGACAACCGGGCCGTCACCGCCATGGCCCGGCTGCTGCTGCACCCGCACATCACCAACATCCAGACCAGCTGGGTCAAGCTCGGCACGGAGGGCGCGGCCGAGATGCTCCGCTCGGGCGCCAACGACCTGGGCGGCACCCTGATGGAGGAGACCATCTCCCGGATGGCGGGCTCCGGTTACGGCTCGTACCGCTCCGTCCAGGACCTGGTCGCCATTGCGGAACTCGCGGGCCGTCCGGCGAAGCCGCGTGCGACGCTGTACGGGGAGGTCCCCCAGGAGCGGGTGTCGGCGGCGGCGGCGTCCGACGGACACCTGCCGGAGCTGCTTCCCGTGCTGCCGGACTGAGGTCTGCGGCGCCGTACGCCGGAGCGATCGTACGGCGCCGTCCACAGTGGTTTCCCCCGCGTCACTTCCGCCAGAACAGTTGGTGCGTCACGCCGCTCGGGCTGGGCACGACATCCCGGTGGAACCGGTCGAGCAACTCGTCCGGTGATTCCCAGAGCCGCGACCCGGATCCGAGCTTCACCTGCGAGACCGCCACATGCATGGTGTCGACCAGGTCGGCGTCGAGGAACTCGCGGATGATGGTGGCTCCGCCGCCGAGTCGGACGTCCTTGCCCTGCGCCGCTTCCCGGGCCCGTTCGAGGACCGTGGCCGGGTCGTCGTCGACGAAGTGGAACGTGGTGTCGGAGAGCGTGAACGAAGGACGCGTGTGGTGGGTCATCACGAACACCGGGGTGTGGAACGGGGGCTCGTCGCCCCACCAGCCGCGCCAGTCGTGGTCCTGCCAGGGACCGCGCTGGGGACCGAACTTGTTGCGGCCCATGATCTCGGCGCCGATGTTGCGGGCGAAGTCCCGCGTGAGGTAATCGTCCAGGCCGCGGCTGCCACCGGGGTCGGTACGCATGGGCCAGCTCGCCGTGGCGCCGGCCCAGGAGAACATCGCCCCGGGATCGGCGTCGCCGAACGGCCGCTCCAGGCTCTGGTTCTCGCCGGCGCCGAAGCCGTCGCTCGAAACGTTGAAGTTCTGGACTCTCAGCAGCTGAGTCATGTGTCTCCTCCTGTGCGTGTCGGTAACAGTGGGACTCCCCACGCCGGGAAAAATCATCGGTGCGGACGTGGCGATATCGGCGCCCGACCGACTCCGGCGCGGGGCGGGTACATCGCGGCTCAGTGGAAGCCGAGCATCCCGGGCGAGTCGCGAGAGGGTGTGTCATGTCACCCGAGGCATCTTCGTCCGGTCATAAACGACCTGCGGGACGTCCGTTCACATACCGGCTCGTACCCGATTCGTGCGCTCTACCGACCGTCTCCGTTCGATTACAGTGCTGCGCAGTCGCAGGCGGGCCGGATCTCGGGCCGACGGGGGAGGGGTGCGGTGAGCACAGGGACCACGGCTGTGTGGGGCCGTGCCGAGCAGCAGGACTTCCGCAGCCGGGTACGCGGCGCGCTGCTGGGCGGGGCCATCGGGGACACGCTCGGGGCGGGGGTCGACGAGCTCACGCTCGAAGAGATCCGGGCGGCCCACGGTGCCGACGCCGCTACCGATCTGGTGCCCGTGCACGGCGGACGCGGCACCGTCACCGCCGTCACCCAGCTCACCCTGTTCACCGTCGACGGGCTGATACGCGCCCAGGTCCGTCGCGACACCGGGGCCTGGCACCCGCCCACCGATGTGCACCGGGCCCATCTGCGGTGGGCTGCCACCCAGCACGACTGGGGGCCCGACGAACGCCGCGAGGACGACGGCTGGCTCGCCCGGCAGGAGTGGCTGTACGCCCGCCGCGGGCCCACCCGGGAATGCCTGACCGGGCTCGGCGACACCACCATGGGCACCCTCGACAAGCCCAAGAATCCCCAGGCGCGGGACTCGGCGGCCCTCACCCGGTCCGTACCGTTCGGGCTGCTCGTCGGCTGGGAGCCCCAGCTCGTCCTCCAGCTCGCCGTCGAGTGCGCCGCCCAGACCCACGGCCACCCCACCGCCCTGCTCTCCGCGGGCGCCCTCGCCGTGATGGTGCACGGACTGGCCCGCGGCGAGACCCTGGACGGCTCCGTCCAGCACGCGCTGGACCTGCTCGCCGAGCGTCCGGGGCACGAACCGGTCACCGAGGCGCTGAAGCAGGCCCTCGGTACCGTGCGCCAGGGCATTCCGGGACCCGCCCTGATCGAGTCGCTGGGGGCCACGGACACCGCGGAGGAAGTCCTCGCCGTCGCCGTGTACTGCGCGCTGGTCGGCGAGGACATCCGGCACGGGCTGCGGCTGGCCGTCAACCACGGCGGGCCCTCCGCGGCCACCGGGTCCCTGTGCGGGGCGCTGCTCGGCGCGCTGCACGGCGAGACCGCGCTGCCGCCCGCCTGGCTCGCCGAACTGGAGGGCAGGGCAACGCTGTTGGAGCTCGCGGACGACTTCGCGATGGAGATGACGCAGGGGCCGGCCCTGCACAGCCCGTCGGCCGCCGCACCGGGCTGGCTGGCCCGCTACCCGCGCGCCTGACCCACCCCCGCCCCGCGGAGCGGCGGGCGTCAGTCCTTCGCGCCCTCCGTGACCGCGGCGTCCCCCGGACCGGCCTGAGCCGGCACCGCCGCCCCGGCCGCCGTGCCGTCACCGTCGGAGTTGATCTGCTCGATGATCGCGTCGCGCTCCGGGGTGTCCTCGGGCCTGACGAAGCCGATCACGATGTAGAGGACCAGCGAGATCGCCAGCGGCAGGGCCACCTGGTACTGGAGCGCGACGTTCGTCTTCACCGAACCGTCGAAGTCGTAATTGGTGAAGTAGAACGCCAGCAGCCCCGCCGCCCAGCTGACGAGCGCCGCCGTCGGACCCGACCTGCGGAACCTGCGCAGCAGACCGAGCATGAACGGAATCGCGATCGGACCCATCAGGCCGGCGACCCACTTGATGACGACGGAGATGATGTCCTTGAACGTCGGTGAGTTGATCTGGGTGGCGAGCGCCATCGACAGGCCGAGGAAGCCGAGCGTGGACAGCCGTGCCGCCAGCAGCCCGGCCCGACTGCCCCAGTTGCGCGCCGACTTGGAGAGGACCGGGGCGATGTCCCGGGTGAAGACGGCCGAGATGGCGTTGGCGTCCGAGGAGCACATGGCCATCGTGTGCGAGAAGAAGCCGACGACGACCAGGCCCAGCAGGCCGTGCGGCAGCAGCTGTTCGGTCATCAGGGCGTAGCTGTCCGAGGCGTCCGGCTTCTGCGCGTGGACCAGCAGCGGGGCGCACCACATCGGGAAGAACAGGACCGTGGGCCAGACCAGCCAGAGCACGGCGGAGAGCCGGGCCGAGCGCTTCGCGGCGGCGGCGGAATCCGTGGCCATGTAGCGCTGCGCCTGGTTCCACATGCCGCCGTTGTACTCGAAGGTCTTGATGAAGAGGTACGCCAGCAGGAAGGTCACGGTGTACGGACCGGCCGTCGGGTTCGTATGACCCTCGGGCAGCTTGTCCCAGACCGTCCACAGGGTGCTGACACCGTCGAGCTTGCTCATGGCGGTGACGAGCATCGCGACACCGGCGAAGAGCTGGATGACGAACTGCCCCAGTTCCGTGAGCGCGTCCGCCCACAGCCCGCCGACCGTGCAGTAGACGGCGGTGATGCAGCCGGTGATGAAGATGCCCTGGGTGATCGAGATGCCCGTGAAGACGGACAGCAGAGTGGCGATGGCCGCCCACTTGGCGCCGACGTCCACGATCTTCAGCAGCAGCCCGGACCAGGCGAGCGCCTGCTGCGTCGGGATGTTGTAGCGGTTCTTCAGGTATTCGAGCGGCGAGGCGACATGCAGCCGCGAGCGCAGCCGGTTGAGCCGGGGAGCGAAGAGCTGGGCGCCGATGCCGATGCCGATGGCGATCGGCAGCGACCAGGTGACGAAGGAGGTGACGCCGTACTGGTACGCGATGCCCGCGTACCCGGTGAACATCACCGCGCTGTAGCCGGACATGTGGTGCGAGATGCCGGAGAGCCACCACGGCATCCTGCCGCCCGCGGTGAAGAAGTCACTGACGTTGTCCACGCGCTTGTGGGACCAGATCCCGATCGCGATCATCACGCCGAAGTAGCCGATGAGCACGACCCAGTCGAGACTGTTCATGTGCCCCCTCCTGGGGTCCGCCTTGTGAACGGGGAGCGCGCTTCGTCAGTACGGCCGTTCAGCGGGGCCCCGTGCGGGAGCGGGGACATCGGGGATTGAACCGCCTGTCCGGTACCGGGGTCAAGGTTTTCGCGGTCAGGGATGTGAACACAGATCAGTAAGTCGAACGATTTTGCTCGCTCTTGACTTACGCGGTCGTTGTCGCCGACGTGACGGCGGACACACGATGGGCGGGCACTTCGTCAGGCCGTGCAGAGACCGGGGAAACTCCGAAGGACGTCGAAGTACGCCGCAGAGCACAGAAAACCGCACGGGATGCGGGTCCCGTGCGGCGGAGAGGGGGCTCTATCGCAGGAGGCGGGCCTAGCGCATCAGCTCGCCCGCGTTGACCAGGAGCGACTGCCCGGTGATCGCCCGCGCCCGGTCCGAGGCCAGGAACGCGGCGGCCTCGGCGACATCGCCGTCGGTGGCCGGCTCCGGGAGCGCCATGCGTTCGGTGAGCCTGCCCAGCACCTCGGCCTCGGGCACCCCCTCGCTGTGCGCCGTGAACTGTACGTACGCCTGCACCGGCGGCCCCCACATCCAGCCCGGCAGCACCGTGTTCACCCTGATCCGGTGCGGGCCCAGCTCCTGGGCCATGGAGTACATCGCCGAGGTGAGCGCCCCCTTCGAGGCCGCGTACGCCGCCTGCCGGACCTGGGACGGCGCGGCCAGCGAGGACTGCGTGCCGATGATCACCACCGAACCGCCGCGCTCCTTGAGGCCGGGCAGGCAGGCGCGGGTCATCCGCAGCGTGCCGAGCAGATTGACGTCGATCACCGACTGCCAGGTGGCGAAGTCGGCATCCTCGATCCCGCCGAAGCAGCTGTCCCAGGCGGCGACATGGACCACCGCGTCGATCCGCCCGAACCGCTCCAGGGCCAGCGCGGCGAGCGCCTCGCACTGCGCCTCGTCGGTGATGTCGGTGGCCAGCCGGGCCGTGTGCCGGCCGTCCGGGTCGATCTCCGCGGCCGTCCTGGCGAGATTCGCGGCGGTACGCGCCCCGAGCACCGCGTCGCCGCCGTCCCGCACGACCGCCGCCGCGACCTGGTGCCCGAGCCCGGCGCCCACCCCGGACACGATGACGGTCTTCCCCGCGAGCAACATCGGTGGCCTCCCGGCTCTGGCAGTTCTTCTGACGGGGCGTCAGAGTAGGACGCCGCTGCGGAGTACGGAAGGGGAACGGCATGAGCGACGAGACGCGGAGCGACACCTACGCCGAACTGGCCGCGCTGGGGCCGTACGGCGTCCATCCCGGCCATGCGCTGATCACCATGGTCGAACCGCACCCGGGCCATGAGTACGCGTACAACCGCTGGTACGAGGACGACCACTACTACGCGGGCGCGATGGCGATGCCCTGGATGTTCGCCGGGCGGCGCTGGGTGGCCACTCGGGAGCTCCAGGAGTTGCGCTACCCGGAGGCGTCCGCCGTCGCGCGGCCCGTCACGGCCGGCTGCTACCTGTCGACGTACTGGGTGACGGACGGGCGCTACGACGACCACATGAGGTGGACCGTCGGCATCAACCGGAGGCTCAACCGGGACGGCCGGGTCCACCAGGGCCGTACCCATGTGTTCACCGCGTTCCAGGACCACGAGGCGACGGTCTACCGGGATGGTGCCGCGGGGCCCCGGGACTTCCATGCCCTCGACCACCCCTACCGGGGGCTGGTCCTCGAAGTGATCGATGTCGAAGGGGCCGGGAGGCGGGCCGAGTTGCTGGAGTGGCTGCGCTCACGGCATCTGCCGAAGCGGCTGGCCGGCTCCCCGGCGGCGATGGTGACCGTCTTCCGTCCCACGCCGCTGCCCGGTGACCGGATGAGCTATGTGAAACAGGTCGAGGGCGTCGACACCCGGCTGACCCTGCTCTGGTTCCTCCAGGAGGACCCGAGGGAGTGCTGGGCCGAGCACTTCACCGGGCTCGACGCGGCGGTCGAGGAATCCGGCCTGGGGAGGGTGGAGTTGGTGGCGCCGTTCATCCCGACGGTGCCGGGCACCGATCTGTATGTCGATCAGCTGCGCTGAGCATTCCGGTCACCCGGCCGCCCGTTGCGCGGTTGCCCGGCGGGTCGGGCGTCGAGCCCCCTCGGCCAGGACGGCGGACCAGTCGAGAGGGCTGACGACGGCACCGGAACCGGCACCGCGATGCGCACGGGAAAATCATTGATCAGGCGTTGACGGCATCCTTGCCGACATCGCGCACGAATGCGTTCCAAGCAGCCGGGACGAACGAGATCGAAGGGCCCTCGGGGGCCTTCGAGTCGCGTACGTCGATTGCCTGCGTGAGAGGGGACTTGACTTCGACGCAGGCGCCGTTGCCCCCGGAATACGAGGACTTCGTCCACTTGTCCGTAGCACCCTGACGAATGGCCATGTTCACTCCGGTTCAAAGAGTCGTGTAAATGACACCAACAGTGTTCCGGTTGGTGTGATCGACGCTACTCGCCAAGCCTCCTGAGCGAAGGGGCCGTTCACTCGACCGAGTGGTATATACCAGGGAGATCTTCCACTCGGGGCGGGCGGCGGTGTACCTTACCGCCGCCCTTCCCGTAACATCACTTCATTTTCCGCAATCCGGACTTTGCGGGCCGCCCCGCACCGGTGCTCAGTCAGTGCTGAGCCGGGTGTAATCCTTCACGATCTCGGTGATGAAGTGCCGAGTCTGTTCCACATTCAGCGCCTGTGCCCGCAGGTGCTCGTACATGACGCTGTACCGCTGCACATCGTGGGCTTTCTCCAGATAGAGATCGCTGGTGACGCCTTCGATATAGACGACGCTGGAGTCGGCGGCGTCCGGGAATTCGAGAATGGCGTACTGCCCGTTGATGCCGGGGTGCGCGCCCATTTCGAACGGCAGCACCTGCACGGTCACGTGCGGCAGCTGGGACAGCTCGACCAGTTGCTCCAGCTGTTCGATCATCACGTGCTTGCCGCCGACCAGCCGGCGCAGCGCGGACTCGTCGATGACCGCCCACAGCCGCAGCGGATGCTCGGGGTCGGTGATCCGGTCCTGGCGGCGGGCCCGGACGCTGACGCGCTTGTCGATGTCGGACGGCGGGGCCTCCGGCAGCGCTCCGTTGATCAGCGCCTCGGCGTAACTCCGGGTCTGCAACAGGCCGGGGACCACCTGGGGTTCGTACACCCGCAGCGATTCGGCGTCGGTCTCCAGGCCGATGTAGACGCTGTACGGGATGTCGCCGAAGGCGTGCCACCAGCCCTGCTGGCGGGAGTCCTTGGCCATCTGCATGAGTGAGTCGACGATCCGGTGGTCCTCGACCTGGTACACCCCGCAGAGATCGCGGACATCGCGCTGGCTGATGGAGCGGCGGCCGTTCTCCAGGCGGCTGATCTTCGACTGCGAGACCAGCAGCCGCTCCGCCACCTCCTCGGCCGTCATGCCTTTGAGTTCGCGCAGTCGGCGCAATTCCTGGCCCAACCGGCGTCGCCTGACGGTGGGATTGACGTTGGACGGCACGGAAACGGCACCTCCGGCTATGTAGCTGTGCGTATCTACTGCTCAGCAGATTGCCACCACTTCCCCCGGTCGCGCTGGGAAATGGCCACACGCATGTGCGCGGGGCAACCGATGTTCTCGGCTGCCCCGCGCTTGGTGCGGCTCCCGAACCGGGTCTTGGGGACGACGGTGCGGCGGTATTCGGTTGGTGCTGCCGTGCAGTTGCGCGGCGGTGCGGCGGTGCGTACGGCCCCGGGGCGTGGTGCGCCTAGTGGGCCGCGGTGTGCGCCATGCTGCCGCGGCGAGACTGCGACTGCAGTTGCGGTTGCAATGGAACTCCGGCCGCCTGATTGCGACGCGGCTGTGCGACCGCCCCGTTCTGGACGTCCATCACGGCATGCGCCACGAGTCCGCCCATGGGGTCGTGCCTGATCAGGTCCCGGAGCCGGGAGCGTGATGAACGCCCCTCGTTCCCGGGATACAGGTGCTTGCCGAGTCCGACCGCGTGGGCCAGCGCGGCGAGCGCCGCGGTCCGCGGGTCCGGCGGTACGCCGGTGCGGATCGCACTGTCCAGCCTGGCTCTGATGTCCCGGCTGATTGCCGTGTCCGTCGCCTGGTAGCGAGTCGTCGGCAGCACTCCGCACATCTGGCCCGCCACGGCATGCACCATGCCGCACCGCTCCAGGTGAGCGAGGTAGATCTGGCGCAGCCCCAGCCGGGGCCCGCCAATCCAGTGGACCGCCCGAACCGGGCTGCCGCGTCGCCGCAGCAGTTCCAGTGCGGAGTCCAGAGTCGGATCTCCTGTCGGCCGTGGCATCACCACGGCGATACGATCCCCGTCAGGGGCTATCCGTCCTGCCAGAGCCAGCTCCACTAGCTGAGCTCCGGCGAGGCCGAGGTCGAGCGACTGCGGCTGCGCTGTGGTACCCGTGGTCGGGTCCAGAGCGAGCAGCAGAAGCTCCTCCGGAATTGTTCTGCGGCTCCTGCCCATCCATGCCTCCCCGCGTGGATGAATGACAGGGTGACCCCTCTCACATTGGTCTGTCGAGAGCGCCTGGGTGCTTTGTATGGGAACCAGTAGGTATGTCGTTCTCGTCTAGCAGCCGGGCCGGTGGTTCACACGGGACACTGGTAGATGGTTCGGACAGCGCGGGGGGGTGTCCCCCGTGCCGCGTGGAGGAGGCATCGGTGGCGGGCGAGTCCCCCGACAAGTCGGAGCAGCAGAAGTCCTCGGGGACGGCTCGGAGCGAAAGCGATCCGCGGCTCGCCGTATTCCGTGAACCGCCCGCCGATGACGCGGCCGCCGGAAAGACGGACACGGCCACGGCCGTTTTCCGCACGGCACCGGTCACCGAGGACGGCGAGGGCGCCGAGGGCGCCACGGCGGACACGGCCACGGCCGTCTTCTGCGCGATGCCGTCCGAGGACGGCGAGCGTGGCGAGGGCGCCGAGGGCGTCGACGACCCGGAGCCGGAGGGTACGGAGTCGGAGGGCTCCGGGGCCGAGGAGCCGTCGGCGGAGGCGGACGGTGACACGGTCGCGGATTCCGAGGTCGAGGCCGAGGGCCCTGACGGCGCTGTGGGCGCCGAGGAGGCCGAGAAGACCGAGGGGGCCGCTAAGGACTCCGAGGATCCGGAGAAGGCGCCTGAGGCCTCGGAGAGCGCGGATGCGGGTGAGCCCGCGGATGCCGCAGCGGACGAGGAGGCGGCGGCGAAGCCCGCCGAGGGCTCCGGAGAGGGCTCCGAGGAGGGCGATGCGCGGCTGCGTGCGGCCGTCGCCGCCTGGGTGACGAAGGACGACGACGCGGACGGCGACGACGACGCGCAGGGCGATGACGCGAAGGCCGCCACGCCGAAGGACGAGGACGCGGAGGACGCGGACACCGACGCGGCTGCGGACGCGGCGACCGCGTCGAGCGATGCCGATGCCGATGCCGATGTCGAGGACGGGGACGGGGACGAGCCGTCCGATGGCGCGTCCGACGACTCCGACGACAAGGCACCTTCCGCCGAGGAGAAGAAGGCCGAAGCGGGGAAGAAGGCCGAAGCCGAGGCTGACGACGCCGCCGCCGAGGACAAGCAGGGCATCGATCAGCCGACCGCCATCTTCAGGGCGCCCGCCGCACTCCGGGTCGACCAGCCGACGACCGCGCTGAAGATCACCCCGCCCGGGGCGAAGACGGCAAAGCCGGGCTCGGAGGCCGAGTCGGAGGCCGAGTCCGCCGCCGAGCGGACCAGCAAGTTCGTACCCCTGCGCGGGGACGACGTACGGCCGGCGCCGGCGCCCGCGCCCCGTAAGCCCGAGGTGCCTGCCGCCTCCGCCGCGAAGCCCGGCACGCCGCCTCCCACCGCGCTGTCCGGTGCCGAGCGGACCACACAGCAGCCGATGCCGCCCAGGCCGCCGCTCGACCTGCTGGCCGAGCTGACGAACACGCCCCCGCCGCCGGAGACGTCGGTCCGCACCGCCGTGCGCAGGGTCAAGATCTGGACCCCCCTGGTCCTGCTCCTGGTGATCGTCTTTGCGATCGTGCAGATGGTGCGCCCGCTCCCGGACCCCGAGCTCCAGATGTCGGCGAAGGACACGTACACCTTCAAGGGCAGCAAGCCGTCCCTGCCGTGGCCCGACGAGGGCCAGGGCTACATGGCGGCGACCGGCCTGGGCCCGGTGGGCTCGTTCGGCGAGCAGAAGGCCGTGCCGATCGGCAGCGTGGCCAAGGCGATGACCGCCTACATCGTGCTCAAGGACCACCCGCTGAAGAAGGGCGAGGAGGGGCCGTCCATAGACATCGACGCCACGGCGGAGAAGGAGGGCGGGTACGACGCGGTGAACGAGTCGACGCTCAACACCGTGAAGGAGGGCGACAAGCTCACCCTGAAGCAGGCGCTGTCGGCCATCATGATCCCGTCCGCCAACAACATCGCGCGGCTGCTGGCGCGCTGGGACGCGGGTTCCGAGGAGGCGTTCGTCAAGAAGATGAACGACACCGCCAAGTCGCTCGGCATGAAGAACACCACGTACACCGACCCGTCCGGCCTCAACGCGACCACGGTCAGTTCGGCCGAGGACCAGGTGAAGCTGGGCGAGAAGCTGGTGGAGATCCCGGCGCTCATGGCGATCACCGTGCTGCCGTCGTGGACCGACCCCTCGGGCCACGAGTGGCCGAACTGGAATAAACTCGTTCCGTTCAACGGCTCGCTCGGCATCAAGACCGGCTCCACCACCAAGGCCGGTGGCAACCTGCTCTTCGCCGCGCACAAGATGGTCGGCAAGACCGACCAGCTGATCGTCGGCGCCGTGCTGGGCCAGCACAAGGTCTCGATCATCGACACGGTCAACGCGGTCAGCAAGGACGTCATGATCGCGACGCAGGACCTGCTGAAGGACGCGAAGGTGATCAAGAAGGGCGATGTCGTCGGCACCGTTTCGGACGGCCTCGGCGGCAGCGTCCCCGTGGTCGCGACCAAGGATGTGTCGGCGGTCGGCTGGGCCGGTCTCACGGTCAAGATCGAACTGACCGACGACGGGAAGACGATCCCGCACTCGGCGGCGGCCGGCACCCACGTCGGCACCCTCACCGTGGGTGAGGGCACCAGCCAGGTGAAGGTGCCCGTCGCGCTGCAGAGCGATCTGGCCGAGCCGTCCTTCGGGGACAAGCTGACCCGGATCGGCTGACCGGCCGACGGGGAACGGCCCGATGGCCGGAACGACCCGATGACGGAAGGGGGTGCCGATCCCGGCACCCCCTTCTGTGCTGTGTACGTGTTAGCGTCCCGAGGCAACTCGATGACGCAGGGACGGCGTCCTCACAGGTGCATGGGGTACAGGGGCACGGGGCAGGCGGATTCGGGGAGACGGGGAGAGCCGTAGTGACCACTGCGGAGCCGAGGCCCGGCCATGAGGCGGCCGACAGCGCAGGCACGAGGGACAGCGACATCGGCAGCGCCGGCAGCACACGGACAGCCGTGCCCGCCCGGACGGGCACGGGAGGCGGGGACGCCTCGGCGCCGCGCACCGACCCGTCGCGCAGGGCCCGAACCGAACGGCTGCTGCGGCATCCGGTGACGATCGCGACGGCCGTCGCCGCCGTCACCCACCTGCTCTGGTTCTTCTTCTTCGCAAACAGCGGCGGCGACCTCGCGGCCCAGGACGCCTGGGCCGAATTCGTCGGCCGGCATCCCGGTACGGCGTACAACCTCGCCTGGTACGGGGGCATGCACCCCGTCTCGTACAGCGTCGTCTCGCCGTATCTGATGTCGGTGCTCGGCGTGCGTACCACGATGATGGTCGCCGGGACCGTGTCGGCGGCGCTGACCGCGCTGATCCTGGTCCGGGTCCGGGCCGTCCGCAATCCCCTGGCCTGCTCGCTCGCCGGGGTGTTCGCGTATCTGTGCAACGCGCTGTCGGGGCGGGTGACGTTCGGGCTCGGCATGATGTTCGCGGTGGCTGCGACGGCCGCGGTCTTCTGCTGGCCCCACCGCTGGCGGTACAAGCGGTGGGCGAAGGCGGCCGTCGCCGCACCGCTCGCCGGGCTCGCGACGGCGAGCAGCCCCGTGGCCGGGCTGTTCCTGGGCGTGATCGCCGCCGCGCTGTTCCTGAACAAACGGCGCCCCGGCGCGTACGCGCTGGGCCTGGCCCCGGTCGCGGTGGTGGCGCTGTCCGCGTGGCTGTTCCCGTTCTCCGGTACGCAGCCGATGTCGATCGCGACGCTGTCGCTGCCGTTCATCTTCTCGGTCCTCGTCTTCGTCCTCGTACCGCGCGACTGGAAGACGGTCCGCACCGCCGCCGCCGTGTACGGCGTCGGGACACTGCTGACCTATGTGATCGACTCGCAGATCGGCTCGAACATCACCCGGATGGCGATGCTGTTCGCCGGAGTGGTGCTCCTGGCCGCGCTGCCGTACACCGTGCCGCGCTCCCGGCGCTGGTACGCGCTGGTCATCGCGTTCGCCGGGCTGAACTTCTGGATCGGCTTCAAGAGCGTCGACGACATCGTCCGCACCGCCCCCAGCGCTTCCTGGGCGCGCGAGCTGGCCCCGCTGGTCAATGAGCTGCAACAGGTCGGCGCCGAGCGGGGCAGGGTCGAGGTCGTGCCGGCGAGCAGCCACCGGGAGGCGTCCGCGCTCGCGCCGTACGTCAATCTGGCCCGGGGCTGGAACCGGCAGGCGGACATGGAGCGCAACCCGCTCTTCTACGACGACACCCTGAACAGCGCCAACTACCACCAGTGGCTGGACCGCTGGGCGGTGCACTACGTGGTGCTGCCCAAGGGGACGCCGGACTCCAGCGGCGCGGTGCAGGAGGCGCAGCTCGTCGACGAGGGGCTGCCGTATCTGAAGCCGGTGTGGTCCGACGCCAACTGGCGGCTCTTCGAGGTGGACAGCCCGGTGCCGCTGGCCGATCCGCCGGCCTCGGTGGACCAGGCCGACGCGGGCGAGCTGACCATCCATGTGAAGACGCCCGGCCGGATCCTGATCCGCATCCCGTACTCGCGCTGGCTCGCCGTGGTCGACAGCGAGGGCAAGGGCGTCGAACGGCCGCAGGAGACCGAGGAGTCCAAGCGGCGCACGGACGAGAGCAGTCCGCGGACCTTCGTCAACACCAACGGCTGTCTGTTCAAGGTCGACGAGGACGCGGACGGCGACGAGTGGACGGAACTGCTCGCGCCGCGACCGGGCGTGTACCGGCTGGCCGCCCCGTACCAGCTGCCTCCGGGCACGCCGTGCCCGGAGGAACTGCGCTGACGGCGACGGCGCTCGCCACGGGCGTTCCCGTCACGGGGCGCCCCCGTCACGGGGCGCTCCGCTACAGCCGCTTCGCGCTGCGCAGGGTCGCCGCGTAGTAGCCGTTTCCGTCGAGCCGGGACGTGCCGCCCTTGTCGCCGATGGTCGGGCCGTTGGCCTCCTCCCGGCTGGATATGAAGATCTTGTGGCCGTCGGTGTCGTGCCCGAGATACATGCCGACGTGGTCGAGGCGTTCCTTGGTGCGCTGGTCGAGCTTGAAGAAGACCAGGTCACCGGGTTGCAGCACATCAATGTTCTTCGGCCGGTCGGCCGGCGTGATGCCCTTCAGGTCGATCACGTCCGTACCGCGGTGGGAGCGGGCCATGCCGTTGGCGGTGCGCGGCAGGCCGTCGCCGGACGCATCGGTGGCCATGAGCGGGTAGCGGGCCCGGTAGCCGAACACCGTACGGATGAAGCCCGAGCAGTCCATGGAGCGGGCGCGCTCGGTGCGGGGCTGCATCGTCGTGCCGTTGCGGAAGGTGTACGGGATGCCGAGGTAGTCGAAGAAGTCGGACTCCTCCAGCCGGAGGTCGTTGCCCTCGCTGCCGTTCGGGTTGAGCGGACCGAAGTTGGCGTCACCGGCGTAGGAGACCCCCTCGTCGTCCTTCTTGACCGGGGCGTCGGCGACGTACTGGAAGGCGGTGGCGAAGAGGTCGTCCTCCTCGCTGCCGAAGAACTCCTTGAACCAGTCCTTGAACCACTTCTCGTTCTCGGCGCCCTTTTTCCACTGGTACGGCATCAGCCGCACCCAGTCCTCGGTGACGACCTTGGACGTGGTGGTGCTGGGCTCGGTGAAGGTACGGCTGGGGCCGGTGAGGGTGGCGGTGCGGGCGCCGTCGGTGAAGCTGGCGAGGATCTCGCCGTCGGCGCCGCGCAGCAGGGTGCGGGACGGGTTGCGCAGCCGTTCCCAGCGCTGCTTGCCGTTCTTCAGGTTCGAGGACTTCAGCGCCGGATTGTCGGTGACGGCCTGCACGGCCGGGGCCTTGGCCTGTTCGTCCTTGCGCAGTTCGACGGTGAGGTAGGCGCTGCCCGCGAGCAGAGCGGTCACCGTGACGGCGTGCAGCGCCTGGCGGGGACGGCGCTTGGTCTTGGCACTCATGAGTCAGTCAGCTCCGGAAGGTTCGGGTCAGACGGTCGGCAGCGCGCCGAGCAGGATGCCTGCGGTGAGAACGACATAGGCCATGAGCGTCACCGAGCCGGTCGCCAGCAGGGTCGCGCCCTTGGGCTGGCGGACGAGCTGGTACGCGATCAGGCCGGGGACGATGAAGCCCAGGGTCTGGTTGGTGTACATCAGCGGGAACTCGATCGACAGCACGATCATCAGCGTCCCCTGGAAGATCACACCGGTGAGGACGACGGTGGAGAACAGCCGCTTGCCGTAGAGGATCACGACCTTCTGGAGGCCGAGCACCGCGACGTACGTCAGCACGGTCACGCCGACCACCATGGCCGCGCGCTGGAGGTCCTCGACGAGGGTGAGCGCCAGCCAGCCCGGGGTGATCATCCCGCCGGGGGAGAGGTTGGTCGTCAGGTAGCAGACCAGCGAGAACATCAGCCCCAGGGCGATGCCTATGGCGGCAATCTCAGGGGTGAGGACGGAGGGGATCAACGGGGTTCTCCTGGGTTTTCCTGCTGGGCCGGGGCGGGCGGCCGGACCGGCTCGAACATGCCGCGGACGCGAGGTGCGGGCGGTTCGGCCGGGTCTTCCGGACTCTGGTGCGGTGGCTCGTGCTGCTGCGACTGCGACTGCGACTGCTGAGGCTGCTGGTGCGGGTGTGGCTGCGGCTGCTGCGGTAGGGCGGAGGCCGGGCGCGGGGCCTGCTGGTACCGGGCCTCGTACGCCTCGGGGTAGGGCTGGTACGGGTCGAGGTGCGGGGTGTAGCGGGGGAGCGCCAGGGTCTCGTCGTGCCGCGGCTGCTGGGGGTGCGGCGACTGCTGCCGCTGGGCCGGGACCGGCGGGAAGGCGGCGGTGACCGGGCCGTCGGCGGGGGCGTCGGCCGGGACGTCGCCGTGCGGGGCTCCCTGCGGAGTTCCCTGCGGGGCGGCCTGGTCCGGCGTCCGGTCCTGCGTCCGGTCCGGGGCCTGGTCCGGCGTCTCGTCCGGGGTCTCGTCGGCGGGCAGCTCGGCGAGGTGTTCCAGGAGCAGTTCGCCCTGCCCGTGGATGTTGCCGATCGCGACCAGCGACGACTCCGGCCCGAGGTGCCCGAGCAGCTGGTGCATGAACTCCTCGGGGTCGCGCTTGTCGCCGCCGAGGTCGACCGCGGTGTGGCGCCACTCGGAGGGGATCGCGTCTATGGCGCTCTTCGCCGGGTGACCGATCACGAACACCTTCTCCGGCTGGAGTTCGGGAATGATCTGGCCCATCTGACCGTTGCGCTCGACCCGGTCGGGGCGGCAGTTGATCACGACGTTCAGCGGCCGGTCGATCGCGCCCAGATCGAGCAGCTGGTTGATGTTCATCAGCGTCGACTCGGGGTCGTTCGCCGCGAAGACGTTGGCGAAGCGCAGCCGCTTGTCGTCGTGGGTGCGGTACCGCTCGACCGAGAGGACACCCGGGTCCGGCGGGGCGTCGTACATGCCCTGGAGCGCCGTCTGCCGGTCCACGCCGAGGAGTTCGGCGACCGTCAGCGCGATGGCCACGTTCTCCTTGAACGTGAACCAGCTGAAGCCGCGCAGCTCCTCGTCGCTCACGGTCTCCGGGTCCGCGTAGATCAGCTTGCAGTCCCGGGCGTCCGCCTCCTCCTGGAGGATGTGGAAGCGGTCCTGCTCGGCGGTGACGCAGATGCCGCCCTCCGGCATGGAGCGGCACAGCGAACGGGCCACGTCGTCGAGCGTGGGGCCCATCTCGGCCAGGTGGTCCTCACGTACGTTGCACAGCACACCGATCGTCGACCGGATCAGCTTGGACTGGTTGATCTCCTGGAGCGCCGGCATGACCGCCATGCACTCGATGACCAGCGCGTCCGGGCTGTAGGAGGCCGCGCGCCGCACGATGCCGATCTGCTCCACGACGTTGGCGATGCCGAACTTGCGGTAGACCGGCTCCTCGGTGGCGTCCGGGTGGATGAAGCGGGCTGCGGTACCGGTCGTCTTGGCGACGGTGACCAGGTCGCCGCCGCGCAGGGCGCCCGCGCAGAGGCGGGTGATGGAGCTCTTGCCGCGGATGCCGTTGATCAGCACCCGGGTGGGTATGCGCTCCAGATTGGTGAAGTGGCGCCGCTGTTCGACGATGCCGGAGATCAGGAGGATCGCACAGCACACGACGAGCACGCCGTAGAGAAAGAGCACGGCCGTTCAGTTCCTTCCGACCAGGGGAGCGCTGTCGCGTCTGCGCTGCTCCTGGAGCTGCTGCCGGACAATTTCCAGACTGCGGGTGACCGCGCCGACCTCGTCGTGGTGGTGCGGGAAGAGCACGGTGCGGCGGTCGCCGTCGGCCAGCGATTCGGCCTTTCCGGCCAGTTCGCGCAGCGGACGTACGACGACGATGTACAGCCAGCCGAGGCAGGCCACGGCGGCGGTGATGCCGAGCAGACCGGCGAGAACGGTGCGGTTCTGCAGGCTGTACTCGGGGATGGCGAGGCCCGACGCGGGCTGCCAGCTGACCACCGTCCAGTGGAGCTGCTTCGCGGCGCCGCCACCGGCGAAGGGCGAAGCGGCGGAGATCTGGACACCGTCGCCGTCGCGGTAGACGACGGCGCCCGCGGGGGCGTTCATGCCGACCCGCTGGTTCGTGCCGGAGACCAGCTCGTCCAGTCGCTTCGGCAGGGAATCGAAGGCGAGGTAGCCGGTGTTGCCGCCGATGACCCGGTGTTCGTCGTCGACCACCCGGACCTGGCCGAGCCCGGGGCGCTTGAGCAGCCCGTTGATGAAGTCGATCCGGAACTCGCCGATCACCATGGCGCCGTTCCGGCCGGGGATCTCCGCGTACCCGGCGATGGAGGGCTCCTTGCCGGATTCGTTCAGGACGGTGATGGGCTGGGTGAGCGGCTTGCCCTTGGTGCCGCTGGGCAGCGCGTGCGGCTTCTCGCCCGCGCGGGCCTGGACGGTGCCGTCGGCGTCGCGTACGTAGATCGAGCGGTAGCGCTGGTGCTCGGTGCGGGTGCGCTCCAGGACCTTCTTCATGTCGTCGGGGGAGGTGCGGTTGCCGACGAGCGAGGCGACGGACACCAGGTCGGCATGGCCCTCGTTGAGCGCGCGCCGGACCCGGTCGGAGATGGTGTGGGTGCGCTCGCGCTGGTCGCTGACGACCTGTTCCGGCACGGCGACGGTGGAGTCGGCGCGGTTGAAGAGCAGCAGCATCGGTGCGGACCAGGCCAGCAGGAGGACGCCGCAGATGACGATCAGCGCGCGGCTGCCGAGCCGGCTCCGGCGCCCCGGGCGGCCAGGACCGGCGCCGGAGTCTCCGGCCGCCCCGCCCTCCACCGGTTCGCCGAGGAGCTGGCGGCGCAGGCGCTCCAGGGCGCGCCCGATGCGCGCCGTCTCGCCGAACCTGGGGACGGAGACCGGACGGGTCAGGTCGCCCCGGGTCAGCCGGCGGCTCTCCAGGAACAGCTTCAGCAGTGGCCGCTGCACGGTGCCGAGCAGCAGCGCCACCGCGAGTGCGCCGATGAGCAGCAGGGCGGCGGCGGAGACCAGTCCGAAGAAGGGGCCCGCGACGCGGGTCGGGTCCTCCGCGACGTCGACCATGGCGACGACGGTGAGCCCGAGGGAGGTGGCGACGGTGCCCTCGCCGGGCTGCGGGCCGGCCAGCGCGGCATAGCCGGCGACGGCGCGGTCACCGCGGACGCTGTTGCCGCGCAGGCTGCCGCTGACGCCGGGGAAGCCGCCGGAGCCGGGTTCCTTGGCCTTGAGCGGGTGCTGCCTGGTCTTGGTCGCGGCCGTTTCGGCGAAGGCGTTCAGCTGCTTGGCGGACCGTTTGGCGTCCGCGCGCTGCTTGTCGGTCTTGACCTGCTCCGGCTCCTGGACGCCGTCGCGGCTGAGGATGTGCCCCGTGGTGTCGACGACGGCGATCGAGCGGAACTGCCCGCGGCTGACGCCGGGGAAGCGGAGGCTGTTGGAGGCGATCAGCAACTGCTGCGGCTGGTCCGGCCAGGACAGCAGGGCGAAGGCGAGCAGCCTGCTCTCGCCGTTCTGGAGCCGTACGATGCGCGGGCTGAGCCCGTCCTTCTGCGCGAGTTTGCCGGTGTCGATGGCGGTGACGGGGACGTTCTCCCCGCGCGCGGCGAGCATCCGGCCGGACTCGATCTCGACGACGGCGGTGCCCGTCCACTTCTGGTAGACGCTGCCGATCTTGTCGAGGACGGCGTCGGGAGAGGCCGGATCGCCCGCGCTGAAGAGCCCCGCGGTGCGGGTCAGGTCGGTGACGCTCTCGTCGATCGAGGCGCGCATCGTGACGGCGCCGTCCTCGGCGAAGTGCTGCTGGGACGTCAGCACCGCCTCCGGTACGGAGTCCTGGCTCGCTCTTCCCAGGCCGAGGGCGGTGATGCCCGCCAGGGAGAGCAGGAGCGCGGAGAGAACCGCGATGGGGGGACGTATGCCACCCAGAAGCGACATATCGGCCCGCCGGCGGACCTTGTGCCGGCGCTTCGAGGACGAAGCGGCCATCGTGTTCCCCTTTGACTGTCTGCTCGGTTCCGGCGTGCTGAACGAGGCACAGCCGTTTGCTGGACATAAAAGCTTTGCGGAAGGTTGTACGGAGGGTGGCGAGTGTGAGCTTTCCGACTTCCGGCGCCGGGGCGGAACCCCTGCCGCCCTCGGCCCCTCCCCGAGCCGTCCCGGCGTCCGTATGCGTCCGCATGCATCCGCATGTCCCGGCCGCCGCGGGAGCCCGGCGGATCGGCCGGGCGGGTCGGGCAGGCCGGGTCAGTCGACGGGGCTCGATCCCGTACTTGTCCCGGACTCATCCATTCAGGACCCACCCATTCCAGGGGGCATTCCGGGGCTCACTCCGGGGCTCGTTCCGGGGCTCACTCGGGCAGGTCCTTCAAGGGTTTCAGCCCGTCCTCGACGGCGCCCCGGTTGAGCAGAGTGCCCTGGGTCCGCTGGAAGGCCATCCGGTATCTGGCCCGCTCGGTGGCCGGCAGGTCCTCGGCGTTCTGCAGCGATCCGGCCAGATCCACCAGCCGGTGGTCCTTCACCACCGCCGCATCGGGCTCCTGCGCACCGCTGCCGTCGGCATCCGGGGGGATCGTCAGCAGCGTCGGTACGTACCGGGCGTCGACGTCCCAGGTGTCACCGCGCTTGTGGAACTCGAACCAGCCGATGACGCCTTCCTCGGTCAGCCCCGACGGCACGTCGTGCCGTGCCACCTGGTTGCCCAGGCCGTACGCGATCCACGTGGAGCCGATCTTCTCCATCGGCTGCACCACATGGGCGTGATGGCCGATCACCAGATTGATCCCGGTCTCCCGTGCCAGCCTGCGGGCCAGCTTCAACTGGCCGTTGCTCGGGTCCGGATGATGTTCGCGACCCCAGTGGATGCTGAGGATCACCACCTCGGCACCGGCCTTGCGGGCGGCCTTCTCGGCGGCGGCGATCCTGTCGAAGTCGGTCTGGTTGGTCAGCCAGGGCTTGTCGGCCGGGACCTCGCGCCCGTTGAAGCCGAAGGCGTAGGACAGCTGGGCGACCTTCACGCCCTTCACGTCCATGATCAGCGGCTTGGCGGCCTCGGCGCTGCTGCGCGCCGACCCGGTGTGCTTGAGCCCGGCCCTGTCGAGCGCGTCGAGAGTGTTCCGTACGCCGGAGGCCCCGTGGTCGAGGGTGTGGTTCGAGGCCGTCGAGCAGGTGTCGTAGCCGACGTCCTTGAGCGCCGTGGTGATCTGCGGCGGCACGACGAAGTCGGGGAAGCCCTCGAACGGTCCCTGCGGCTTGCCCGCGACCGGCTCGAAGTGGCAGATCGCCAGATCGGCCTTGCTGATCACGGGCTTGACCCCGGCCAGTAGCGGATGGAAGTCGATCTTCTTCCCGGTCTTGTCCCCGCCCGCCGCGGCGTCCTTGCGCGCTTGCTCGGTCAGCTGGGGGTGGATCAGGACGTCGCCGGCCGCGGCGACGGTGAAGGAAGGACCTTCCTTCGCGTCCGCGGAGTCGCTGTCACCGCCCGGAACCGAGCAGCCGACGAGGGCCGCGAGGAGGAGCACGGGCGCGGTGGCGCGAGTGACGGAGACCGAAGACGAATGGCGGGACACCCCTGATATTTTTATATGTCTATGGCACGGAATCCGGCATCGAAGGTAACGATCAAGCGAACACTCACCGGTATTGCCGTGATGGTTGTCACTCTGGGGGCACTCGTGGCCCTATTTGTGCCATTCGGGAGCCGGGGGCCGGGTGCCGGGAACGGGGACGACCGCCGGGGAGGTTCCGCGGCGGACGGCCGCGACGGTGTGGATCTCGCGCGCCGCATCACGGACTTCACTGACAACACGGTCGCCAGCAGTGACTATCTGCCACCGCTGCGCGCCCAGCGCCGTACCGCCGCCGAAGCCGTGGGCCTCTTCCTCGACGGCAAGCGGGCCGAAGCCGGGCGCCGCCTCGGCGACATCGACTTCGCCGTCAGGACGTTCACCGACACCGTGACCGGCCGCCGGTTCGCGGAGTTCTCCGACCGGGCGGCGGAGGGCCACCGGGGCTGGGGCCGGGTCTACATCGACCTGAGCGCCACGACCCGCTGGTCGGTCCAGGTGCCGCACCCGGTGGCCGACGCCGGCAGTGAACAGCTCGGCATCGGGGTGCTACGGGCCAGGCGCGGCGGCGTACTGGTCATGGCCGGAACCCACCGCAACGCCGACCGGAAGGGCCGTGCCGACGTGGCCCACCGCAGGGACACCGTGTTCGACGCCGTCTGCGACGAACTGGCCGCACGCCGCCTCCCCGGTCTCCAGGTCCACGGCTTCGCGGACAGCACCGAACCGGACTACGACGTGATCGCCTCCCTCGGCTCGGCGGACAAGGGCCTCCCCACCGCCCGCCGCACCGCAACGGCACTGCGCCACGAGGGCTTCGCCGTCTGCCGCGCCTGGGCCCGCCGCTGCGCACTGGAGGGCCGCGGCAACGTACAGGGCCGAGAGGCCGAGGTCCAGGGCGTGCCGTTCCTGCACATGGAGTTCAGCCGCACCGTCCGCGACGACGCGTCCCGGGTGCGC
This sequence comes from Streptomyces sp. NBC_01363, assembly GCF_026340595.1. Lineage (GTDB taxonomy): Bacteria > Actinomycetota > Actinomycetes > Streptomycetales > Streptomycetaceae > Streptomyces. The sequence goes on from NZ_JAPEPF010000001.1 coordinate 2,315,191, forward strand.
CGCGCGGCAGCGGCCATGGCGGCGTCCCTGCCTTCCTGAGGCCGGCCGGGAAGGGTTCATGGCCTGTCCGGGAAACGGCACCGCGCGGCCGACTCCGCGGCCATAGTGGAGAGATGAGCCTGACCACCGGCGGAGATCCGCCCGGCCCCGTGCGGTTCTACCTCGCGTGCGACCGCAGACGCTGCCAGGCGCGGGCCGTGTTCGACCTGGTCATCGCGGAACCGCCGCCGGACATCGAGACCGACCTGTTCGGTCATCTGCTGCACAGCGCGACCGTCGCCTCCCCGTACATCGAGGAGCTCGGGTGGGTATTCATCCAGCAGGAGGGCTACTGGTGCCCCAACTGCGCCTCCCCGGGCAGGCGTCCGCGTTCGAGGGACGTCACGTCCTCCTGATCCGGAACGGTTCGGCGGGGGCCGAAGCATCCCGGATCTAGCGTCGGCCCATGACGAACACCGAGCACGCACACGGCACTTCCGGCAACGCCCCCGATGCCCACAACGCCCCCGGCGCTTCCGGCAGCACCCCCGGCGCTACCCACAACGCCCCTGGCGCTTCCAGCAATGCCCCCGACATCCCCGACGAGGCCCCGGCGACCGACGGCCGCGACCCCGCGGAGCTCCTGACGGCCATGGTCGACCACGTCCTGGCCCTCGCCGCGACCTGGACCACCTGGGACGGCCGCCCCGTCCCCGCCGGTGACCGGCTCTACACCCCGCACAAGGCGATCCGCCGCGTCGCCGACCACATGGTCGACCATCTCGCCGAGATGGAGGCGCGGCTCGTGGGCGAGAAGACGCAGCCCGACCACTGGCACGCTTCGGCGACCACCACCGCGGCCGACCTCGCCCCGTTCACCGCGGCCGACCTCGACGAGGCACGCAGCCGGCTCACCCGCCTGGCCAGGATCTGGGCGAACCGCCTGGACGCCCTGACACCCGACGAGCTCGACCGGTCGGCCGGAACGGGCTGGACCTTCCGCCAACTCGCCTTCCACCTGGCCGAGTCGGCCTACTACGCGGACTCCGTGGGGGAGCTGGAGGCGGACGGGGCGTCCGCCTCCCGGCCCGACCGAACCCCGAAACCATGACACCCGTCCCCGAGGCAACCACCCCGGCTGCCGCCTTCGCCGCCCTGCACCGCGCGGCCGACGCGCCGTTCCTGACCCCCAACGCCTGGGACCACGCCTCGGCGTCCACCCTCGCCGCGCAGGGCTTTCCGGCCATCGGCACGACCAGCCTCTACGCACCCTCCGGCCTCACCGCCCCCCCCAACTCGGCGACCTCGGAGAGTCTGCCGTTGGCTATCGACGGACCCACAGCCGAGCCGCAGGGATGCCCACACCAATCGCACTGCCGATGCCGATACCAACGCCTATACCGAGCCCGACGTTGTCTACGATGAACAGTCCGACCAGCAACCCGATTACGATGCCTGACAGCATGCCTACGATCAACCCTGCAGGGACGGACGGGGCTTTGAGTTCCTCATTGTTCGTCACTCGATCATTGTGCAGGAAAGCTACGCGTAGCGCTGGCGAACTGCTTGTGTTTGCGGCAGTGGGACGCGAGACGGCCGTCCGGACCGCTCAGGTCCCCGGATGGCTGGAGCCTGCGCGCCGGCGACGCCGGGCCGTCTAAGGGCTGTCCAGCGTACTTTTCAACCGGGCGGCCTTGATCCCGAGGAGGGCCTCCTCGCGAGGCAGAATTCCCAATCGGTTGCACATCATATGGGCTTGATGAAAAACCAAGTGGCCTGCACTGTAAGGTATTTGCCTCTCCGAGGCGCGAACGAGATATTCTGACAGGGAGTTCGTCCAGCCCTGGGTATGGGCCTTCACGGTCGGGTCAGAGGCCAGGAGTTCAGCTTTCTGAATGATCCCCCAGGGGTCCTGATCTGCAGACCTGCGGAGCTGAGTGCGAAGCCCTTCACCTTCCCTCCCTGCGTCATGAGTCCACCAGGCCAGGTGCCGCTCCCAGAACTGTGGAACATCAATGCCTTTTCCGAGTGCTTCAATTGATGCTGCAGACGCATTGAGTAGGAGCACAGCCAGCGCCGCCCGGTCCGGGTGCCGTGGAAGTCGACTGGCCCACAGGGCCAGTTCGCTGGAGCACTGAAACAGGCCCTCGGCGAGTTCCGTGCCGGCCGGCCCCCCGTATTTGGTGTCCTCGGGTTCATAGACCGTCACATCGGCTCCCGCATAACGGCCGCTGAAGGGGCGCAGGTCCAACGGGACCAGTGATCCACGGCTCGGAACCGGCCGGCGCGTCAACTGCTTGAGCTCCGACTCGAGGTGGGGCATCCGGCGATGCAGTTGGTCGAGCACGCTTCGTGGCCCATGGATCCGGATCCGTATATGGGGGCCCTTCCAGTCGGTGTACTGGATGAAGAACCAGCGATCGGCGCCGCGCGCGACCGCCAATTCAGCGAGCGGGGGCAGAAAGGTGGAAATGGCCAGATCCAGATGGTCGATCCCGCCGGGATAGAGACGCGCGTACCACCAGTCCGCTTCAGGCAGGGAATTGCTCATCGGTTGTCTCCCGCGTGCGCGTATCCCATTTCGGCACAAGGAGGGTTGCCCGAAGGGCGTTCCCAGCGCATCAACGAAACGTGTTCGGCGGCGTGATGGCGCCCCAGGTTGTCACGGACCCAAAAGGAGGACCGGTGCGGATGCGCCTCGGACAGACGGATGGCTGTTGCTTGATTCGCTTTGCCGATTTGATTGAGGGCGGCCCATATTGCATGGGGGCTGCGGAAAGACAGCCAGAATGGCTTTCCGCTGGATGGTGTCATTTTTGTAAGGAGTGACGGGGACTCGACAGAGACGAACACCTCGTCCGGGATTCCCTGGCTGCTGCGCCACTCGTGCATGCGCCGAAAATACGCTGCAGGGGCTTCGCCGACACCGGGGCGGGGCAGGACGGCCGGATCGAAGCGCCAAGTGCGCCGCCCGAGCACGAGACGACGGTGCGTTCTGCGGGGAATCAGCTCTATTTCCTTGTCGGCAGGTGGTGGAGACACGTCAATCGGGCTGCGTGTGCAGCACATCCGGGAGCCATTGACCCACGGGTCGGCGAGACAGAGCAGCAACCGTGCGACCCCTGGGACGAGATGCTGGGGCACAACGCCCAGATACACCGGGGCAATTGTTCTGCCCTCTCGCCCTACAAATTCCAGGGTGTCAGTGGTCGGGTTGTGTTTTATCCCGAAGGGCACATCGGAATTTGGCGACTCGTCCGGCCTGCAGGGCTCACTTGGCCAGCGGAGTCGAGGCAGTATCCCGTCGGCCGCGTCATGCATTCCGTTGACGTCGCCGGCCAAGGTGACCTGGTGCGGGTCGGCCTGCGGAAACAATTCTGTCGCCCAGTCCTGCAATTGTTGCGTGAGGCCTTCGCGGGGGGTTTTGGAGGAATTCAGCTGCTTACGGAACCGGGCAATCAGCCCTCCCACCCCCGAGTTGTACTGATTGACGATGGTCTGGTGCCGACCGAGCTGGATATCCTCGGGTGACTGGGCCGCGACCTGGTAAAGGGTGCCCGCCGTGGGGGGTGCGCTGCTGGCGGACACGGGTAGCCACGCCCGATCCGTGGGGCGACCTGAATCCCGGTGGTCCAGCTGGAGCGCCTGGAAAAGCTTGCCTTCGAAGCCAGGAGCAGCCGCAATTGCCCACAGGAATTCGTAAGCGTCCGCGCAGTACGCCCCGCGGCCGTACAGTGCAACGAACTCGTCCTGAACCCAGTCGTACACATGCGAACGAAAGATATAGGGTCGGATCAATTCGCCCAGCTCGACCAGGTCTTCCTGAATCCGCTGAGCCGGTAGGCTCAGCGGGATATCCGAGACGGCGTCCTCGTAAACCGCGAAGCGCACCGACGGTTGCGGATCGCCCTCCGGTGCCGACCCGATACCCGAGATGAGGCGACCGACGGTCCGAACCCGCTCGCTTCCCGGAAGCAGATGAAGTCCCGCTGCTCCGCTCTGCAATTGCCTGAGTAGTTCTGCGGTGCGTTGAGCAGCCGGGTGACGGACTGGTTCCACGGTCCGGGCAAGTGCCAGGAGAGGGTCCCGTTCGCCCGTGGTCCACGGGAGCACGAGACAGAGCCAGCCTGTGTCGAGTAGGCGCAGGAACCCTCCGAATGGGTCTTGGCCGCCAATCCGGACGAGAGCCTCGGCAATGGTCATCCGGGGCCACGAGGCGAGCTCTTCCCAAAGCCTGCTGTAGAGGGATGCGTCGACCAGTGTGTCCGTGCGCCAGGCGGCGTCGCCCGAGCCACCGTAGGAGGGCATCAACAGATGTGGGCGGCCGGAAACGTAACGGGCCGACCGGTTGGGTTCGACCTGGAATGCCGCCGCGAACCGCTCGTCGCGCGCCAGGGTGTCCACCCAGCTGCGGACATGCTGCTGGTCGGCATAGCTGTGACCGGCCCCATCGGCATGCTGCCCGTCGAGGGCCAGAGCCGTCAGGCGGCTGAAGGGACTTGTCTTGAGCGCCGCTCTGGAGACATACCCAATTACCGAGCGAGCTGCCTTGCTGTTCGGTTCGAGACTCTTGGATGTCAGATGACTCAGCAGATGAGGGTTCGCATGGGAGAGACCCTGCTCGAAGCGTTGATCGGCGAGTACGGCCCGGAGTCGTTCCGTCGCCCGTGCGGTCTCTGCTTCGTACTGTTCGTCGGTGTGCATGCGAAGCGCGGTCAGCTCTCGCATGCCGTCGAGCCATTGCGCCACCATGCGACCAGTGGTGACGTCGACGCTCTCCGACAGCGACTGGACGACGTCCGCCGACAGCTTGGCGGGCCGGTGGTTGTGCACGGCCCGGCGTAGTTCCAGGGCTGCACGCCGGATGGCGGGTGCTTCCTCAAGCGTGGGGATCGCTTCATGCAGCGCGTCGGACAACGACCCGGCGCGTTCCTTGAGCAGCTGTTCCAGTGCGGTCTCACGCTCCAGCTGTTGCGAGGTGAGCGAGAGATCGAGGTCCAGTGCTTCGACCGGGAGTTGATTGATCCGGTGCACTGTGCAACTGGAGACGACGGGAACAAGGGCGCCCGCCGCCGGATCAACCGGTGAGTGGTCCTCCAGGGGCACGGACACGGTCGGTTGCGTGGTCATCAGCGTATGAATCCTTCGATGAGATGCCACCACCACATCAGGACATACCCGACCATGAGGAGACCGTAGATTCCGCACACGATGCCGAAGACGCAGTACCCGACGCGCTTGGGCCTGCTGCTTGCCAAGAGGTGACTGGGCAACGGGGCCTTGGTGACCAGATGCACCAGATAGGCAAAGGACCGGCCACGGATGTTCACGGCACCCATGGCGGACTCCAGCGCGTGATATCCGTCCGACGGCAGGAGCGGATTGAGGTTCACGATCATCAGCAACAACTGGAGCTGGAGCAGCGCTCCCGCGATGTCGTGCACCGCTCCGCTGCTGTCGAGCAGGACCACACCGGTGATACCTGCCCAGATGGCATCGCTCATGGGACCGGCCAGCGCGATGAGCGCGCGGGGTGCGCGGCCGCGCACCCGGTAGGCGTCCGTACGGTCCACGTACGCCACTGGCATCACGTACAACATCAGAGTGATACCGGCTTCTCTGACAGGGACGCGCAGGGTCTGGCACACCAGTGCGTGCGACAGCTCATGGACAGCGATCTGGAGCATGAGCAGCAGCGCTGCGAGCCACGACCACGACGAGTAGGATGGCATGCCCTCTTCGGCCAGGGCGTAGCCGGCAGCAGCCAAGCCGCCGAGGGTCAGAACTGTCCACGCGGCGACGACAATCGAGACACGCGACTTCTGAACCAGGCGGGCGAGGGGCTCCAGCAGGACGTGCACAGAACTCGTCAGTGCCTTGCGTGGCATCTTCTGTTGCAGCGAATACTTCAGGACCCGCTCTCGGCGAGTCTGCTCCTGCGGTTCGAGCGTCAGGACTCCAGCCTGTCTGACCTCGGTCAGGAAACGTACGACTGCTGCCTCGATGAGGCCGGGGTCTCCGGACGACGACGAGGTCACACGGCGTACCACGTCCCGTGCTGTGGCACCCTCGGTGAGGAGCTTGAGAACGACAGTGCCTGCCTGGGAGACAGCCACGTATTTGCCGGTTTCGGCGTCGAAGAGCAGTGGTCTTCCGTCGAGGCCCACCGTCTGCTCGATGGTGGGCCTCAAGGCCAGGGGCTCGGTGTCCAGCCATGCGGTGTCCGTCGTGTTCACGTCCGCGGATTTCGAGTCGCTGTCGTCTTGCGCGGCTTCCTGGGGCGGGGTAGCCGCGGCGGTGAATCGCATGGGTGGACTCCTGAGGGGGATAATGCTGAGGGCCCTGCCCGGCCGGCACACTGAGACTGTGCCGGCCGGGCAGGGGGTCAGCGTGGGATCTCGATCAGCCGGCCGAGGAGGCACTGCTGGCGGTACCGACGCAGGCAGCCGGGCAGCTGGCCGAGGCGGCGGTGCCGAAGGACGCGGCGGTGCCGAGCAGGGCGCTGTCGGCGAGCGGCTCCACAGTCATGTCTTCAACGGACAGATCGATGACCATGACGTCCTGGGCGTTGTTGTCTGCGTACATGCTGGTGCTCCTGTTTTCTCGGTGTTTTTTATGGATGGACGGCCGGCATGTTGCCTGCCGTGGCCCGGTCAGCCCGACGAAGAGGCGCTGCCGCCGGTCGAGGCGGTGGACGCGGGGCAGGTGGCACTGCCGAACGTGCCGATCGAGCCCCAGGTGCCCAGCAGCGCCGCGTCGTCGAGGACTTCAGCGGTCAGGTCGCCGGCGATGTCCTCGGCGAACAGGTCGATGATTGCGGTGTCGTTCACTGTGATGCTCCTTGCCTGTGCGGCGAGTTGGGGAAGGTGGTCAGCCCTGGGAGCTGGCGGTGGCGGCGGTACCGATGGTGGAGCCGCCGAGGCAGCCGAACGTGCCCGCCGTCGAGATGGACGCCAGAGCCGAGTCGGTCGGCAGGGCGTCGATCGTCAGGGAGGCGTCCTCGGCGAACAGGTCGATGAGCATGTCGGTCTCGTTGGGCATTACGCCGCTCCTTGTGTGGTGTCTTGAGTGATCGGCGGTCGACACGAGAGGAAGCCGCCGCTTGACCGCACCCTTTTCGGGCACGGAGTCTTGGGGGTGGCGCTGTCGCCGTCAGAGTTCGTCGGCAGCTGGCGGGTAGCCGCAGGAGAAAGCCAGCAGCTGTGCGCTGCGGTAGCCGTCCGCCGGCACCAGCGGCTTGAGCGCCGACGCCAGGAAACCGGCGAAGATACTGCCGACCAGCCCGCGGTCCAGGGCCGTGAGCCATGCTGTCTGGGAGGCGGCCCCGGCCCTGGTGAGCAGCAGCCGGTGGCCGTGTTCACCGTGGCGGTCCAGGGAAGCTGCCATCGGGCCGCAAGTCATCACGATCGCAGGCGCGTCGGCGAACTCCAGCTGAAGGACCAGGTCTCCCGCCGCTTCACCGGCCGGGAGATCGGCGAGCCGGATGAACTCACCGCCCGCCGGCGAGTAGAGGTGGATGCCTGTGGACAGTCCGGCTACGTTGCGGGCCGCCACCAGGAACTCCAGTTCGACGCCGGCGTCGTGGTCGGGCCAGGCAAGGCGGTCGAACGCCGCAGCACGCTCGACCACGGCCGCGATCACTTCTACGGGGACGGGCTGCGAGGCGTAGGTACGCACCGACGACCGGCGGCGCAGTACCGCTTCCAGCGATTGTTCACTCGGTGGCGCGGCGACAGCGGCAGTCTTGTCGTGGTGCGTCGCACCGGCTGCCTGGAGCGTCCCGCGAAGTTCGGGAGCCGGTGCAGCGGGCGCTGTGCGCAAGGATTCGGCGCCCAGCCGGCTGCGCACCTGTAACTGCCGCATCACTTCCTGGGAGTCGAGAAGCGCGGGCAGCGGAGAGATCGTCTGCATGAATCAGGCCTCGTCTGTGGTGAAGGGACGGAGCTCCAGCACGCCTGTGATGGGCTCGGCATCAAGGTCGAGATCGAAGGCGGCGGCGAGCGCCGAGTCGTCCCAACGGTCCATCGGGCGAGCCGAGATACCGAGGGCACGTGCCGCATGGACCAGCTGCGCGATGGCCACACCGGCGTCGAGATGAACGATTCGCCAGGCGAAGGTGGAGTACTTTGATGCCACGCGGGCCAGGGCGCCGGTGAAGACGATCGTTGCTGAGCTCCCAGCGCCGGGCAGTCGGGCAAGGTCCATGGCAGCAGGCAACTGGGCCAGGCGGTGGCCGGTCGCGTCGTAACCCCACATGCCGGACGGGACACCTGTCACGTCCCGGACGACCGCGTGAAGAGTCACCGAACCCAGATTTCCTCCGGTGGGTGACCATCGGGGGACGCTCCGGGCCGAACCCGCCTCGTCCTTGCGTCCGGCGGAGACCAGCAGAAGCGACGCCAAATGGGAGAGGTCGAGTTGGTCGACCACTGGCGGCGTCGCCGGTTCCAGCGGCGCTTGCGGCAGTACCCCTTCCGTCGGAAGGGCGAGTGTGTACGCGCTCGGCCAGCGCTTGCTCTCATGCTGCAGCGCGACGTTGCCCGGCTTGTAATGCACTTGATGGTCGCGAGGGTTCAACAGTTTCCGAGGGGGGAAACCGACCGAGGTCTCGAACATCAGGGCGAGTGGGACGCCTGCCGTGGTGAGTGCCGACCTGTTGTCCGCCTGCTCCGGGACCGGAGCCATGACGTACAGGTCCTGCTGCCACGCGTCCAGGTCGGTTCGGACGAGGCCGCGAAGGACCACGGTGGAGCCCACACGCCCTACGATCGACGTCACTTGATTGGTGATCATGGCAATGGCCATGGTGCGTGCAGCCGCTTCGTTCCGCGTGGAGTCCTGTTGCTTCGCAGCGGTGGCCGCGGCGCGCTGGCGTTCCACATCGTCGTAGGAGACGGTGAACGCGGGGTCGATGTACGGACCGAGATCCAGCGTGGAGCCGCGGAGATGGGCCGGCAGCATCGGAATCCCACGGGCCGCGCACCACCGGCCCACCGCACGCAGATCCGTTTCCACACCGTCGCCGACCGCGACCACGAAATCCGGTTCGCCCTCGGGGGTGTCCGACCCCTGGGAGACCTGAGTGAACCCGGCAGCGATCAGGCTCTGCCGGAGCAATGCTCCGGTCTCGCCGTCGCCGATCACGGTCACCCGCGTGCTTCTCAGCCGCTGGAGCACTTCGGACGCGTTGCGGTTGACCCTCGTGGAGTCGAGATTGCGCGACAGGAAGACGGCTGCGGGGGTGTCCCCTGCAGGGTCTCCTGCGCTTGCACCTTCTTCCAGAAGCCCGCAGGTGTAGAGGAGGGCGAGAGCTTGTTCGACATGCTGTACGGGGACATCGGCCAGCCCAGCCACCTCCGCCGCGTCTCTCGTGCCGTCGAGCAGAGGAAGGAGGTTCGGGATCAGCTCACGCGTGGCGGCGCCGCGAAGTACCTGCCGTGTGGGCCCGCCTTCGACCAGGATTCCGTCCGTGAAGGGCACCACGACCAGGCCACGGCACAGGGCGGGGCGGACGGGGGCATTGAACTGAGGATCCTGTGCGACAGCGCGTCGCATGTCCTCCGCGGATACGAGTTTGTTGTCGGCCATGGCGCGCTACCTCACTGATGAGCGGATATCGACGGTGCAGCCATGGGGCCACCGTGGGCGGATACAGCGGACTCACCATGGGACGTCAGGAGGGGGGCCAGGTCCCGGGCCAGCTCTCCCCAGGTCGCCGTGGCAGGGTCCCTCGGCGAAGTGCGACAGCGGTCGCATCCGTGCACACCGACCACACGAGCGCCCATCACGTGCTGTTCGAGGACATGCCAGTGGCGTACGTTTCCGGCGAGCTGGGCGGACTCTCCCGCCTCGAGGCGCCGCAGCACATCAAGGGCCATACCGGCAGCCATGTCCACGTGATGGGGCAGGAAACCGCCGGTTCCCGAGGTGGGGAAGGCGTCGTAATGGGCATGCAGGGTGGCGGTGTGCGCACCGTCTCGCTCGTGCTGACCGCGCCTTCGCCGGAAGCAGCGGTAACAGGCGCCTTCGCCGGGTACGACCACAGGACCTATGCGCAGCCGGGGGTGCTCGGCGACTACAGGGAACCAGATGGTGCCCCAGTCGGCCGACCGGGCATCCAGGATCTCCGCCAGCCTGGGGGCCTCCCGCCATGAGGTCAGGATTCTGACTTGTGCCGGCGGCCAGAGGGAGGAGTGTTCCAAAGCGCTGTTCCCGTCCGAGGTCACCGCGATGTCGTGGTGCTCCGGACGCAACCGCTCTGCCACGGCCGACCCGAAGTCACCCACTGCGAGTACGTGCACCTTCGTCATGGAATTGCCTTCCTGGAGCATGAGGTATCTGTCGGCGTATCAGGCGAAGGGCTGTGGCAGCGGATTGATCTCCGCCTCGCTCCGCACCGGATACCCCATACGAGTCGGCGCTTCGTACAAACGGGGATGCGCCAGGAAGCGGGCCCGGTGAGTGAAGGACAGCGGCATCAGCTCCGGGACTACGACACGGACGACCCTGAAGCCCACGTCGCGGGCTTCGTCCGTCGTGCACTCCACAGCGACGACATTGCAGCCGGCCTGCTTGAGCCGGTTCACCAGCAGAGTCAGGTCTTGTCCGCTGTCACCGCTGGTCAAGGTGGGCATCGCGCCGAACGGGCGGCGGGCGTCGTTTTCAAGGAGGAAGTCATAGTCCCCGCGTCGCTCCGGCCGCCCCATGTAGGAGGCGCCGTGGAAAACGTGCAGGAAGTCGTCCACGGAGTCCGGCATCTCGCGCCGGACTTGCATGGCGATACGGGACGACGCGGATTCGCGGATGATTTTGGCGATCGAATCGGCCGGATCCAGGCTGGTGTTGCACATCACCATCTGCCCCAGCACTTCGTTGTGCGGAGTGAGGTCCACCGAGTACACCGTGGGGATTCCGAGATCGGTGGTCGCGTCGAAGAAGACCGTTTCCACCAGACTGTTACGGGACTTCTTCAGGAACGGTGCCAAGTTCTCCGGCACGGCATCGAACTCGATCCGCGGGAGTGCCAGGCGCTGGTACCAGGTCAGTGCGATCGCGTCCCGCTCCACCACCTCGCACACCGCATTGACCAGCGCTTGGGCGAGGTCGGTGTGTGTGGCGCATCCGGTGGAGATGGGGTTCGCGTAGCGTTCGCCCCTGGACTGAGGCGGGATGTGCATCCACACCCCCACCGCGGGCACCCACTGCGGCTTTTCCAGGGTGAGGGACCACCCACGGACCCAGCGCATCGGCGACGTGGTGTCGATGTCGAAGGTGAGTGCCCTGGGGTGGGACAGCTCCTTTTCGGAGCAGCGGGGCAGCGTCGTCAGGTCGATGGCGTCTTCACCGAGTTCCTCCGCGGTCGCCCAGATAACGCTTGCGGGCTGTATCACCGAGGTGGCGTAGCGCTCCAGAGCCTCGGCGACGCTCAGCCGGGCCGCTCGCTCCGGATCGGCGGCGCCACCGGCTCCGTCCATCTCGCCTCGGGCGCTGCGTCCTCGGGTGGACTCGGCGACGTTGTCGGCGACATGGCCGATCTCGCCGAGGGATGCGGAGTAGATCGGGAACCGGGGGTCGCCCGGGTGGTTGGGCAGCCTGTGGGTTCTTTCCACGACTCCGTAGGGGCCCACCAGAACGTCCAGGTCGGTGAGACGACCGAGCCCGGCCTGCAGTGCAGCTGTATTCATCGTCCTTCTCCCTGGTCCCAACGGAACAGGCGGGCGGCGAGCCCGCCGAAGATGATCGCGCCGGCCAGGAGGATCAGCCAGTCGACAGTGAGGCTGTGGGCGGATGCGGCCGCGTTGAGGTCATGGTTGAGCGCGTCCACCAGGTAGGTCGTGGGCAGCGCGTTCGAGACGGTCTCCGCCACCGAAGGCAGCATGTCCATGGGAAGAAACAGCCCACTGGAGAAGAGGATGAGGGGCATCAGCAGGCCCAGCAGACCGTTCACCACTTCGGCGTTGCGCATGCGAGACGCGATCAGGTAGCCGAAGGCGAAGAGCATGACCGCGCCGAGCAGTCCCGTCCCCATCAGTCGCAGTGTGCCGGCGAGCGGAAGGAAGCCCATCCAGACCGCGACGACTCCGAGTATCACCAGTTGCGCGGCGACCAGCGCAAGCCGGACGGGCGCCTGGGCGAGTACGAAGGTCATCCGGCTCAGCGGAGTGGTACCGAGCAACCGCAGTGTGCCGCGTGCCCTCAGGGCGATCAGCGGAGTCGCGGTGCCGAAGAAGGCGATGGACATCAAGGCCATGAGCAGCCCCGTCGGCAGCGCTGCCTTGAGCGGGTCGAAGGGGGCTCCGCCGTCCGGCGTGGTGAAGCTCGTGCGCGCCTCACTGATACCGCTGTCCGAGAGAGCAGATCGTAGATTTTTCAGCGCACCGAACTTGCCCGGGTCGATGACGACGGTGGCTGATGTCGATGTGACGCTCACGATTGCGTCGTAGCCTGCCAGGTCACCGGTTCGGGGCGGCTCTGCCTTCTTCCACTTCTCCACGTGGAAGCCATCGACCTTTTTCAAATTGTCGATGGGTGCTGTCTGTTCTGATGCGGATATCACCGCCATGCGGTAAGAGCTGCCCGCAGTCAGAGTGCCCAGACCGAGAAACATCGCGAGAAAGAGAAGGGGAAAAACCAGGGTGAAGAACGCTGTCTTGCCATCCCGGAAGAGCTCCCGGGAGTTCGTCTTGACCATCTGGCGAAATGCGGGGGTCATCGCGCTCATCAGTGTCCCGCCTTCCCCTTCTCAGGATTGCTTTCGTGTGCCGGTCCGTCGGCGGCAAGGTTGCGGAAGACCGCGTCGAGCCCGCCCTTGCTGACACCGAGATCGGTGGCGAGCAGGTTCTGGTCGGCAGCGATACGCCTCAAGGTCTGATCGCCGATCGTCGTACGCACCTGGACGGCGATCCGGCCCCCGGAGTCGGCAGCGCTCTCCACTGCTGTGACGCCAGGGAAGGCGCTGATCTCGCTCAGGTCCGCGTCCGCTGACGTAGTGAAGGTCACGGTGCTGCTGTCCGCGAGTTCCGAGACCAGGCGGGCCGGTGTGTCACAGGCGGCCATACGCCCACTGACGAGGACCGCCACCCGGTCGCACAGCTCCGTGGCCTCGTTCATGTCGTGCGTGGTGAGAAGCACCGTGCCACCCGTGTCGCGCTGCTTCCGTATGACGTCCCACAGGTGTTCCTTGGCCTGGGGATCGAGTCCGGCGGCCGGTTCGTCCAGGACGAGTACGCGCGGGCGACCGACGACGGTGACCGCGAGAAGCAGCCGCCGCGCCTGTCCGCCGGACAGCGCCTTCACGCGCTGATGCCCCTCGTCCAGAAGTCCGACACGTTCCAGCACTTCGTCGACTTCGTCGTGATCCTCGTAGAACGAGGCCCATAACTCGACGGTCTCACGCACTGTCAACTGCGGGAAGAGTGTGGCTTCCTGGGGCTGAACGGAGACCATCCGGCGCCATGCCGAATCTCTGGATGACGGGTCGGATCCCAGGACCTCGATGGATCCGGAGGTCGGTCTGCGTAGCCCCGTCAGGCATTCCAGGAGTGTCGTCTTACCCGCCCCGTTGGGCCCGAGTAGCCCGAAGACTTCCCCCTGCAGGATTCTGAAGCTGACTCCGTCCAATACGGTACGAGAGTCGTACTGCTTGAAGAGATCACGAACGGTCGCGACAGCGCTGCCGTGTCCTTCCCGTTCCATTCCTTCTCCCGTATTCTGCGCAGAATGCTTCATGCTCGATCCCGCCGTGCGGTTGTTCTTCGCTGGATGGACTAAGGGCCAGAGGGCGATGACGGTGGCCTGCCGCGAGGCAGGGTCGCTCGCTCAGGAGCTGAAAGGTGCTGGCCACGTAAAGGGGTGGTGGAGGGTGCCCTGGGGTGTACGCCGGAGGCCGTTCGTTCGCTAAACTGAAGCTACCCTGATTTGGGAAACCGGTCAACTGTCTAAGGTTTCCTTTGTTTAGAAAATCAAGCTTGAGGGATGGGTCAATATGCCTGCTCGTCGCTTCGACGGACGCCGAGTGCGGGCAGTGCGACGCGCCGCCGAACTCACGCAGAGCGAGGTGGCCAAGGCGGTTGGTGTCGCCGACCCGACCGTCGCCAGCTGGGAGACAGGCCAGTCATCCCCTGACGGAGAGAAGTTGCCGACGCTCGCCAGGGTTCTCGGGCGGGCTCTGGACGATCTCTTCCCGCGGGCAGGTCTGCCCGACCTGACCGATCTGCGGTGCGACGCGGGCTACTCCCAGTACCGGACCAAGGACCTGATCGGGACGAAGAGCGCAGGTCCGGTGGCCAACGCGGAGCGAGGCAAGCGGCGGCTGAAGGACAGCTACGCCAACCTCCTGGCTGAGGGGTACCGGGTGAGCCTGGGTGAATTGCTGGCGGCTCAGGAGCGGTCTTTCGGCCGCGATGCTCCTGCCCCGGCGGGCGCGGGCGCCGATCCGGTCGCACAGGTTCCCCGCTCGCTGGAAGAGAAGATCACCTACTTGCTCAGGCACTCGTATCCGGGCAGACAGACACCGCCCACGGATGCGGAGATCGCCGAGGCGGTCAGCGAGCATGCCGGCGGTCCCGTCATCTCCGAGGAGGGTGTGCGCAATCTGCGGACCGGGGCTGAACGGACGGCTTCGCCCGTGGTCTGCGAGGGGCTGGCCAGGGTGTTCGGTGTCTCACCCATGTTCTTTCAGCCCGATGACGCCGTGGCTCGGCAGGTACTCGAAGGGCTGCGGCTTCTGGCCTCTGCCCGCAAGGGAGCCGTCGGCCGGGTGGAGGCTCGCGGACTCGGTTCCGAAGGCCTGCCGGAGGACGTCCTGTCCTTCCTCAACGAGGTCGTCGCGGAGATGCAGGAACGAGATCTGCCCGGGCAGTAGCACCCCTTCCGATTGGCAGCTGCTCTACGGCTGGTAGCGGGCGCCCGCAGTGAACACGGCCTTGACCGCACTCAGCGAGCTGAGATCGGCGAGAGGATCCCCGTCCACGATCAGGAGGTCGGCGGTGTATCCGGGGGTGATCCGGCCCGTCTGGTTGGCCACGCCCAGTGCGCGAGCCGCCTCGGTCGTGGCCATCTCGATGATGCGATCGTTGGGCAGTCCCAGGTGCTCGTAGAAGGCGAGGCTGGAGACCAGCCCGTCGAACCCGGCACGTTGAACTCCGGCGTCAGTGCCGGCGATCAGACGTACCCCGGCATTGGCCATCTGCCGTACGAGGTCAAACATCACTGCAGCCTTCTCGGGCCCGAACACCTTGGGCAGCATCTGCCAGTGGGGGCTGACCGCAGGGCAGACATGGATGTCCTTGGCGATGATCTGCGCCAGGACATCCTCTCGGAGCCCGAAGCCGTCGGGCGTCATCCACGTGCAGTGCTCAAGCGTGTCGACTCCGGCCTCGACCGCGGCAGCGATGCCGTCTGCGCCGTGGGCGTGGGCTGCGACAGGCAGCCCGGCCTGATGAGCCTCGTCGACGAGCGCGGCCAGCTCGTCCGGGCTGAACTGTGACTCCCAGCTCTTGGCGCCGCCCTTGGTGAGACCGCCACCGGTTTCCATCACCTTGATGACCTTTGCGCCCGCGGCGACGTTGCGCCGGACAAGGCCGCGGATCTCGTCGATGCCGGACACCTCTCCACCTAGGAACCAGCAGTGTCCGCCGGGCGGAGTGACCGGCGTGGCCGCGGAGATGATGTGTGGACCGGCGACGGCACCGCCGCTGATCGCCTCAGCCAGACGCAGCGTCAGGCCGTTGCGGTCACCCAGGTCGCGTACGGTCGTGACGCCGATGCTCAGGAGCCTCTCTGCCCGTACCCCCATGTCCTTGAAGAGGCCGTCGTCGTCGCGGTCCTGCAGAGTGGCGACAGGGTCGGGCCCTGCGTCAAAGGCGAGATGGACATGCGCATCGATCAGCCCGGGCAGGACCGTGGAGTCAGGAAAGGACAGGAGCGGTTCACCGGCGGGTGCTTGAGCCTCGATATCTGTACGTGGCCCCACTGCGATGATGGTCCGGTCATCGACGAGGACTGCGCCATCAGTGATGACTTCGCCCAACTTTCCGGTCATCACGCGGGCAGCGGTAATCAGCATCTCAACTCTCTTCCACTGGTGGTGGTCAGGTGGTGGAACGCAGGGCCTCTGACAGCGACAGGAGCTCCTGAACATCGTCATTCCGGTATTGCTGCTGAGGTATGGCCGACGATGCTTCCGGAGTCGCCCCCGCCGTCCAGGCCGACCCAACCGCTCCCGCGGTCCTGCGGTCACATGTGTGTGCGGCGTCGCGCAGGCGCCGAGCCACGCGCTCGGGCGTCGTGGTGTCGGAGGTCGCGCCGCTTTGGTCGAGGGCAGCGAGATAGGGGCTGATCTGAACCAGGCCATCGCGGCATTCGATGATGCGCCGGTGGTAGCGACGATGCACACGGCGCGCACGCCACCTGTCGTGCCAGGAGGCAGAGTTGCTGGTTTGCAGCACCGTGTGAGGAAAAGCCTCGGACAACAGCAGCCACAACGGGTAAAGCTGTCGATGGAGTTGGCGATGTTGACGCCATATGTGCATGACGGCGATGCGGTTCCGGACAGCGGGATAGGCCACGCCGATCACGAACAGGGGCACTGTCACGACCAACAGCACGGATGCGGCCACCGTCAGCACGTCGGGGACCGGGCTGCCCTGACTCCGGATCACCACGAACACCGCGCGGATGAGGCAAGCCGCAGCCATGCCGGCCAGTCCCACTGCGGCCAGCCAGAGGCCGGTGGACAGCGGGCGCTGGGAGATGCGGGCGTAGTGCTGTGTCCAGAAGAAGGAAGCCGTGAGCGTGTACATCAGATAGAGACCCGCTACGAGATAGAACGCAGCGACGTGGGGGACAGTCATATCCGCCGTGGAAAAGCTGCCGACCAGGACGGCGCGCGGAGCAGTGATCGCTACGGTTGTGATCACTGCGGTGATCAGGAGCAGCCCCACGGCTTCCCGTCGAGCCCGTCGGCGTCCTGCGCGACCGTCTGCCGCCGAGTACAGGTAGAAGCACATGAGGAAATAACACGTCGCCAACAAGAGCACGTTCTGTGCCAGCTTGGCCGCGCCGTGCCCAGCGACGGCATCGAGGCCTGTGGCCCCTCCGGGCATGGCCAGTGGGTAGGAGCAACCTGCACAGACCAAACACAGGGTGACCGCGCGGAGCGGACTGTTTCCGGGGTCCTTGAACAGCTGGAAGAGCTTCCACGCCACGGCGCCTGCAAGCACGGTCAAGAAGAGAACGGCCATCGTCAAAGCCACCCCCGCTTGTCGCCCAACACGTCCTGAATCCGCTGTGTCGAGTGATCATCCGAGCTGGAAGGCATGACGCGGTCGAGCACGGAAGCCCACTCCAGGATGATCGTCGCGATGAGTTCGGCCTCGTGTTCCTGTTCGGTGCCGTACGAGGAGCGCTGCAACGCACGACGTATCGCGCCGATCTCAAGGCCGGGCAACAGGGCATCCCATTGCGTGTCGACGCCTGCGCCGCGGTGATCAGCCAGGATGTGGCCGACCTCGTGCAGGATGATGTGGTCCTGATGGAGCGGCGTGGTGTCCCTCTGAAAGAGGATCAGGTCCGCGTTGGCGGTTTCGAGCCACAGACCGATCGGTCCGGACGGTGGCAGCGGATACGACCGCAACTCGATGTGCCGGCCCCTGCTCTGCGATAGCGCCTGGCACAGCTCCTTCACATCGAGCGGGGGGCGCACATTGAGCGTCCGCAGGAGCTGACTGATACGTCGCTCCAGCTGCCACTCGGATTCACGGCTGCCCCCCGAAGGCTGTCTGTGGGATCTTCTGAGCCTGGTGCGCGCCGAGTTGGAAATGATGGTTCGCCACGACATGAATGATTCGGTCCCCCCGCTCACGACCATCGCTACTGCTCGCAGTGTCGACAGTCGCCGTGTCGCCCGCCGGGGCTCCGTGCTCCGACAGGGTGGCGGAGGGGGAGCCGGGCGAGTAGGACGAACCCTGCAGAGAGGTCCGTCCGATTTAGGTTGGTCTGGTGTCAGTGGTTCTGTAGTACGGAACGAGTTACAGCACTGCCATCCGATGCCCCCGGTTGGTTCGATTGGCGGGATCCCCTTGTTTTTGCCTGCAAGGCCACCGTTTGGTCGAACGGGGCCGCTTTACTTCCGCCGTTGACCATGTTTGCACAAGTGGGCCTGGAAAGGGCGAGGATCCATCAGAAGGCATGGCTGAAACGCTGGCCCTCAACGGCGACGCCCCAGTTCGGACCACCTGGACCGGTGCGGAGCATCCCGGAGGGCGTTGGCCGAATTGGCGGCCTGTGCGCATGTGCGCACTGGGACAGGGTGGGCCGAGCGTCGCGACAGCTGATCCGGGCGTGACGCTCCTGACTCCTTTGCGAGATGGAACGTTTGGCTGGTTCTTCTCGCTACTCGTCGTACCCGCGTCGGTCGCAGGAAGCGGGTGTGGATTCGCGTGAGAAGCCGCCGCTGCCGGACGCCGAGGCGACCCGCAGGCGCCTCTGTCACGGCCTGAACGAGCCGCCTCACCGTCGGCGAGTGGCTGGACACGTGACCGGCGGGCAGGCAGGTCCGCGGTCCTCACCTGTCCACGGTGCCCTCGCGAGTGCCGCGGTCCCCCGTCAGGAACCGGTTCAACGGCGGTTCTTCCGCCAGCACGGCGCCGATGGTCACCGCGAAGGTGACCGCGGCGCACACGACGATCAGCCAGGACGACGGTGTGCCGGTCCTCGCCCCGCACGGCTTCCTGGAGCACACCGTGAGCGAGAACGTCTACGCCGGTACGGCCATGAGCCGCCGCGCCGCCTACATGCACGGCGTGGCGCTGCCGAAGGGGGGAGCGCGGGCAGATCGGCGCGGGTCTCGGGCAGACCGTCTCCACCGGTGCGGTCGGTCTGATCCCGCCGACCGTGGACATCACCCGCACCGGGCAGACGGAGACCGTCGACGGCATCCGGATGGTCTTCCAGCTGACCCCCGGCACCGAGGTGCCGGGGGAGCTGAACATCCACTTCCCCGACCGCGCGGCGCTGTGCATGGCGGAGAACGCCACCCACGACCTGCACAATCTGCTGACCCTGCGCGGTGCCGAGGTCCGCGACCCGCGGGTGTGGGCCCGTTACCTCGCCGAGGCGATCGAGCTCTTCTCCGACTCCAGCGATGTCGCCTCCGCCTCGCACCACTGCCCGGTGTGGGGCCGCGAGCGCGTGGTGACGTTCCTGGCCGAACAGAGCGACCTGTACGCCTACCTCCACGACCAGACCGTGCGCATGCTCAATCAGGGCCTGACCTCGGTGGAGATCGCCGAGCGGATCCAGATGCCCCCGGCCCTGGAGCAGGCCTGGCACACCCACGGCTACTACGGCTCCGTCAACCACAACACCAAGGCCGTCTACCAGCGCTACCTGGGCTGGTTCGACGGCAATCCGGCGCATCTCTGGGAGCATCCGCCGGTCGAATCCGCCCGGCGCTGCGTGGAGTTCATGGGCGGCGCCGTCGAAGTCCTGCGCCGGGCCCGGCAGTCCTTCGCGGAAGCGGACTTCCGCTGGGTGGTCCAGGTCGTCAACCACGTCGTGTTCGCCGACCCGGACAACGCCGAGGCCCGTGCCCTGCAGGCCGACGCGCTGGAACAGCTCGGGTACGGAAGCGAGAACGGTACCTGGCGCAACTTCTTCCTCATGGGTGCCCTGGAGCTGCGCCACGGCCCGGTCGGCACCCCCACCGCCACCACCTCGCCCGACCTGCTCGCGGCGCTGACCTCGGACCAGCTCTTCGACGCCCTCGCCATCCGGGTCGACGGCCCGCGCAGCTGGGACGTGGACATCGCCGTGCGCTGGAATCCGAGGGGCGGTGATCCGGTCACGCTGCGTCTGCGCAACGGTGTGCTCAGCCACGTCACCGGCACCGGCCCTGCCGCGGCCGACCCGGACGTCGAGATCACTCTCGACGAGGCGGATCTGCGTGCCGTCCTGCTCGGCACCGTCACCCCGGCCGAGCTGGCGGCCCGGGACACCGTCAAGGTCATCGGCGACGCCGACAAGCTCACCGAACTGCTCGGCCACCTCGGCGATCCGGACCCGGAGTTCGCCATCGTCACACCATGAGCCGACGGCTAGCCGGCGGTCGGTGCACCTCCTGGCACCGGGGCAGGGTCAGGGGCTGGGGATCTCCTCGATCCGTTCGCGGTTGAGCAGGTACAGGGGCAGGTACGGCTGCGCCGGAGCGATGGGGAACCCGTGGTCGAAGGCGAGACTCGCCATCGCCAATGGCCCCAGGGCCACTCGGGCGCGCGGCGCTGCCGACTCGCCCCAGTGGGCGCCGTGTTCCGTGAGGGCTTCGGCGAGTGTCTCGGCGAAGGCGTCGTGGTCCTGCGCGACGAGACGGTGGAAGAGCGCGACCGGCTGGTAGTCGATCCCGTTCACGAACTCCATCGGCGCGTGGGTCACCTCGTCGGGCCCGGACGTCTTCATGGTGGCGACCAGCTTCTCCACGACCCCGTCCATGGAGTGGCGTTCGGAGAAGTAGGTCTGCAGGGTGTCGATCCAGCACAGCACGTACGCGTCGACGGAGTTGTCCTGCCGCAGCGTCTCCAGCGGCACCTGGCACAGCCGCCGGATCCGGTCCCCCTCCCGGCACACGATCGCCAGGTAGAGGGCGTCGAGCCAGGCACGGGCGTTCGCGGGCGGTGCGGCGGGCATGGCCGGCAGCTGCCGGACGAGGTCCTCGCCCAGCCGGCAGTCCTGGGTCCGCGCACCGGTGAACAGGGCGCAGCCGAGCTGTACGGCGGTGGCCCAGGCGTCCCATGTGTCGATCTGCGCAGCCCTGGGGTCGGCGGCGCAGTGTGCGTGTGCGTGGGCCACGGCGGAGGCGAAGGCGCCGCCCAGGTCGGCGGCCGGACCCTGGGAGAGACCCGCTACCGACTCGGCTGTGGCACGGGTGAGTTCGGCGAGGTCGGGAGCGGGCGCCTCGGCGACGGTACGGGTGGCGAGCCGGCCGGCGCGGTCGAGACGGACCAGGCCCTTCATCAGGCCGAGCAGCTGTGGCGGCGGCTGGATGGAGAAGGACCGGGTGTCCTCGTCGATGGCCGTGAGCGACTTCAGGCTGCCGCGGTGCCACCAGTAGACCCGCGGGGACAGTGCCCCCGGCCCGTCCTCGAAGGCACCCAGCGCGTAGGAGGCGAGGCCGTTGACGGCATCGACCACCGTGCCGTCGGCGATCGGGTGGTACACCAGGTTGTGGCGGCTCGGCATGACGACGAGGGCACCGGCGTGCGGAAGCGAATCGCCGGTGACCTGCCGGACCGCGGCGGACAGGAACAGCGCCTGGCTCCCGATGAAGTGCGAGTCGCCGTAGAAGGAGTGCAGGATCGTCCCCTCGAAGGGGATCTCCTCGTGCGTGACGGGTACGCGCAACAGGTTCTCGTACGCCGCCCGCCCCAGCTCCTCCAGGCCGACGCTCTCCACGTCCGGGTCGGTGAGGATCCGTACATCGGTGGGCCGGTCGAGGGCGTAGGCGAAGACGAGGCCGTCGGCCACGAGACGCGCGTAGCGTAGGGAACCGGCGATCTCAGGGGTGATCGAGTCGGCGGGCAGCAGTCGGGCGTATGTACCGCGCAGCAGTTCGTCGGTGTCGGGAGCGTGGTCCGGGTTCATTCCCCCGACTCTACGAAGGCGGCGTACGGGCGCGCGACGCGCCCCGGCCCCGGCCGACGAGCTCGACCGCGCCCATCCGTCTCCGCACTCGCCCGCCACCTGGAGGTCCGGCTCATCGTCCGGTCCGACAGCTGAGGGGGCCGATGAGTCTCTGTGCGATACCTCGCGAGCGGCCCCCCGGGTACTGGCTCGGGTAGCCGCGGGGAGCCGCGCGGACGACTGAGAACGGCTCCTCGGCGTTGAACAACAACGTGGTGAACCGTTGGCCGACGCCGTACGCTCCCTCTGATCAATCGATGAATCCGTGGGGGGAATTCATGCGTACAACCATGCGCCTTGCCGTGCTCGGCACCGGCGCCGCGCTGGCCGTCACCGCGATCGGGGCCACCGCCGCCCAGGCGGAGGACGGCGGCGCGGGCAACATCACGATCGACAAGGTCGTCATCAACGGCGGCAAGCCGGTCGTGGTCGGTACCACCAACGTGGTGTCCGCCAAGGTCTCGGTGACCGCGTCGGACGATTCGGGCATCGCCGAGACCACCTACATCAGCGCCTTCGGCCCGAAGCCGAACTACGCGCAGATCTGGGACGACGAGATCAAGTGCGTCAAGGCGAGCGCCACCACGTCGACCTGCACCGGCACGCTGACGTTCGACCCGAAGGCGTCGGTCGGCTTCGTCGGCAACAACGCGGCAGCCACCTGGAAGCTCGGCACGCTGGTCTCCGCCAATGACTCCGACTTCATCCACCGCGACGCGGCCACCACATTCAAGGTGCAGCGCTACTCGAAGCTGACGGTCAACGCCTCGCCGGAGCCGGTGAAGAAGGGCAAGACCATCACGGTCACCGGCAAGCTCTCCCGGGCCAACTGGGAGGACAACAAGTACCACGGCTACGCGAACCAGTCGGTGAAGCTGCAGTTCCGCAAGAAGGGCAGCAACACCTACACCACGGTGAAGACGATCAAGTCCAACTCGACGGGCAACCTCAAGACGACCGTCACCGCCGCCACCGACGGCTACTTCCGCTACAGCTTCGCGGGCACGACGACGACTCCGGCGGTCAACGCGGCCGGCGACTTCGTCGACGTCCGATAGCCACGTACTGAGAGCGTTCCCGAGCGGGGGCGCCGTCCTCACCGGGACGGCGCCCCCGCTTGTATGACGCTGATCCCCTGATCCTGCGGGCTCACCCCTGCCTTGGCCGATCGATCAGCGTCGGGCATCTGTCGTATCGAGCCCAGGGCGTTGTCTCATCCATGGCGCGACACGGGTCCGCGCACTGTCCGGTACGCCCGTGATGACGGCGAGAGCGGGCGTGGCCGGTCCGTGTATGCGAACGGCCCCGGACGGAAGCCCGAGGCCGAGCGGAGCGCCTTCCCGGGGAAGAAACTCCAGGTCAGCGACCTAATGCATTGTGCCCCCGGCAGGATTCGAACCTGCGACACCCGCTTTAGGAGAGCGGTGCTCTATCCCCTGAGCTACGAAGGCGGGGATCTGTAGGAAAATGTGTAGGAAATTGCGGCGGAAGCCGCGATCCTGGACGCATTGATCCACTGATCCACCAGTGCGCCAGCGGACTGGCGCGCCGCCGTCAGTGTAGCGGGTGGGGATGCGCAGGTGAGGGGGTTACCCGCCCGACGCCGGGAGGGCAGCTGCCCAGCCAGCGCCGGGCACGGGTCACCTGCGAGGCTCTCCTGCTGTGCCGACGGCGATTCCGCGGGCGACGAGCCTGGCTCGGTGAGTTCCGCGCCAGGCGGTGTCGAGCACGGCGGCGACGACGCCTGGCGCGCGGTCGAGGATCTCGTGGGCGAGGCGCAGGGCTGTACTTGCCTCTTCCTTCCTGTCCGGGTCCTCTTCCGGGGACCGGTGGCGGGCGCCGTCGGCGTTCAGGATGATCCGGCTACGAGGCGGAGGGGCTGCCCACCGAAGGTTCGAGCGCACCGGACAGTGTGGGGTAAGCGGCGTCGCCCGCCTCTGTTGCCAACCGGATGGGGTGGGAACGCCTCATAAGGCCCTTTGAGAGTGCTCGCCTTGCAAACTCAAGGCGTGCACTCGTACCTGCATCCATGGCAGCTCACGTCACGCCAGCGTTGTCTGGCACTCCTCGCACCGCCGTACCGCCTGCCGCGCGGTGTTTCCCTCTGTCGCGGTTGCCGGGTAGCTGCTGCTCAACCGGTCCCAGAGTCCGGCCGGAGGCGTGGGGATCCAGCCCCAACGTGGTGCAGTCACCAGATCCTCGGTCAGGTGGGTACAGGCTCCGGGAAGGTGTGCGTACTGCGTAGGGGAGATCAGAATCGTGTCCGCAGGGAAGCGCCGCCACTCCTGCCGGGGCGAGGCTGCGGGACGCGCCCCTGGCGCGGATCCGTCGGGCGGGCACGCACAGCCCATTCCGATGACGAGGTCACATCGATCGCAGCGCACGTCTGTCATGGCTCCGCCCCACCCTCACGTCGTACCAGTGTCCATACGATAGACGGATTTCCCGTCGAACTCCGCGAAACCCCAACGGCTTGTGGAAGGCCCGTGTGCCCGGGTTGTTGCGGTCTGTCGTCCACTCAATCCGACAGCAACCGGGGCGTGCGGCGGCCAAGCAGCGAAGCTCGCTCGTTGGCAGGCCACCGGGGGCCGGCGGGCGAAGTGGGACCTCTTCTCGTCCGAGGCCCGCAGGGTGAGGACCGCATGACCACCCCTTCCCCCGTTTCCGTCGAAGGTCTGCTGCTCACGGCCCACCGCCTCCTCGACGGCGAACTCGCCGACGCCACCACCGTCGGCCGGTACCGCGGCGCCTGCCTCGCGCTGCGGACCGCGCTGGAGCTCTGCGCCGACCGGGTGCTGGAAGCCGCGACGCCCGGTCTGTCCCGCACCACGGGCGCGCCAAGCTGCTCCTCCTGCACTCCGTCGCGTCGGCGGAGGCGGTCCGACGGCGAAGGACCTCTGGTCCCAGCTGAGTCTGGGGTGCCACTACCACCTGTACGAGCTCGGGCCCACGTACGACCAGGTACGGGCCTGGCGGACCGAGGCCGACGACCTCGTCCTGAAACTGATCCACTGACTGTTCGTCACCATCCGGTTTCTGATAGTTGTTTCAGCGGGGTACGGGCACATGCCCGTGGCGGTGTCCCCCGGCACCGCAGGGAGGACGCACATGAGCACCACCACTCGGGACGAGATCCTCGCCGGCGAGCAGCGGGCGGTGGACCACGCGTACGACTGCTACACCACGAAACTGGCTGAACTGAGCGGCACCTCGGCCGCCACCGCCTCGGCGAGCGGCAAGGATGGGATCGCCAACCGGGCCGACGCGGAGGCTCGCGCAGAGGCCTACGGAGGGCTCGGCGACGAAGCCCTGGTCTTCTCCCGCGTCGACGCGCCGGAAGACCCGGGAGGAGGCCCCCGTACCTGGTACATCGGGCGCCGCGGCGTGCACGACGCCTCGCACGAACCGGTGGTCCTGCTGTGGACCAGCCCCCTGGCGAAGAAGTGGATCGAGACCCGGCCCGAGAACCCGGGCGCGGTGGTCCTGCGTCGGCAGCTCCGCTGCGTGCAGCGGAGCGTCGAGAGTTATTTCGACGAGATCTCCTTGCCGACGCCCGTTCCCGTGCCCTTGGCCGTACCCGAGCCTGCCGCCGTACCGGAGCCCCGTCAGGCCGTCGACGACAGCGCGGCGGATGAGATGGACGCGCCCCCCGCCCCGGAGCGTACGTTGGCCCCCACCCCCGGCGATGTCGTACGACGCCAGCGGCGGAAGACGCTCCAGCCGGACGACTTCCTGCTGCGGGAGCTCCAGCGGTCGCGCGGCGGCCGGATGCGGGACATCGTCGAGACCATCCGCCGCGACCAGATGGAGCTGGTCACGGGCTCGCCCTCGGACATCCTCGTCGTGCAGGGCGGCCCTGGTACCGGCAAGTCGGCGGTCGGTCTCCACCGGGTGACCTGGCTCGTCAACAACGAGCACTTCAGGGCCCAGGACATCCTCGTCATCGGCCCCCACCAGCGGTTCCTCGACTATGTCGGACAGGTCCTCCCCACCCTCGGCACCCGGGACGTCAACGCCGTCCAGCTGGACCGCCTGTGGGAGGGCGAGATCCTCGGCTCCGACTCCCCGAAGGCGCGCCTCGTGAAGTCGGACGAACGCATGGCAGCCGTGCTGCGGCGACGCGTCGAGAGCGACTACCGCCCCGAGGCTCTCGACGCCCTCACCGTCGACCCCTCTTTCGAGGGTGACGAGCCCGCGATCGTCGTCACCGCCGGCAGTACGACCCTTCGCGTGCCGAAGTCCGAGGTCCTCGCCCTCCTCGACCGGGCCCAGACCGGCGACGGGCCCTTCCGGGAGCGGCGCGACCGTTTCCGCGGCCTCTTCGTCGACCGGCTCCTCCAGGAGCTCGCCGACATCGCGCCGCGCCGCGGGCAGGCCGACACGATCCGCCGCGACCTGGAACGCAACCGCCGGGTCGAGCGCCTTGTCGAACGCGTCTGGTCGTCCCCCGGCCCCCGGGAGGCCTTGCGCAGCCTCTACGACTCGGCCGACCTCCTCCGGGACTGCGCCGACGGCATCCTCGACGAGGACGAGCAGGCGGCCCTGCTGCGGGCCCGCGCTGCCAACGCTGACGCCGATCCGTGGACCCTCGACGACCACGTCTGCCTCGAAGAGCTCCGAGTGCTGATCAGTGGCGACACCCCACCGCGATACGGCCACATCGTCGTCGACGAGGCCCAGGACCTCACGCCCATGCAGGCCCGCTCCCTACGGCGGCGCTGTGCCGTGGGCGGCTCCATGACCGTCCTGGGCGACCTCGCGCAGGCGACGGGCGCCCACATCCCGACGAGCTGGGACCTGCTCGGCGCGCTCCTCTCCGACCACGGCGACTGGAGCGTGGCTCAGCTCACCACCAGCTACCGCGTTCCTGCCGAGATCATGGAGTTCGTTGCTCCGCTCGCACGGACGATCGCTCCGGCCCTGCCGTACCCGCAGGCTGTCCGGGCGGCGGGAGCGAACGTCGTACGGACCGTGGCGACCGAGCCGTGGAAGCTGCTCGACGACACCGTCGCCCACGTGGCCCGGCTCGTGGACACCAGTGATGGCAGCACCCCCCGCTCCGTGGCCGTCATCGTTCCCGACGACTCGGACTGGCTGGACGCCATCAGCCGCAGGATCGGCGAGGACGGCGACGTCGGTGAGCGGAACCGCGAGGCCGTCTCCGTGCTGGCCGCAGCTCAGGTCAAGGGTATGGAGTACGACCACGTCCTGGTCGTCGAGCCCGCCACGATCGCCGACCGCGGTCCCGCCGGGCTGCGCCAGTTGTACGTGGCCCTCACCCGCAGCACCCAGACCCTGACCGTCCTGCACACCGCCCCGCTGCCGGAGGCGCTCACCGGTTCCGGGGACGCCCAGGCACCGACGGTGCCCGATGCCCAGCCGGAGGGCGGCGAGGCCGGAAGGCTTCCCCGGGTCGGTGCTGATGTCCGGGTCGAGGTCGTGGACCGGGCCCCGGGCGGTCGCTTCAAGGTCAAGCCGTTGTCGCCGGTGATCGACCGACCGCTCGTCCTCACCGTCCGCCATGGATCGGTTCCTCCGCTGCGGGGCGAGAAGCTGGACTGCTGGGTGCTTGCCAACGAGACGACCCAGACGGTACTGACTGCCGACCAGCGCGGTCGGTCGCCCGTTTCGGAGCGGATGGCAGGGCGCTACCTCGCGGCACTGGATGTTCTCGGAGAATTGACCGAGAGCGACGGCGACGTCCCCGACGCCCGCAGCCGGCTCTCCGAACTCCAAGGCATGGCCAACCGCATCCTCCGACGGGACCAGGCCGACTGGGTTGACGTGCTTCACCTGTTCGGCGATCCGAACAGAGAACGACTCGGAGTTCTTCGCGACCTCGCCGCGACAACCAACCGTGCGCTCAAGGAGGGCACTTTCGACGTGGACCGGCTCGCGGAGGGGCTGGCAGCTTCCGATTGGGCGGGGCCTCTCGCTGAAGCGCGGCGAGAGCTCCAGGAGCGCTTCGGCGCGACGACGAAGCCTAACTCCGCCGGCGCGGTCCCCGTCGTCCCGACGCAACCCGATCAGAAGGAAGAAGTGCAGATGACCACTGCGGACACCACTGCCGCAACACCGGCTGTGACTACGAAGGACGGCTTCCTTCGCGCGCTGGAGACGGCCGCCGGCACCGACCGCGCGTGCAAGAAGCACGAAGCGGTTCGTCACGCGCTGAAGGCATCGCTCCTCTGGGCGGACCTCCAGCCGGTCGACTCGCCGATCGTCGACGTCAGCTGCGATACCCAGCACGGTCTCTTCCTCTACGAGGCCCTGGGCGCAGGCTGCTCCACCTATGCGGACCTGCGATCGGGCGCGACCCGACTGCTCGAGATCAACCACACGCTGCCCGCGGCGGCCGACGGTCTCTACCTTGTTCTCTCCGAACCGCCCGCCGAGGACTGGTCTGTAGACACGATTCGCGACATCTTCCGTGTCAATGTCATCTGGCGCAGCCCGGCCGGCTGGGGCGGCGAGAACGCAGACACCGCGTTTGGCTCCTCGGGGTGAGCAATTGTCCATAGTTATGGATCAGTTCGCTCCTGCACTGTCCGGAGGGCTTGGCCGCTACGATCGAGGAGTGGCAGATCCCTCGGGCTACGAGCTCGTGGCATGGCGTGACATCCAGCGGTCCAAGGGCCGTCCACTGTCACGAGTGATGAGAAACGCCGGCGAGCAAGTGGCAACCGGCGCCGCGGAACTCGGCAAGCACGCCGCGAAGTACCCCTTCGTAGGTCCGCGATACCCCATCGAGCGTGTGCGGGCGATCTCTGCTCGATTGCCGCCCCCTCGGCGTCGCTGATGCGGACGATGAAGACACGTGCCGCCGTCACGCGGTCGAACTCCCAGTTGTCGCTGGCGCGCGACTGCCGGAATCCGTAGACGGAGCCGAAGCGTGGCTTCGTCAATCCGAATTGCTCGTCCAGGAATCGGGCAGCCGACTCCACGAACTGTGCTCCGCTCGTCATGCGGACCTGCGGGACGGTCCAGCCGCCGCAGCATCCATCGCACAGCAGGATTCGGTGCTGGTCGTCCAGCAGGAGGAGGAAGATGCGGCGGTCGAGGCGGGGCCAGGGCACCCAAGGGGTAGCAGCAAGTGTTACGTCTCAAGCCTCACCTGCGCTGCTATTTGAGTTGCAACCTCTGAGGTGTCAGATGGGTGAGCCGGCGTGCCCAGGGGGTCGGGCCGAAGTGCTCCAGCCGGGGCTCGAAGCGGCATCCTCTGCCGAGAGGGTGCCGCCCTCGGGTTGCGCCGGATCCGCTCAGGCGGTGCGGTGGCGTACCGCGACGGCGGTGCCGCCACCGGTGACGATCAGCGCGGTGGCCGCACCGGCGATCGCCGCGGTGTTGTCGTTCGTACCGGTCTCGGCGAGGTCGGATTCCTTGGCCGCGGTCGGCTGGGCGCTGTTGGTCTTCATGGTCCTGTCGATCCAGCCCGCGTAGGCGGGCGCGCTGGTGTAGAGGCCGGGGCCCTGCGAGCACGGCACGTCCGGGGCGCCGGGCCCCGAGGTGACGCCGATCAGTTCCCAGCGGCCGTCCCGGCCCTTCTGGGTCTCCCTGTGCTGGGGGAAACGTGTCCGTCCGGTGGGAGGACGGTGCGGGGGAGAGGTTCGTAAGGGGGCTGTTCGTGAGGGGAGTTGGGGGTGGGCGTACCGTTCTGACTGACCAGCAAGAACCGTTGTTCAGCATGCGCGGGGGTGTTCCCGCATGCCCGCATGCCGTGTCCGCACCGCACCGCGGATTCCGGGGCCTCTCGGGGTGCCGGGTGTTGCCGTACGGGCGGCCGGGGGAAGCGGCGTGGTGCGGGGTCGGGAGCCCCCGGGCCCGGACGTCGGGTGGCGCCTGACCGACGCCGCCCCGAAGGACCCCCCATGAAACGCCCTCTTGTTCCTTTTCTGGCTGCCCTTGCCTGCGCCGTCGCGCTCATCGTCGGGATCACGATCGGAGGCAGTCCGGGTACGCCCGCGGGCTTCCATCGCGGCAAGGACGGCACGCTGACGATAGACAGCGCGCACCGTCCTGCCGCGCCGGACTTCATCGGGATGGATGCCGACGGGCGCCCGGTGCGGCTCGCCGACTACGCGGGCAAGACCGTCGTGGTCAACGCGTGGGCCTCCTGGTGCGAACCCTGCCGTAAGGAGACCCCGGTCCTGGTGGGCTACCACCGGAAGATGAAGGACCAGGGGGTCGTTGTCCTGGGGCTGAACCGGGACGCCTCCGCCAATGCGGCGCGTGCCTTCGCCCGTGAGTTCCACATGCCCTACCCCAGCATTCTCGACCCCGGGGGCAAGCACCTCCTCTCGCTGCCCAAGGGCGTGCTGAACACCCAGGGGCTGCCCGTCACCCTTGTCGTGGACGAGCGGGGACGGGTTGCCGCCACGGTGTCCGGGGCCCTTGGCGAAGGGAAGCTGGAGGGCCTTGTCGCCGCCGCGCGGGCCGGTTCCCCTGCCGCGCGCTGAGCGGGACGGGGTGTCTTGACGGGGGAGGGGTGCGGGCATAGCGTCGCGAATGTACCGATGACTGAGCAAGCGCTTAGATGCTGGAGAGGTCGTTCGTGCCGCACACCGAACCCGCCCCCGCCACCCCCGACCGGGCCCCCGCCCCAGCCCCCGCTCCGATGGACGCCGTCCGTATCCAAGCCGCGCTGACCGGCCCGGGAGCCCCGTTCGCCGTGGTGCGGGTGGAGGACGGGGTGCACGCCGGCTCGCTCGTGTACGCGGACGGGCCCAGGACGCTCCGTGAGTTCGTGGAGACCACCTGGGCCTTCGGGGACCGGCCCTTCCTGATCTCGGGGGAGCGCAGCTACTCGTACGCCGAGTTCTTCGCCGCCGCGTCCGCGCTGGCGTGCCGGATGACCGGGGCGTACGGGCTGCGCCGGGGTGACCGGGCCGTCGTCGCGATGCGCAACCACCCCGAGTGGCAGATCGCCTTCTGGGCGGCGCAGCTGGCCGGGCTGGTCGCCGTACCGTTCAACGCCTGGTGGACGGAGGACGAGTTCACGTACGCGCTGGACGACTCCGGGCCGCGGGTGCTCCTGGTGGACGGCGAGCGGCTGCCCAGGGTCGCCGGGTGGGCGGCGGAGAACGGGGCGCGCGTGGTCGTCTTCCATGCGGAGGAGACCGTCCCGGACGGTGTCGAACGGTACGAGGACCTGCCCGCGCCCGATCCGCTCGCCGCACCCCCCGAGGTCGAGATCCGGCCCGAGGACGACGCGACGATCATCTACACCTCCGGCACCACCGGCCGGCCCAAGGGTGCGGTCGCCACCCATCTCGCCCAGGTGGGGGCGGCGATCAACTCGCGGTTCCACGCGGCCGCCTCCGCGCTCGGCCGTGGGCTGATCCCGGGGCAGGGGCCCGCCCCGGTGTCGCTGCTGACCTTCCCCTTCTTCCACGTCGCCGCGTTCACCGGCTTCTACGCGGCGATGGCGGCGGGCGGCGCCCTCGTCCTGATGCGGAAGTGGGACGCCGAGGAGGCGCTCCGTCTGATCCGCGAGCACGGCGTCACCCACTACGCCGGTGTCCCGGCGACCGCGCTCCAGCTGCTCGCCGCGGCCGAGCGGGCGGGTGACGGCCTGGAGGGTCTGCAGATGCTGAACACCGGCGGGGCCGCCGCTCCGCCCGATCTGGTCGCCCGGCTGACCGCCCGGCACGGCGACCGCATCGAACCCCGCAACGGCTACGGCCTGACCGAGACCAGCGGTGGTGTCCTGGCGAACTTCGGTGCCGAGTACCGGCTCCACCCGGGCAGCGTCGGCCGTCCGACACCCACCACCGAGGTGCGGATCGCCGGGCCCTCGGGCGAAGCGCTGCCCGAGGGGGAGGTCGGGGAGCTGTGGCTGCGCGGTCAGTCACTGGTCCGCGGCTACTGGCGCGACGAGGCGGCGACCGCCCAGGCGTTCACCGACGGGTGGTTCCGGACCGGGGATCTCGCGGTGGTGCACGAGGGGCGGGTCGGCATCGTCGACCGGATCAAGGACATGGTGATCCGCGGCGGGGAGAACGTGTACTGCGTGGAGGTCGAGGCGGTGCTGCACGACCACCCGGACGTCGAGGACGCGGCGGTGCTGGGGGTCGCGCACCCGGTCCTGGGCGAGGAGGTCGCCGCCGTCGTCCGGCTGCGGGCCGGTGCCACCGTCACGGCCGAGGAGCTGAGGGCGCACGTCGGGCGCAGCCTGGCCGCGTTCAAGGTTCCGGCCCATGTGCTCGTACGGGACGAGCCGCTGCCCCGGAATCCGACCGGGAAGATCCTCAAGCGGGAGCTGCGCGGGCCCGTCGAAGCGGAGGTCCGGGGGCGATAGGAGGGGCGACAGGGGAGCGAGCGGGCGGCGTGGTCAGGGGCGGGTTATGCGGACTCGGTAGTTTCCCTTCTTGTCCTTGTCGACCACGGATATGCGTATCCCGCTGGTCCGGTCGGTGAAGGTCTCGCCGGGCCGGAAGGGGGCGTCGGACAGTTCGGAGTGCACATTGGGCAGCCGGGTGCAGCCGGCGCTTCCCTTGGTGCTGTCCGCGACGGACACCGGGCCCTGTCCGGTGTCGACGTCCGAGCTCACCTTGTAGATCAGTACGCCCGGCTTGCAGATCGCCTGGTCGTTGCCGGCCTTGGTCCGCACCTCCACCGCATAGCCGGACTCGCTGCTCAGCGGTACGAATGCCAGCTTGATGCCGCCCCGGGTGGCCAGTGGTCCGAGTACGTGGTCGCTGGTGCCGGGCCGTGCGGCGCAGCTGATCTGGTTGTTGTCCAGCCAGCCCAGCTTCCACTTGTGCCAGCCCAGCAGGTCGTTATTGGCGCCCCAGTCCTCGGACATGATGTCCCAGTGCCCGACCGAGCCGCCGCCCTCCATCGTGTAGAGGTCGGGGAGGCCGAAGACATGGCCGTTCTCGTGCGGCAGGACGCGGTATCCGGTCTGTTTGAACGAGCCCGAGCCGTCGTCCTGGCGGCTGTAGATGAAGGACGTGTTGGCGAGCGGGACGCCGTCCGCCCGCGGGGCGTCGTCGTTGCCGGAGAAGGTCACGGACAGGACGGTGTCCAGGGCGGAGGGGCCGGCGTTCGGGGTGACCAGGATGTTGACCAGGTCGTACGCGGCGAAGTCCACCTTCGGACCGGCGGCGGCGATGATGTCCTGGATGAGGTGGCGGTAGCCCGGCTCGTACGGTGAGCCGCGTTCCACCCCGTACTCCGACAACGGCAGTGGCATCCGCAGCCAGGATTTCAACGGGGCGTCGGGGACGTACGTGAGCCGTCCGTACGATGCGGTCCGGAACCAGCCGGTGGTCTGCGGGAAGAATTCGGCGTACCGGTCCATCGCGGAACCGGCGCCCGGTGCGTCCGGGAAGTCGATCATCAGGTTGAGGGCACGGACCTTGCCCGTGGAGCGGGCGTAGCCCTCCGGTGTCGGCATGCCTTCCGACATCTGTACGCCCGTGGTCGCCGGTATTCGGCACGGGGCTATGCCTGCCGAACGGGCGGTGGCCACCGGGCCGGCCGAGGCCCGGCTGGCTATCGGAAGAGTGTTGCTGGCTGTGGCCATTGCGGCTATGACCAGGGCTGTTGCGGAGGCGAGCGCGATCGGGTGGCGGTGGTTGCGTATCCGGTGGCGGGGCTTCTGCATATAGGCGCCTCGGGGTCCGCGGCAGTCGGCCGGCCCTGACTGCGCTCTGCGGATCAGCCTGTTGCGGGTGGTGCGGCGCCGCTCGTTGGGTGCGCCGTTCGGCTGGTTTTCCGCTCCGGATATGTGACGCAGGTCACATGGGGGTGGGGAAATAAGCGGGGATGGTTTCCCCGTTTGAATCCGTGTCCCCCGCGAAACGGGGAGGCGGTCCCCGGTTACGGGGAGGGGTCGCCAAGGGGCGCTGTGGAGAACGAAGAGCGCCACAGTGGAAGCAGCAGAGCAGAGACAGTGGAAGCAGTAGGAGGGGCAGTCGTCGTGGACACCGTCAGTCGTACCGCCACCGGAGCGACGCAGCCCCGGACGCCCCGTCCGCGGGCCGATGCGCTGCGCAACCGGGAGCGGATCGTGACGGCCGCGCGCGAGATGTTCGTCGAGTTCGGGCCCGACGTCCCGCTCGACGAGGTCGCCAGGCGCGCCGGCGTCGGCAACGCCACGCTCTACCGGAACTTCCCCGACCGGGCCGCGCTGGTGCACGAGGTCGTGCTCGCGGTCACCTCCCGGACCACCGACCGTGCGGAGGAGGCGGTGGCCGAGGAGGCCGACCCCTTCGCCGCGCTCAGCCGCTTCGTGCACGCGGCGGCCGACGAGCGGATCGGGGCGCTGTGCCCGATGCTTTCCGGCGGCTTCGACAAGGACCATCCCGAACTGCTCGCCGAGCGCCGACGCCTCGAAGAGGCCGTCGAGGGGCTCGTGTCGCGCGCCATGTCCGCGGGGCGGCTGCGCACCGACATCGCCGTCGGTGACGTACTCGTCGCCCTCTCGCAGCTCACCCGGCCGCTGCCCGGCACCGGCTGCCTGGACATCGACCGGTTCACCCACCGCCATCTACAGCTGTTCCTGGACGGACTGGAGGCCCCGGCCCGGTCCGAACTGCCGGGAACAGCGGCGACCCTGGAGGATCTGCGGCGCCGGCCATGACATCCGCACCGGGCTCCTGAACGAGGAGCCCGGCGGCACGTCCGCCACGCCTTGACCATCCCTTTCACCACCCGCCCGCCCGTTCACCGTCTTCCCTTTTCGCCGGCATCCCGGTTCATGTTCACCGGCATCCCGGTTCACGACTCCTCGCGTACATGCGCGTCCTTAGGTGGATACACCCATGTCAAAAACAGCCGATATCCGACTCCCGGACCCCAGTCGCTGGAAAGCGCTGGCGTTCATCGCCCTCGCGCAGCTGATGGTCGTGCTCGATGCCACGATCGTGAACATCGCGCTGCCGCACGCCCAGACGGCCCTGGGTATTTCCGATGCCAACAAGCAGTGGGTCATCACGGCGTACGCCCTGGCCTTCGGCGGGCTGCTGCTCTTCGGAGGCCGGATCGCCGACCTCTGGGGACGCAAGAGGACCTTCGTCGTCGGCCTGATCGGCTTCGCGCTGGCCTCCGCGCTCGGTGGCGCGGCGCAGAACCAGGGCATGCTCTTCGGCTCCCGCGCGCTCCAGGGCGTCTTCGGCGCGCTGCTCGCGCCGGCGGCCCTGTCGCTGCTCGCCGTGATGTTCACCGATGCCAAGGAGCGCGCCAAGGCGTTCGGCATCTACGGTGCGATCGCCGGTGGCGGCGGCGCCGTCGGTCTGATCCTCGGCGGCTTCCTGACCCAGGCGCTGAACTGGCGCTGGACGTTCTTCGTCAACATCCCGTTCGCCGTCATCGCGGCCGCGGGCGCGTACTTCGTGATCCGTGAGCCGGCCGGCAGCCGCAACCGCTCGTCGCTCGACGTCCCGGGCGTCGTCCTGTCCGCGCTGGGTCTGGTCTCGCTGGTGTACGGATTCACCCGCGCCGAGTCCGCCGGCTGGTCGGACGGGCTGACCATCGGCATGTTCGTCGCGTCCGGTGTGCTGCTGCTGTCCTTCGTCCTGACCGAGTCCAGGGTCAAGTCGCCGCTGCTGCCGCTGCGCGTCCTGATGGACCGCAATCGCGGTGGCGTCTACCTCTCGCTGGGTCTGGCCGTCATCGCGATGTTCGGGCTGTTCCTCTTCCTGACGTACTACCTGCAGGTCGTGAAGGGCTACTCGCCGATCAGGACCGGCTTCGCCTTCCTCCCGATGATCGCGGGCATGATCACCGGATCCACGCAGATCGGTGCCCGGCTGATGACCCGGGTCCCGGCGCGCAAGCTCATGGGTCCCGGCTTCCTGACCGCCGCCGTCGGCATGCTGCTGCTGACGCAGCTGGAGATCGGATCCTCCTACGTCGGGCTGATCCTGCCCGCGCAGCTGCTGCTGGGCCTGGGCATGGGGACGGCGTTCATGCCGGCCATGTCGCTGGCCACGCACGGTGTCGAGCCCCGGGACTCGGGTGTCGCGTCCGCGATGGTCAACACCTCGCAGCAGGTGGGCGGCGCGATCGG
Organism: Streptomyces sp. NBC_01363; assembly: GCF_026340595.1. Taxonomy (GTDB): domain Bacteria; phylum Actinomycetota; class Actinomycetes; order Streptomycetales; family Streptomycetaceae; genus Streptomyces. Next base: position 2,350,859 of record NZ_JAPEPF010000001.1, read on the forward strand.
TACGGCGCTGCTGAACACCATCGCCGCCTCGGCCGCGACGGCGTACGCCTCCTCGCACGCCGCACTCGGCGCCAAGAACCCGGAGCTGCTTAAGCTCCAGTCGATGGTGCACGGCTTCACCGGTGCCATCTGGTGGGCCGTCGGCATCCTGGTGGTGGCCTCCGCCATCGCGGTGACCTTCATCAACGCCGGGCGGCCTTCGGCGGGCCCGGCGACCGGAGGCTCCGGTACGGGTGACGCCGGGGGTGTCGAGGACGAGTTCAAGATCCCGGTCGTCGCCCACTGAGCGCCGACGCGCGATGTGACACGGAGATGATGTGAACGCGGCTGTGCCCCGGTTTCGCTCGAAAGCTCGAAGCTCAAGAGCTCGAACGGAACCGGGGCACAGCCGTATCGGTATGCGCGCGGTTCAGCGCAGCCAGGGCAGATCCGCGTCCGTGCCCTCCGGCTGCAGTCCGGCGGCGACGACCTGCATGATCTCGCCCAGCGAGCGCACCTGCTCGGGCGTGAGCCGGTCGAACATCGCCTGGCGTACGGCGTCGACATGGCCCGGTGCGGACCGGCGCAGCATCTCGAAGCCGTCGTCGGTGAGGACCGCGTTCTGGCCCCGCTTGTCGGACGGGCAGTCCTCGCGGCGCACCCATCCGCTCTTCTCCAGCCGCGCGACGGCGTGCGAGAGCCGCGAGCGGGTGATCTTGGCGTCCTTGGCCAGTTCCGTCATCCGCTTCTGGCGGCGCGGGGCCTGGGAGAGCTGGACGAGCAGACCGTAATAGATGTGCGGCATCCCGGCATCGCGCTGCAACTGGCGGTCGAGGTGGTCCTCCATGAGCGTGGTGGCGTGGAGGTACGCGCGCCACACGCTCTGCTCTTCGTCGGAGAGCCAGTGGGGCTCACCGGTGGATGCCGTGGTCATGTACTCCACTGTACGACCTTTTCTTGAAAGTTGAACTAGATAGAGCTAAGGTCTCCGGAGGAAGGAAGCTTGAACATTAAAGAATCCTTCCTTCTCAAAAAGACCCCAGTAGAAGACTTACCCGGATCAGCAGTGGATGGGGAGTGCCATGACAGTCACCGCGGAGCGCATGCCCGCCCTCTACCTTTCCCACGGCGCCCCGCCGCTGGCCGACGACCCGGTCTGGCCCGGCGAACTGGCCGCCTGGTCCGCCGGGCTGCCCCGCCCCCGCGCGATCCTGATGGTCTCCGCGCACTGGGAGGAGGCCCCGCTGGCCCTCGGGGCCACGGAGACGGTCCCGCTGGTCCACGACTTCTGGGGCTTCCCCGAGCACTACTACCGGGTGCAGTACGCCGCCCCGGGCGCCCCGGAACTGGCGGAGAGCGTACGCAAGCTGCTGCGCGGCGCCGGTACGCCGGTGCAGGACATCCCGGACCGCGGGCTCGACCACGGGGCGTACGTCCCGCTCGTGGAGATGTTCCCGGGCGCCGACATTCCCGTACTCCAGATCTCCATGCCGACGCTGGACCCGCAGAAGCTCATGGACATCGGGCGCAAGCTCGCGCCGCTGCGCGACGAGGGCGTCCTGATCGTCGGCAGCGGCTTCTTCACCCACAACCTGGCCGCCCTGCGGCATGCGGGCGGCGGCACCCCCGGCTGGTCGGCGGAGTTCGACGACTGGGGAAACCGGGCGCTCCAGGCGCGGGACATCGACGCGCTGCTGGACTTCGAGCACAAGTCCCCGGCCGGCCGGCTGGCCCACCCGCGCACCGAGCACTTCGCGCCGCTCTTCGTGACGCTCGGCGCCTCGGAGGGCGAGCTGGACCAGGGGCGCAGCGTCATCGACGGCTTCTGGATGGGACTCGCGAAGCGGTCGGTGCAGTTCGGCTGAGGCCCGCGTTCGGGGACGAGGCCCCGGACACGGCCCTGGCCCCGGCCCCGTTCACAGGGCCGGGGCGGGTTCGGTCCGGCGTCGTCACATCACAGGGCCGGCGGGTTCAGCTCGATCGAGCGGAGTGCGGCGGCGAGGGCCGTCCCGTCGCCGACGTCCAGCGCGGTGTCGGTGAACTTGATGGTGTGATCGTCGCCGTGCGCCGCCGCCCGCGCGAACAGCTCGTCGGCGGACGCGGTCGCCGGTGCGTACGGGGCTGCCTCGGCCGGACTGTACGCGGCGGTGACCGCGGCGCTCGCCGCCCACGCGGCCTCCAGGCTCGGCACCCACAGCGCGCGCGGGAGCGCGGGCAGGGTGCGCAGCACGGCATTGGGGGCGGTCGCGGCGTGCACCAGCATGATCGGTTCGCCGTGCCCGTGCGTGGCGAACCGGTGGGTCGCGGCCCGCACCAGCTCCGCCAGCCGGGCCCGCGCCTCGTCCGGGTCGTGGGTGAACCGCTGCGGCCACACCGGGAACGCGGTGAGCTGCGCCAGCCGGTCCCGGATGCCGCCGCTCTGCTCGGGCACCGGCGGTACGGCGTCCAGCGCGGCCGCGGCGGTGGGCGCGGGCGCGAGAGGGCTCAGCACGGGCAGCGGCTGGTGGCGGGCCGCCCAGTAGCCGAGGCCGTGGGCGAGCTCGGTGATCCGGGGCGCGGTCGCCTCGCCGGCGAGCAGGGTGCGCACGGAGTGGCCGACCCGGATGGCGGGGTGGGTGGCGCCCGCCGCGATGCCGGGGAGCAGCCGTGGCCACCACTCGGTGAGGACGTCCCGCCAGGGGCGTTCGGCGGTCTCCCGCTCGAAGTGCGCCGTCCAGTCCGCGATCCGGCGCGGGTCGCCGAGGGCCTCGCGCCAGTTCTCCGCCGTCACCCGGGTCGCGGTGTCCGGCATGTCCTCCAGCTTGTGGCTGTAGTGGTCGAGCCAGCGGTGGACGGCCGGTGCCTGACCGTGCCGGACCAGCGACTCCACGGCCATCGGACCGTGATTGCTCAGCCAGCCGTCGCGTTCGGGGCCCGAGGAGTGGAGGCGTTCCAGCGCCTCGTCGAGCGTGCCCGTGGTGTCGTCCGCGACCGTGGTGCCGTCCGCGTCGTTCGCGCCCGCCGCGCCGCCCGTGCTCGTCGTGTCGTCCGTGTTCGTCGTGTCGTCCATACGCGAGCACGCTAGGCGCGGGGGCCGCGCGGCGTAACGGACCGCGGACCCAGACCGGGACCGGCCGGGGACTAGGGCTGTGGCCCCAGTCGCTTCTCGTACCAGGCCACGTCCCAGTACGTGCCGAACTTCCGGCCCACCTCGGCGTACGTACCGACATGGCGGAAACCGAAGCGCTCGTGCAGCCGGCCGGAGACATCGTTGGGCTGGGTGATGCCCGCGTACGCGCGGTGCAGGTCCTCGTCGGCGAGTGCCTCGAACAGGGACGTGTAGAGGAGCGTGCCGATGCCGCGGCCGGTGGCCCAGGGGGCGCAGTACACGCTCACCTCGACCGAGGTCGCGTACGCCGCCTTGGGGCGGAAAGTGCTGCTGGTGGCGTATCCCAGGATCGAGGCGGGGCCGACAAGCCGGACATCCTGAGCAACCAGAAGGCGGTGCGGGCCGTCTTCAGAGTGGGAACGCAACCACGGCAGCCGCTGTTCGGGAGTGAAGGGGGTCGTGTCGAATGTGAGCGCGGTCTCACGTACGTAATGGTTGTAGATGTCCGTGAGCGCCACCAAATCACCCTCGACGCCCGGCCTGACCTGCGCTTCTGTGGGACTCTCCGGCATGCGCTCTCCCCTCGCGGCGGCACAGGGTACTGCATGATCGCGAAAGTGAATGCCAGGCGTGGGAATTCTGTCCGGATTCCAGTCGTTGTTTCCATCGGATGCAGGGCACCCGGAAGGGTGTCGCGACCTACTCAGCAAGGGAGCACGCATGGCAACCCGTGCCGTCGCCCGTCGTTCGTCCGCCACCGGTGGGACCAGCCGGGCAAGCAGTGTTCGCGCCTCGGGCGGAGAGATCGCCGATCGCGACCTGGTCGGCATGTACCTGGACGAGATCGCGCGTACGCCTCTGCTCGACGCCGCCAAGGAAGTCGAGCTGTCGCAGACCGTCGAGGCGGGCGTCTACGCCCGGCAGATACTCGACGGCGCGGTGGACAGCGAAGCCGGTGGAGCCACGCGCGAGGAGCTGGAGGCGCTGGTCGCCGAGGGCGAGCGCGCCAAGGACATATTCATCCGTTCCAACCTCCGGCTCGTCGTTGCCGTCGCCCGCCGCTATCCGCGGGCCGGGCTGCCCCTGCTCGACCTGATCCAGGAGGGCAACGCGGGTCTGGTGCGCGCGGTCGAGAAGTTCGACTACGCCAAGGGCTTCAAGTTCTCCACGTATGCGACGTGGTGGATCCGTCAGGCCATCACCCGTTCCATTGCCGACCAGTCCCGTACGATCCGGCTCCCCGTCCACCTGGTGGAGGAGCTCGGCCGGATCCGCCGGGTGCAGCGCGAGTTCAACCGTGAACACGGCCGCGACCCGGAGCACGCCGAGATAGCGGCCGAGCTGGACTCCACGCCGGAGCGCGTGGGCGACGTCCTGGACTGGGCCCGCGACCCGGTCAGTCTCAACATGTCCGTGGACGACGAGGGCGAGACCCAGTTCGGCGATCTACTGGAGGACACCTCCGCGGTGTCGCCCGAGCAGTCGGTGATGACGCTGCTGCGCAGCGAGGAGCTCGAGGACCTGATCGGCAAGCTCGACAACCGCACCGCGTCGATCATCCGTATGAGGTACGGCATCGAGGACGGCCGCGAGCGGACCCTCACCGAGGTCGGCAAGCAGCACGGCCTCACCCGTGAGCGGATCCGGCAGATCGAGAAGCACGCGCTGCTCGAACTGAAGCGAATGGCCCACGACACGGGTTTTGATGCTGCGGCGTGAGCCTTCGTCCAGTAACCTCCGAAATGGGTCGCTTCGCGTGACCCCCTGAGCTGAGTCCCGGCGCCCACCCCCCCTGGCGCCGGGGCTCATTCTTTTCATGGCCGGTCCGCTTCCGTTCGGCTCATGACCCGGTCCGTCCCGGAGGTCGGCGTGCTGCCGCGCGGGTCAGGCGGGCACCCAGATCACCCAGGTAATCCACCAGCTGCGGTGGCTCGTGCGCGGTGAAGTCGCAGTCCACCAGCGCCAGCCGGAGCGCCACCCACTCCAGCGAGTCCGCGAGCACCGCGCGCAGCCGGCAACTGTTCTCGCCGGTCCGCTCCAGCGGACCGATCGACGCCGGCAGCCGCGCGGACACGAAGTCCGCCGGGGCCGCGAAGCTCACGTCGACCGCCAGCTCCGGCTGCCGCCGGGCGATGGAACCGGCGAGGAACTTCGCCGCGTCCCCCGTGGGCAGCTCGCGCGGTGCGAACCGGGCCCCGGTCGCGAACGGCTCGCTCACCCGGTCGACCCGGAACGTACGCCAGCCCTGGCGCCCCAGGTCGTACGCCACGAGATACCAGCGCCACCCCGTGCTCACCAGCCGGTACGGCTCGGCCTCCCGCTTCGTCTCGGCGCCGTCGCCCGCCCGGTACGCGAACCGCAGCCGTTCCTGTCCGGTGACCGCCGAGGCCATCACGGTCAGCGTCCGCGGGTCGATGGTCGAGCCGTCGCCCCGGGTCAGCGGCATCGTCGCGTTCTGCAGGGTCGAGACCCGGTGCCGCAGCCGCGACGGCAGCACCTGCTCCAGCTTCGCCAGCGCCCGCACGGACGCCTCGTCCACCCCCTCGATGGCATGCCCGGCCCCCGCCCGCAGGCCCACCGCGATGGCCACCGCCTCCTCGTCGTCGAGGAGCAGCGGCGGCATCGCGGTGCCCGCGACGAGCCGGTAGCCGCCGATGGATCCGCGCGAGGCCTCGACGGGATAGCCGAGCTCGCGGAGCCGGTCGATGTCGCGACGGATGGTGCGCGGGCTGACGTCGAGCCGTTCGGCGAGCTCGCTGCCCGGCCACTCGCGGGGCGTCTGGAGGAGCGACAACAGATTCAGCAGTCGTGCCGGGGTGTCGGTCATGGCCTCAGCCTTCCGCCGGGGTGTCGGTCGTCTCACCAGGGTGCTCACCCATTAGGTCATGGACCGACCTAATGAATGTTTAGCTTCTTCATATGACTTCTTCCTCATCTCTGTCGTCCACGGCATCCGGGCCAACGGTGTCCTCGGACCCGTCGGACCGGCGACGTTGGTTCGCGCTCGCCATCGTCATGACCGCGGCCTTCATGGACCTGGTCGACGTCACGATCGTCAATATCGCCATACCGAGCATCCGCGAGGACACCGGCGCCTCGTTCAGCTCGATCCAGTGGATCACCGCCGGCTACTCCCTGGCCTTCGCGGCCGGTCTGATCACCGGCGGCCGGCTGGGGGACATCTACGGCCGCAAGCGGCTGTTCCTCATCGGCATCGGCGGCTTCACCGTGGCCTCCGCGCTCTGCGGCTTCGCCGCCAACCCGGAGATGCTGGTCGCCTCCCGCATCCTCCAGGGCGGCACCGCCGCGCTGATGGTTCCGCAGGTGCTGTCGATCGTGCACGCCACCTTCCCGGCGCACGAGCGCGGCAAGGTCTTCGGCCTTTTCGGCGCGATCGTCGGTCTCGGTGCCGTGCTGGGGCCGCTGCTGGGCGCGCTGCTCACCGAGTGGAACATCGCCGGTCTCGAATGGCGGCCGATCTTCCTGATCAACCTGCCCGTCGGCATCGCGGGCCTGATCCTCGGCCGGAAGTTCATCACCGAGTCCAAGGCCCCGAAGGCGCTCCGGCTCGACCTGGTCGGCGTCGCCCTGGTGACCCTGGGCATGCTGATGCTGATCTACCCGCTGACCCGTGGGCACGAGCTGGGCTGGCCGCTGTGGGGCCATGTATCGATGGTCGGCAGCCTGCTGGTGTTCCTGGTTCTGGTGCTGTTCGAGCGGGGCAAGGCGCGCAAGGACGGTTCGCCGCTCGTCGAACTGTCGCTGTTCCGGGTCAAGAGCTTCGCTGCGGGCATCGCCGTGCAGCTGACCTTCGGTATCGGGCTCGGCATCTTCTTCCTGGTCTGGACGCTCTACATGCAGTTGGGCCTCGGCTGGAGCGCGCTGCGGGCCGGCACGACCGGTATCCCGTTCTCGATCGCTGTGTCGTTCGCCGCCGGGATCTCCGTACAGAAGCTGGTGCCCCGCTTCGGCCGCAAGGTGCTCCAGACGGGCGCGCTGCTGATGATCGCCGGCCTGCTCCTCTACATCTGGGAGTCCGACCGGTACGGCATGGACATCACGTCCTTGCAGATGGCGCTGCCGCTGGTGGTCATGGGCATCGGGATGGGCCTGATCGTGGCGCCGCTGACCGACGCGGTGCTCTCCGAGGTGCCCAAGGAACACTCCGGTTCGGCCTCCGGGCTGATCAACACCGTGCAGCAGATGGGCAATGCGCTCGGGCTCGGACTGGTCTCGGTCGTCTTCCTCGGCGCGATCGGTGACCGGCTGGCGCCGCAGGAGGTGGGCCCGGCGTTCGCGGAGGCGTTCCGGCACTCGCTGTGGTGGGTTGCCGGGGTGCTCGCGGTGATCTTCCTGGTGATGTTCGCGCTGCCCGCGCGGCAGCGGCAGCACGTGGAGGACGGCGACGAGGCCGTGGATGCGGCGGGTGTCGAGGGCTCGGCGGGTGTCGTGGATGCGGCGGGCGGCTCCGAGGGCGCCAAGGAGCCGGTTCTGACGTCCTGATCGACCTCTGCCGGAGTCGAAGGAGGACGGTGCCCGCACCCTTCGGGGTGCGGGCACCGGTGCGTCTGCGTCCGAGTCCGTGTCCGCTTCTGTTTCCGAGCCCGTGTCGGATCCGGTGCCGAGGCCTCGGGTTCCGGGTCTCGGCACCGGGTCAGCAGATGCGCGTACGGCTCTCCATGGCACCGCGTGCGGTGTCCTCGTCGCCGTACACCTCGCACATGTGGCGGCCGTCCGGCGTGGCCGTGTGCTCGACCTCCCACAGACTCGTCTCGCTGCCGTCGAGGAGCAGGAAGGCGTGCTCGTACAGGGTGAATCCGGCGTCCCGCCCGTCCACCTGGCACTGCCGGCCGAAGACCTGGGTGATGTGGTGGGCGAAGGCGGCGCGCAGCAGCCGGGCGGTCTCCTCGCCGGGACCGTCGCTGTTCTCCGCGCGGCGCAGGACGCGGCGGGCGTGGTCGGCGGAGTTGTCCGGGGCGTACGTCCTGGGCAGCGGGGCCGGGGGAGCCGCCATCAGGACCGTGAGTATCTCCAGGTCGGCCTGCGGCCCGTCGTCCCCGAACACCGGGACTTCGCCGAAGCCGCCGGTCAGCCTGGCGGCGGCGACATGGGCATCGGCCTCGTCGTCGTACAGCTCGTGGTGCATGAGGTCGGGCTCCGTCCGGAACCGCGGGTCCGTCGCGCTCCGCGGGCCGCCGTGCACCAGCTCCCACAAGGAGAGGGGGGTGCCGTCGGACAGCAGGTACGTGTGCCGGTAGGTCTCTCGGTGGAGTACGGAACTGTGGTGCGAGGAGTGCAGGGAACTGCTGTGGGCGAGCGCGGTACCGAGTCTCTCGACCGTGCTGTCGGGCAGGTCGAAAGAGTTGAGTGCCCGTCGCAGGAGTCGCTCGAGGTGCTGCTCGGTTGTCTCGTACGGATCGCTCAAGGTGCTGTCTCCAGGCCGTTGCCGCGTGTTACTTGCTGCGTGCATAACGTAGTCCCTGGGTCCGACATCGTGACCGGGGTTCAGGAAAACGTATGGCACACGCAGATGGTTCCTGATGGTTCGTCCGAACTTCCTTACCCGGCAGGCGAGTCGGGGGCCGGGCGATCGTCCTCCGGCTGCGGCGAGGAGCGCGGCCGTAGGCCGTAGAGATCGCTGTACGAGGGGTAGCAGCCGCCGCCGGGGCGGCCGTCGACGCTCCGAGCTGCCCGGACGGCCTTCACGATGGCGCGCGTGAGCACGTCCGCGCCGGCTGCCAGCAGGTCGTTGAGCGCGATCGGATTCTGCGGATCCAGCGGCCGGGCGCCGGTCGCCAGCGCGAAAACGGTGTCCCCGTCGGTGAGCAGATGTACGGGGCGGACGGCGCGCGCCAGTCCGTCGTGCGCCGTACCCGCGAGCTTCTGCGCCTGGGCCCGGGTGAGGTCGGCGTCCGTGGCGACGACGGCGAGCGTGGTGTTGAGCGGGGGCCGCGTGTTCGCCTCCCGCACCTCGGTGAGGCGCTGCTCCGCCGCACGGAGGACCTCGGGCGCCGGGTGCGCCGGCGGTTCGGCGGCGCCGTACTCCCCGTGGAGCACCCCGGTACGCGGATCGACCACCGAGCCCGCCGCGTTCACCACGACGAGCGCGCCCACCGTGATGCCGGAGGCCAGCCGGATGCTCGCCGTGCCCACGCCGCCCTTGAGCTGCCCGGCGACCGCGCCGGTACCGGCGCCCACGCCCCCCTGGGCCACCGGCGCCCCCGGCCCCGCAGCCGCCGCGTCCTCCACCGCGGCGCGGCCCGTCGAGGCGTCGGGGCGGGCCCGCCAGTCGCCGCCCCGCCCCAGGTCGAAGAGGCAGGCGGCGGGGACCACCGGCACCACCTGCGCCGGATCGGGGCCGACCCGCACCCCGCGCCCCTGCTCCTCCAGCCAGGCCATCACGCCGGACGCCGCGTCGAGGCCGTAGGCGCTGCCGCCCGTCAGGACGACGGCGTCGATGCGCTGCACCAGATTGCGCGGATCGAGCGCGTCCGTCTCCCGGGTGCCGGGGCCTCCACCGCGTACGTCCACGGCGGCGATCGCACCGCCCTCCGGGGCGAGGACCACGGTGGTGCCGCTCAGCGCGCCCTCGCCGGGCACCTGCGCATGGCCGACGCGCAGCCCCGCGACGTCGGTCAGCGCGTCGAGGAGGTCGGGCAGCGCGTCGAGCGGCCCGGGGGAGTTCGGTGGGGCGGCGGGGTCCGTCGGATTCCGGGGTTCTTCCGTCATTGCGTGCTCCTCATTGATGACGCGGCTCGCGATCCACCGGCACTGATGACGCGGCTCGCGACCCACGACCTGCAACGTCCGGTCACGTGATCCGTCGTCGGCCTGTCCACTGCGCTCACCCGGCCACGGTGGGCCGCCGGGAGAGCAGCACCCCCACGGCCACGGCCGCCGCGGCGACCAGGCCGGCCGCGAACACCGCCCACCCGCCGGCGAACGTACAGGCCAGGATGGCCAGCGCGGCCACGGGGAGGGACAGTTGCTCCGCGAGGTCGCGCTTGAAGTGGCGGGCGTGCAGCGCCCACACCGTCAGCAGGAAGAGCGCGGAGGGAATGGTCACCGCGGCGGCGGCCACCGTGTCCGAGACGTGGGCCTTGCCCACGGCCTCCTCCACCGCGACCTCGATGCCCGCGCCGATGGCGGCCGCGGAACCGAAGATCAGGAAGTGTCCGTATCCCCAGATGAACGCTTCCCTGCTGCCGCGCAGGTAGTCATGGATCGGCACGGCGAAATAGATCCACCAGGCGGAGAAGACGATCAGCAGCCCGCCCGCGGCGATCGGCAGCAGTTCGCCGAGCGCGTCGTGCTCGTACACCGCCTCCTGGACCGCGACCGTGGCCGCCGCGATCGTCTCGCCCAGCACGATGATCGTGAACAGCCCGTACCGCTCACCGATGTGGTGCGGATGCCAGCTCGTCGAGCGGTCGCGCTCGGCGAGCGCGGGAACGGACAGCTCCGCGAGCGCGAGCACGACGAAGGCGGCGGTACGGGCTCCACGTGAGTCGGCGGGCAGCAGCAGCATGGCGATCCAGCCCAGCTGCACCACCGTGATCCCGACGGCGTACCGCAGCGCGACGCGCCGCTCCCCACCCCGGGTGCAGTGCGCGGCGCGCAGCCACTGGCTGGTCAGCGCGAGCCGCATCACCACGTAACCGATGACGACGACCGTCCAGTCGCCGCCGTCGAAGGCGCGCGGCACTCCGGCGGCGAGGACGAGCACACCGGTGATCTGGACGAGCGTGACGACGCGGTACAGCGGGTCGTCGGTGTCGTAGGCCGAGGCGAACCAGCTGAAGTTGACCCAGGCCCACCAGATCGCGAAGAAAACGGCCGCGTAGCTGCCGACTCCGGTGAGGGCGTGGCCTGCGGCGACGGCATGGACCAGCCGCGCGCCCGCCTGGGCCACCGCGACCACGAAGCAGAGGTCGAAGAAGAGTTCCAGCGGGGTCGACGCGCGATGTTCCTCGGTGCGGCTGCGAGCCGTCATTACGGGCATGGGAGCCAGCACACCAGACGGGCTCGACCACGCCGAACGGGGCATGCCCCGGATGGGCGATCGGGCTCACCCGGCGGAGTCGTAAAACAGGACCAACTATCATGTACGACCCTACGGTGACGGGGTGACAGAGCCGCCAGAAGCCTCCGCCGCAGCCGCGCAGCCCGACCCCGGTGCACGCACCGGCTCCGCCGGAGCGCCTGGCACTCCGCCCTCCGCCGGACCCGGGGCCGCCGGGCCACAGGCCGCCGGACCCGGACCCGGTATCGCCGGCCTCCGGGCCGCCGGGCCACGCTCCGTCACCGCCCGCGCGACCGCGGCCGGCGTTGCATCGGCTGCCAGGCGTGCGTCTCCGCCTGCCGGGAATGCGACTCGCACCGCGGCAAGTCGATGATCCACCTCGACTACACCGACGAGGGCCAGTCGGTGGCCTCCCTTCCCACGGTCTGCATGCACTGCGAGGACCCGGTCGCCCCGTGCGCCGAGGTCTGTCCCGCCGACGCGATCCTGGTGACCGCCGACGGTGTGGTGCAGCAGGCCGACACCACTCGCTGCATCGGTTGTGCCAACTGTGTCAACGCCTGCCCCTTCGGCGTCCCGAAGATCGACCTCCAGGCGAAGCTGCAGATGAAATGCAACCTCTGCTACGACCGCACCGCCTACGGCCTCGCCCCCATGTGCGCGACCGTCTGCCCGACCGGAGCGCTGTTCTACGGGACCGTCGAGGAGCTCCAGGCCGAGCGCCCCGGCGTCCAGATCGCCGACACCTTCACCTTCGGCCGGAGCGAGGTACGCACCGGCGTGGCCATGGTCGTGCCCGCCGACCGGGTCCAGTGGCCGGTGCCCGGCGGCCTTCCGGTCGTCGAGATCAACGGGAAGAACGTCCGCCGATGAGCGTCACCGATCAGCCGCCTTCCGGTGATCCGCGCGAAGCCCTGCACGACCGGATCGCCGCCGATTCCCTCACCACCCGGCGCGACTACCTCCGGATCGTGGCGACCGTCTCCGGCGGACTCGCCGTCGGCGGCCTCGGCGTGGCAGGCGGAATCCTGCCGCGCCACGGCGACCCCGACGACGCCAAGGCACCCTCACCGAAGAGGATCGCCGCTCAGCTCCTGTCCGGTGAGTCCCTCGCCTTCCACTACCCGGACGAGGAGGACCGGGCGGTCGCCGTCCGCCTGGACGACGGCACCCTCGTCGGCTACTTCGCGATCTGCACCCATCTCGCCTGCGCCGTGCTCTGGCGCAAGGACCGCGGTTCCGAGGGCGAGCTGTACTGCCCCTGCCATGAGGGCATCTTCGACGCCCGCACCGGCGAGGTCACCGCCGGGCCACCGCCCCGTGCGCTGCCCAAGGTGGTGCTCACCGAACAGGCCGACGGCAGTATCTGGGCGGTCGGCACGACGCGCTCGGGCGAAAGCATCGAGCACGGCCTGTGCCGTCAGCTCGCCAAGGACCGCCCGGACCTCGCCTCCCGTATCGGCTGCCCCGCCGTCAAGGGCGGCGGCGCGGAGGCCCCCGCGGCCAGTGCCGAGGCCGAGACCCCTGGCAGACGGCCATGACCGATGCCCGGCAGTCCCGGAACCAGGAGCCTTCGGAGCGCCCGGACTCCTCGCAGTACCCGGAGTACCACCCGGGGAGTGCTCGCCCCGAACTCAACCGGCCCGTCCACGAGCGCTATCCGCAGATCCGCGCCACCAGCGGCTACGGAGACCCCCGGGTCCGCCACACCGGCCCCGGTCCGGGGGCGGGCACCGACCAGGAGCCCGAGCGGTCCTCGAAGCTGACGGCCCGGCTGGCTCTCGCCATGACGGTGGTCGTCGGACAGCTCTGGGGTCTGACCGTCACCATCGACGCATGGATGGAGGGCAACACCGGCACGGCCTGGTGGGGGGCCGGCTTCCTCTGTCTGTCGTTCCTCGTCGTCCTCGGACTGTGGCTGATCGACCCGAAGGATCGCTGACCGCCGCCGTACCCTTGACGTATGAGCACCGCCCCCGCCCCCGGCCCGCGCGATTCGAAGCCCTCCGATCCGGAGCGGCCGAAGCCGAAACCGGCTCTGATCTTCGACGATTCGCTGGACCAGCAGTCCTCGGACGATACGGACCGAGGGTGGGGCGAGCGGGCCCCGGCCGGTGGCAGCGCCGCCGATCTGGCGCGCTTCCTCGACGAGAAGCCGCCCCACCACATCTGATTCCCCGCTCCGTGGTGATCCGGCGGTGGTGCTGCCGGTTCTTCTGCTGTGCGTGGAGCTACTGGTCGTGACCCCGGCCGGGGGCCTCGCCCGCGGGGCCGCCGCGCTGCGAGACGAGGGCGTCGCGGATCTCCTTCAGTACCTCCAGCTCGCTCACCTCCAGCGTCTCCTGCACCCCTTCCTTCGCGGCCTGCATCGCCGCCCGCTTGGCGAGGTACTTGGCCATGGGCAGGACCATCAGGAAGTAGACGACGGCGGCCGTGATCAGAAAGCTGAGGGTGGCGCTGAGCACCGAACCCCGCAGGATCCGGATGCCCTCGATCGCCTCGCCCGTCTTCTGGTCCGTGATGCAGGGGCCCTTGAGGCAGGAGCTGTAGCTCTACAGGTCCTTGGTGCCGAACGCACCGACCAGCGGGTTGATGACGCCCTTGACGATCGAGTTCACGATCTGGGTGAACGCGGCGCCGATGACGACGGCGACCGCCAGATCGATCACATTGCCGCGCATCAGGAAGGCCTTGAACCCTTCCAGCAGGCTGACCTTCTTCTCGCTCAAGGATGAGCCTTCCTTCGCGTGTGCCGTAGGCGGAGCAAACTCCTCCGCAACTTACGGCAGTACGCGGTGAAACCGCCCAATCTGTGAGGTCGGTCAGGTGACTTGACCGATCGTCGGCGCGAATCAACACAGGGCCACCGCCAGTTGGGACGAGATGCCCGCGCCGGCCAGTGCGGTGGCCGTGTCCCGGGGGACGGACAGCACGATCAGCGCACCGTCCTCCGCGGAACCTTCCACCAGGGCCTGCGGCACCTCCGCCACCCGCGCGCCCTTCGCCAGCACCCGGGCGCCGGCACCGGTTCCAGCACCGGTTCCAGCACCGGCTTCCCCGGCGGCGATCACATCGACGTGGTCGCCCGGCCGCAATAGACGAACGGCCCCCGCATCCGCGATCCGGACCGGCGCGGAAACCAACCGGGCAGGTCGCCGGGCCTGCGATGGCGCCGCACCGGCCTCACCCCCGGCCCCCGCCCCGTACGCGGCCTCACCGCCCGTGCCCGCGCCGCCACCGCCCAGCCCCGTGGCGGCGAGCGCGGCGGCCGTCAGGGCCAGCCCGGCGGCCAGGGCCCGGCGCTGCCGCCACAACGCCCGCCGCAGCCGGCGCCCACCGCCCCCGCGCACTCGCAAGGGCTCGAACACGGGCACCCCGCAGGGCGGGGGCGCCGGGGACGGAGACGGCAACGGCGAGGACGCCGAGGGCGCCGAGGAGGCCGAGGGCGATACGGACGACGCGCGCGGTGCGGAAAACACGGACGACGCGGACGACACGGACGATGTGAACATGGTCGACACCACCTGCCATGAGGAGTTTCGGACGAACACCCCTCACGATCCACCGTCCGCGAGATTCCCGCCGAGGCCTGTGGACAGCCCCGGCGTTGTGGAAATCTCCGTCACCCGCCCCGCTGCCCCAAGTCCGTCACCCGCCCCGCTGCCCCAAGACCGCCCCCGCTCACCCGCTAAGGCAGCTCGATCCCCGTCTTGAGGCCGTCCAGCGCGTGCGAGCACGGACAGTCCCGGTCCGCCTGCGCGGGCAGCGCGGCCACCACGTCGAAGAGCACCGCGCGCAGTCGGTCCACGTTGGCCGCGAACACCTTCAGCACCTCCCCGTGCGAGACGCCCTCGCCGGCCTCCGCGCCCGCGTCCAGGTCCGTCACCAGGGTCATCGTCGTGTAGCAGAGGCCCAGTTCACGGGCGAGGACGGCCTCCGGGTGACCGGTCATCCCGACCACCGACCAGCCCATCGCCGCATGCCAGCGGGACTCGGCCCGGGTCGAGAAGCGCGGTCCCTCGACGACGACCAGCGTCCCGCCGTCCACCGGCTCCCAGTTCTTCGCCCGCGCCGACGCCAGCGCCGCCCTGCGCCCCTCGGGGCAGTACGGATCGGCGAAGCCCAGATGCAGGACGTTCGGCTCCGCGCCGTCGGCCCGGGTCTCCCCGTCGTAGTACGTCTGTGTCCGGGCCTTGGTGCGGTCCACCATCTGGTCGGGCACGAGCAGGGTGCCCGGCCCGTACTCCGGGCGCAGGCCGCCCACCGCGCACGGGCCGAGTACCTGACGTACGCCGACGGAACGCAGCGCCCACAGATTGGCCCGGTAGTTGATGCGGTGCGGCGGCAGATGGTGGCCGCGTCCGTGGCGGGGGAGGAAGGCGACCCGGCGACCGCCGACCTCACCGAGGAAGAGGGAGTCGCTCGGCCGACCGTACGGGGTGTCCACACGCACCTCCGTGACGTCCTCCAGGAAGGAGTACAAGCCCGAGCCGCCGATGACACCGATCTCTGCGTTCACCATGCGATCACACTAGCGGCGCCGGAAAACACCGGGAGCCCCGCCGAACGGATCGGCGGGGCTCCCGGTGGAAGTGCGGTGCGGAAGTGTGCTGTGGACGTGCGGTCCGGCTCAGGCGGCCGACGTGCCGCTCGTCGAGGACGAGGAGGAGGACGACGACGCCGCCGAGGAAGAGGCGGACGACTTCGAGTCGGATCCCGTCGACGTCGAGGACGACGAGGAGTCGGACGACGAAGCGGAACCGGACGCCTTTGCCGAGGACGAAGCCGACGTGCTGCTCGACGAGGAGCCGCGGCTGTCGTTCCGGTAGAAACCGGAACCCTTGAAGACGATGCCGACCGCCGAGAACACCTTCTTCAGGCGTCCTTCGCAGCTCGGGCACACGGTGAGGGCGTCATCGGTGAACTTCTGCACCGCTTCGAGGCCCTCGCCACATTCGGTGCACTGGTACTGATAGGTCGGCACTTGCTCCTCCTGGCACTCTCACTCAATGAGTGCTAACGACGCTCCATACTGACGTATTCCGCAGCATCAGTCCACCGTGACCGGCTTCCGGTGACCGACACCACGTGCCACGGTCCGTTCCGAGGCGGCGGGCGCGAGCCTCGAACGCAGTCCCACCAGGGTGATCAGGGCCAGTACGGTCCCCACCAACGGCACCACGAATCCGGTGCTGGCTCCGTGGGCGTCCGCGAGCCGCCCGGCGACCGTCACCGCCGCCGCCTGGCCGAGCGCGACCGAGCCCGTCAGCCAGGTGAACGCCTCGGTCCGGGCGGCCCCCGGCACCAGAGCGTCGACCAGCGTGTAGCCGCTGATCAGGGCCGGAGCGATGGAGAGCCCGACCAGGAGTCCGAGCCCGGCCAGCAGGGGCACCGAGTGCACCGCCCACAGTCCGGACGCGGTCAGGGTCAGTGCCACGTACCCGACGATCAGCCGCCGTCGCGGCCCGCTCTTCCAGGCGATGGCACCGCAGGCGATCCCGGCGAGCATGTTGCCGGCCGCGAAGACGCCGTACAGCAGACCGTTGGCTCCCGGGCGGCCGATCTCCTCGGCGAAGGCGGTCAGCGAGACCTGCATGCCGCCGAAGACCGCGCCGATCCCGAGGAAGGCCACCGCGAGCACCCGTACACCCGGTACGGACAGGGCGGAGGCGTGCCGCTGGGAAGTGCCGGACGCGGCGTTGCGCACCGCCGGCTGGGTGCGGTGCTGCGCGGCGAAGAGCAGCCCGCCGACCAGGGTCAGCGTGGCCTCCGTGATCAGACCGGCCGCCGGGTGCACCCCCGTGCACAGCGCGGTGGCGAGCACCGGGCCGATGACGAAGGTGAACTCGTCCGTCACCGATTCGAAGGCGGCCGCGGTGGACAACAGCGGCGAGGCCTCGCGGCCCGGTGCCGCGCCGAGCACGGCCGCCCAGCGGGCCCGCACCATCGGTCCGACCTGCGGTACGGAGGCACCCGTCGGCACGGCTGCCACGAACAGCGCCCACAAGGGCGCGTCCGCCAGCGCGAGCGCCGTCAGCACCGACACGGACGCCGCGTGCACCAGGACGCCCGGCAGCAGCACGGCGCGCTGGCCGAAACGGTCGGCGAGCTTGCCGGTCTGCGGTGCGAACAGGGCCATGGAGACACCGGTCACGGCGGCGACGGCGCCCGCGCTGCCGTACGAGCCGGTGGTGTGCTGGACCAGGAGCACGATGCCGATGGTCAGCATCGCGAAGGGCTGCCGAGCGGCGAAGCCCGGCAGGAGAAATGTCCACGCACCCGGGGTGCGCAGCAACTGCCCGTATCCGGGGCGGTCGGTGACCGTGGACGCCACGGTCCATGCCTTTCTGCCGCCTGGTGGCCGGGCTCCCGCGGGGCGCCCGGCACGGATGGTGCGGGCTCGTTCCTGCGGGTGCTGCCGAGAGCTGTCCTCTTCGCGCGGGACTGCGGTAGATGCCGGGCGCTCAGCAGAGGCGGAGGACGCCACGACCGCCATACGGTCGCGCCAGCTCTGCGTCAGGCAGAGTTGGTCGTTCGGGTTGGTCGTTGAAGTCGACCGGCCCCGTCACAGGGGTCGATCGGGTCCCCTTCATGATACAGGCAGAGGTCCTTGTGCACCTGTGATTGTGCGCAAGGACTCCACCGGCACCTCGGATCGGAAGCGCCCCCAGGGTGCACGCGCAATGCGTGCACCCTCAGTGGTGCGCCTTCGGTCCGCCCGACTTCCCCCGCCGCTTCACGGATTTCAGCGCGTGTGTCATGTCGTGGACCACATCGTGTCCCGCATGGGACCCGGGGCTCTCGCCACCGCCGCCACCTCTGCCGCCGGCCCCCAGCCAGCCCGCGAGCTTGCCGCCCTCGCCGACCGCGTGCAGCCGTTCCTCCGCGGCGTCGCGCACCGGGTCGGTGGCGACCACCAGCAGCTCGTCGCCGCGACGCAACACGGTCGAGGGCGCTGGTACGAAGCTCTTGCCGTCCCGCACGACGAGGGTGACGGCGGCCCCGGCGGGCAGCCGCAGCTCTCCGACCTCCACGCCGTGCATCTTCGACCGGCCGGGGATCGCCACCGACAGCAGATGGCCGCGCAGCCGCTCCAGCGGTGCCGACTCGATGCCCAGATCGGCGGCCTCGGCCGGATCGTCGGAGATCTTCAGGGCCTTCGCGAGCCAGGGCAGCGTCGGCCCCTGGATGAGGGTGTAGACGACGACGAGGACGAAAACGATGTTGAAGACGCGGGTGGAGCCCTCGATCCCGGCGACCATCGGGATGGTCGCCAGGATGATGGGCACGGCGCCGCGCAGCCCCGCCCAGGACATGAGCGCCTTCTCCTGCCAGGGCAGCCGGAACGGCGCCAGCGAGATGAAGACCTCCAGCGGACGCGCCACCACGGTCAGCACCAGTCCCACGATGACCGCGGGCCAGAAGTCGTCGTACAGATCGTGCGGCGTGACCAGGAGCCCGAGCAGCACGAACATGCCGATCTGGGCCAGCCAGCCGAGCCCGTCGGCGAAGCCGCGGGTGGCCGGCCAGTGCGGCAGCTTGGCGTTGCCGAGGATCATCGCGGCCAGATAGACGGCGAGGAAGCCACTGCCGTGGGCCAGTGCGCCCGCCGCGTACGCGGACACCGCGATCGCCATCACGGCGATCGGGTAGAGGCCGGAGGCGGGCAGCGCCACATGACGCAGTCCGAACGAGCCGAGCCAGCCGACGGCGATACCCACGGCCGCGCCGATGGCGAGCTCCAGGGCTATCACGCCGACCAGGACGTACCAGCTGTCCACCGGCCCCTTGGTGGAGAAGGCGACCACCAGGATCACCACGGGGGCGTCGTTGAAGCCGGACTCGGCCTCCAGCACACCGGTGACCCGGGCTGGCAGCGGCACCTTGCGCAGTACGGAGAAGACCGCGGCGGCGTCCGTCGACGAGACGACCGCGCCGATGATCAGCGACTGCCGCCAGTCCAGGCCGACCAGGTAGTGCGCCCCGGCCGCCGTGACGCCCACGCTCACCGCGACGCCGACCAGTGAGAGCATCACCGCGGCGGGCAGCGCCGGTTTGATCTCTTTCCACTTCGTGCCCAGGCCACCCTCGGCGAGGATCACGACGAGTGCGGCGTAGCCGATGACCTGGGTCAGTTCCGCATTGTCGAACTTGACGTCGAAGATGCCGTCCTGCCCTATGGCGATCCCGATGCCGAGGTACAGGAGCAGGCTGGGGAGCCCGCTGCGGGACGAGATGCGCACCGCCGCCACCGCGACGAGCAGAACGAGCGAGCAGACGAGCAGGAGTTCGTTGAGCGTGTGGACAGACAGCGGTCGTTCCTTCCCTGCGTACGCCTGCCGGGTCGATCGACCTTCGGCATCGGCCGTTGGCGGCCGGTACTTCGTTACCTTACCTAATCTTTAACGTTTTCTTGACGCGTTCGAGCGTTCGTGCGACCGCTGCGCAATTCGAACCATCCCGATACCGCGTCAGAGCCGCCCCGGCGCTGCGCCTATGGTTGCTCCTGCACTCCCAGGACCACCTGCCCCTCGAAGGACAGCGATGCCCGCCAATACCACCGCCTCTTCCGCCGCCACCGGTTCCGCCGGTGCGAAGACCGGCAGGAAGAAGGGGCGACGTGCCCGCCTGATCGTGATCGTTCTGGTGCTGGCGCTTGTCGCGGGTATCGGTTACGGGACGTTCTGGTCCGTATCCACCGTGCGGGCCTCGTATCCGCAGACGACCGGGTCGACGAAGCTCGACGGCCTCGACGGCAACGTCGACGTCAAACGCGACAGCTACGGAATCCCGCAGCTGTACGCGGACTCCGATGCCGACCTCTTCCGCGCCCAGGGCTTCGTCCAGGCGCAGGACCGCTTCTGGGAGATGGACGTCCGCCGTCACATGACGGCCGGCCGGCTCTCCGAGATGTTCGGCTCCGGCCAGGTCGAGACGGACTCCTTCCTGCGCACGCTGGGCTGGCGCAAGGTCGCGCAGGAGGAGTACGACAACGTCCTGTCCGAGGACACCAAGAAGAACCTCCAGGCGTACGCGGACGGCGTCAACGCCTACCTCAAGGGGCGCGACGGCAAGGACATCTCCGTCGAGTACGCGGCCCTCGGCTTCACCAACGACTACAAGCCGACCGAGTGGACCCCGGTCGACTCGGTGGCCTGGCTCAAGGCCATGGCCTGGGACCTGCGCGGCAACATGCAGGACGAGATCGACCGGTCGCTGATGACCAGCAGGCTCGACGCGAAGCAGATCGAGGACCTCTACCCGGCGTACCCGTACGACAAGCACCGGCCGATCGTGGACCAGGGGGCGATCTCCCCGGTCACCGGCAAGTTCGACCCGGACGCGACCCCGTCCGACTCCATCGGCTCGAACACCATGCAGGGCGCCACCGAGGGCCTGAACACCCAGCTCTCCTCGCTCTCCGACACCCTCGACCAGATCCCGGCGCTGCTCGGCCCGAACGGCAACGGCATCGGGTCCAACTCCTGGGTGGTCTCCGGCGACTACACGACGACCGGCAAGCCGCTGCTCGCCAACGACCCGCACCTGGCGCCGCAGCTGCCCTCGCTCTGGTACCAGATGGGCCTGCACTGCCGCGAGATCACGAAGACCTGCCAGTACGACACCGCCGGCTACACCTTCGCCGGGATGCCCGGCGTGATAATCGGTCACAACCAGGACATCGCCTGGGGCTTCACCAACCTCGGCGCGGACGTCACCGACCTCTTCCTGGAGAAGGTCTCCGGCGACGGCTACCTGTACGACGGCAAGGTCAAGCCCTTCACCACCCGCGACGAGACCATCAAGGTCGCCGGCGGCAAGGACCGGAAGATCACCGTCCGCGAGACGAACAACGGCCCGCTGGTCTCCGACCGCAGCGGCGAACTGGAGAAGGTCGGCCAGAAGGCCCCCGTCACCAACGCGGCGCCGGACCGGGCCGACGGCTACGCGGTCGCCCTGAAGTGGACCGCGCTGGAACCCGGCAAGTCCATGGACGCGGTCTTCGAGCTCAACCGGGCCAAGGACTTCACCACCTTCCGGGCGGCGGCCGAGCACTTCGAGGTCCCCTCGCAGAACCTCATCTACGCCGACACCAAGGGCCACATCGGCTACCAGGCACCCGGCACGATCCCGGTGCGCCTCAAGGGCAACGGCACGATGCCCAGCCCCGGCTGGTCCTCGGACTACGGCTGGAAGAAGGACCCGGTCCCGTTCGACGAGCTGCCCTACGAGTACGACCCGAAGCGCGGCTACATCGTCACCGCCAACCAGGCCGTGATCGACGAGAAGAAGTACCCCCACCTGCTGACCAAGGACTGGGGCTACGGCACCCGCAGCCAGCGGATCGACGACCTGATCCAGTCGAAGATCAAGGGCGGCGGGAAGATCTCGACCGAAGACATGCAGAAGATGCAGATGGACAACACCAGCGAGATCGCCGCGCTGCTGGTGCCCGAGCTGATGAAGATCAACGTCTCGGACAAGAGCGTCCGCGAGGCACAGAAGCTCCTGGAGGGCTGGGACTACACCCAGGAGTCCGACTCGGCCGCGGCCGCGTACTTCAACGCGGTCTGGCGCAACATCCTCAAGCTGGCCTTCGGCAACAAGCTGCCCAAGGAGCTGCGGGTCAAGGGCGAGTGCCTCAACGTGCCCCGGGCCGGCAGTTCGGGCCCGGTCGACGAGCAGGACAGGCTGGTGCGCGAGTGCGGCCGGCGCGACGCGGACTCCGCCCAGCCCGACGGCGGTGACCGCTGGTACCAGGTGGTCGCCGACCTGATGGACGACCAGAACAGCGACTGGTGGAAGACGCCGAGGAGCGGCCGGGACGAGCCGACCGAGAACCGCGACCAGCTCTTCGCCCGCGCCATGGAGGACGCCCGCTGGGAGCTGACCGCCAAGCTCGGCAAGGACATCACCACCTGGAGCTGGGGCCGGCTGCACCAGCTGACCCTGAAGAACCAGACCCTCGGCACCGAGGGCCCCGGCCTGCTCCAGCGGGCCCTCAACCGCGGCCCGTGGAACCTCGGCGGCGGAGAGGCCGCGGTGAACGCCACCGGCTGGAACGCGGCGGGCGGCTACGAGGTCGTCTGGGTCCCGTCGATGCGGATGGTGGTCAACGTGGGGGACTGGGACAAGTCCCGCTGGATCAACCTCACCGGCGCCTCCGGGCACGCGTTCAGCGCGCACTACACCGATCAGACCGACAAGTGGGTCAATGGTGAACTGCTCGACTGGTCCTACGGCACGAACGCCGTCTCCAAGACGACGACCGACACCCTGACCCTCAAGCCCTAGCGGCCCTGACGGCCCGTCCGGCGGGTCATGGCCGGTGTCACCACCACGTCCACGGGGTGGTCGTGCGGTTCCTCCGGGACCCGCGCGACCACCTCGTTGTCGTACAGCAGGACGATCAGCGCCGGACGCGCCCCGGCCGCGGCGAGCCTGGCCAGCACCCGGTCGTAGCTGCCGCCGCCGCGCCCGAGCCGCATCCCGCGCCCGTCCACCGCGAGGCCCGGCAGCAGGACCGCGTCCGCCTCCAGGACCGCTTCGGGGCCGAGCCGAGCGCCGTCCGGCTCCAGCAGCCCGCGGCCGGCCCCGACGAGACGGTCGGCTCCTTCGTACGGCGCCCAGTCCAGATCGTTGTCCGCGAGGAGAACCGGCAGCAGCACCCGCACATCACGGGCGCGCAGCGCGTCCAGCAGTGCGCGGGTACCCGGCTCGCTTCCCACCGAGACGTAGGCGGCGACGGTACGGGCCCCGGACAACTCCGCGAGATCCAGTGCGCCCCGGGACAGAACCACTGCGGCGTTCTCCACGTCTTCCCTGGTCAGAAGGCGCCGTGCGGCCAGCAGTTCACGTCGGAGCTGCGCCTTTCGGGACATCTCTGTGCTCAACGGGCACCCCTGGATCTCTCGCATGTGCATATAGGCGTACAAAGTTAACCGGACCCTCATCTTCCTCACATACGCACCGGTTATCGTTCTGCGCATGACTCAGTCGCATCCCAGGATCAGCAAGGCCGTCATTCCGGCCGCGGGGCTCGGTACCCGCTTCCTGCCGGCCACCAAAGCCACTCCCAAGGAGATGCTGCCTGTGGTCGACAAGCCCGCGATCCAGTACGTCGTCGAGGAGGCGGTGACCGCCGGTCTCTCCGACGTGCTGATGATCACCGGCCGCAACAAGCGTCCGCTCGAGGATCACTTCGACCGCAATTACGAGCTGGAGTCCGCGCTCACCCGGAAGGGAGACGCCGAACGGCTCAAGAAGGTCCAGGAGTCGAGCGACCTGGCCACCATGCACTACGTCCGGCAGGGCGACCCGCGCGGCCTCGGCCACGCCGTGCTGTGCGCCGCACCGCACGTCGGGGACCAGCCGTTCGCGGTCCTTCTCGGCGACGACCTGATCGACCCGCGCGACCCGCTGCTGGCCCGTATGGTCGAGATCCAGGAACGCGAGGGCGGCAGCGTCATCGCGCTGATGGAGGTCGCGCCGGAGCAGATCCACCAGTACGGCTGCGCGGCCGTCGAGCCCACCGCCGAAGGCGATGTGGTGCGCATCACCGGCCTCGTCGAGAAGCCCGACCCCGCCGAGGCGCCCAGCAACCTCGCGATCATCGGCCGCTATGTCCTGGACCCCGCCGTCTTCGAGATACTGCGCAGGACCGAGCCGGGCCGCGGCGGCGAGATCCAGCTCACCGACGCGCTCCAGCTCCTCGCCGAGGACGAGAAGGCCGGCGGCCCCGTGCACGGTGTCGTCTTCAAGGGCCGCCGCTATGACACCGGTGACCGGAGCGATTACCTCCGTGCCATTGTCAGACTCGCGTGCGAACGTGAAGACCTGGGCCCGGACTTCAAGACCTGGCTCCGCAGTTACGTCACCGAGGAGATGTAGCACTTTGAGCAGCACGATGTGGTCGGTGGACGAGCACCTGGCAGACATTCTCGAAGCGGTGCGCCCGCTCGAACCCATCGAGCTGCAACTGCACGATGCCCAGGGCTGTGTCCTCGTCGAGGACGTCATGGTGGAGATCGCGCTGCCGCCCTTCGACAACAGCTCGATGGACGGGTACGCGGTCCGCGTCGCCGATGTCGAGGGTGCCGACGAGGAGTTCCCCGCGGTGCTCACCGTCATCGGTGACGTCGCGGCCGGTGATGACGGCCTGCCCGGCGACCGGGCCGTCGGCCCCGGTGAGGCCGCCCGCATCATGACCGGCGCCCCGCTGCCGGCCGGCGCCGAGGCCGTGGTCCCGGTCGAGTGGACCGACGGCGGCACGGGCGGCGGCCCCGCCGACACCATGCGCTCCCACCGGGACGACCCGGAGGCCGCGGGCGGCGAGGTCCGGGTGCACCGCCCCGTCGAGGCCCGCGCCCATGTCAGGGCCCGCGGCAGCGACGTCAAGCCGGGCGATCTGGCGCTGAGCGCCGGATCGGTCGTCGGCCCGCCGCAGATCGGCCTGCTCGCCGCGATCGGCCGGTCGACGGTGAAGGTGCGGCCCCGGCCGCGCGTCGTCGTCATCTCCACCGGCAGCGAACTGGTCCAGCCCGGCGAGGAGCTGACCGGCGGTCAGATCTACGACTCGAACAGCTTCGCGCTCACGGCCGCGGCCAAGGACGCCGGAGCGATCGCCTACCGGGTCGGCGCCGTCACCGACGACGCCGATACGCTCCGCGCCACCATCGAGGACCAGCTGATCCGCGCCGACATCGTCGTCACCACCGGCGGCGTCAGCGTCGGCGCGTACGACGTCGTCAAGGAAGCCCTGTCCTCGGTGGGCGACGAGGACGAACCGGGCAGCGGCATCGACTTCCGCAAGCTCGCCATGCAGCCGGGCAAGCCGCAGGGCTTCGGCTCGATCGGCCCCGACCACACACCGCTGCTGGCGCTGCCGGGCAACCCCGTCTCGTCGTACATCTCCTTCGAGCTGTTCGTACGGCCCGCGATCCGCGTCCTGATGGGTCTGTCGGACGTGAACCGCCCCACCGTCCGGGCCGTGCTGAAGACGGACAAGGCACTCTCCTCGCCGTCCGGCAGGCGCCAGTTCCTGCGCGGTACGTACGACGCGGAGGCCGGCACGGTCACCCCCGTCGGCGGTTCCGGTTCGCATCTGATCGCCGCACTCGCGCAGGCGGACGCGCTCATCGTGCTGCCCGAGGACGTCACTTCCGCCGAGCCCGGCACGGACACCGAGGTGGTCCTGCTCCGCTGATCGCCGGGCGGTGGCGGTACGGTGTCTGCCGCTGTGCCTTCCCGGGGACACCCCCGGGCCCCCGGCCCGCACCCCGGTGCGGGCCGAGCGGGCAACCGGCGCCCTACCGCGAGGCGGAGTTAGTTGAGTACGCAGAACAGGCTGACGCACATCGACGAGGCGGGCGCGGCCCGCATGGTCGACGTCTCGGAGAAGGACGTCACCGCGCGGGTGGCCCGTGCCAGTGGCCGGGTCCTCGTCTCGCCGCGCGTCGTCGAGCTGCTCCGCGGCGAAGGAGTCCCCAAGGGCGACGCCCTCGCCACCGCCCGCATCGCCGGGATCATGGGCGCCAAGCGCACCCCCGACCTGATCCCGCTCTGCCATCCGCTGGCCGTCTCCGGCGTCGAGGTCGACCTGGGCGTCGCCGATGACGCGGTGGAGATCACTGCCACCGTGAAGACCACGGACCGCACCGGCGTCGAGATGGAGGCCCTGACCGCCGTCTCCGTCGCCGCGCTCACCGTGATCGACATGATCAAGGCGGTCGACAAGGCGGCGGTCATCACGGACGTACGGGTCGAGTCGAAGTCGGGCGGCAAGTCCGGCGACTACCGGCGCACCGAGGCGGACGGAGCGGACGCGTGACGGCGCCCGGGGCGTCACCGGCCCCGTCCGCCTACCGCGCCCTGGTGGTCACCGCCTCCAACCGCGCCTCGGCCGGCGTCTACGCCGACAAGGGCGGCCCCCTGATCTCCGAGGCGCTCAAGGACCTCGGCTTCGCCGTCGACGGACCGCAGGTCGTGCCGGACGGCGACCCGGTCGAACAGGCCCTGCGCGCCGGAGCGGCCGCCGGGTACGACGTCATCGTCACGACCGGCGGTACGGGCATCTCGCCCACCGACCGCACCCCCGAGGCCACCCGCCGCGTCCTCGATCACGAGATCCCCGGCATCCCCGAGGCGATCCGTGCCGAGGGCCGCGACAAGGTCCCCACCGCCGCGCTCTCCAGGGGCCTCGCGGGCGTCGCGGGCGGCACGCTCATCGTGAACCTGCCGGGCTCCACCGGCGGGGTGCGCGACGGCCTCGCCGTCCTCGCCCGTCTCCTGGTGCACGCCGTCGACCAGTTGCGCGGCGGCGATCACCCCCGACCGGGGAGCCCGAGCTGAACGTCTCGACCTGGCCGGTGGTCCTCAGCGACGGCGAGATCGTGCTCCGTCCGATCAAGCTGCGCGACCAGCGCATGTGGCGCGAGGTCAACCGGCGCAACCGTGACTGGCTGCGCCCCTGGGAGGCGACCGTGCCGCCGCCCGCCCCGGGCGGACCGGCGGCCCGGCGCCCCACGTACCGTCAGATGGTCCGTCATCTGCGCGCCGAGGCCAACGCGGGCCGGATGCTGCCCTTCGCCATCGAGTACGAGGGCCGGCTGGTCGGTCAGCTGACGGTCGCCGGGATCACCTGGGGCTCGATGTGCTCGGGTCATGTCGGCTACTGGGTCGACCAGGAGGTGGCCGGTCGCGGTGTGATGCCGACCGCGGTCGCCCTCGCCGTCGACCACTGCTTCCGCACGGTCGGGCTGCACCGCATCGAGGTGTGCATTCGGCCGGAGAACGGGCCGAGCAGAAGAGTCGTGGAGAAACTGGGATTCCGCGAGGAAGGCCTGCGCCCGCGCTATCTCCACATCGACGGTGCCTGGCGGGACCATCTGATCTACGCGCTCACCGCGGAGGAAGTACCCGACGGACTGCTCCGGCGCTGGCACCGGGCACGACCAGGAACGCCACGGGAAATAAAATAAGTGTTCGATATTGATCGGCAGTTGACCGATGGCGAACGCACAAACACCCATGGCTGATCTGAACAATCACAAAAAAAGTCCGTGATATCAGCCGGATCGTGCGACACACCGGGCCAATTGGCGGATGCCCCCGCGCAAACCCCTCTACGGTGTGAGACGTGAGCAGCAGCGGCCTCATCTACGCAGTCATCGTCGGGGCCTGGGCCGCCTACCTGGTGCCGATGTGGCTCCGCAGGCAGGACGAGCTCAACGAAGCCCGTCCGACGGAACGCTTCAGCACCGCCATCCGGCTGCTGTCCGGACGGGCGGCGATGGAGCGCCGGTACGCCAAGGACCTGCGGGAGCGCTCTGCCGAGGAGGCGGAGCCCGACGCCGACCCGGACGTCGCCACGGACCGAATGGACTCCGTGGACGTCCGGGCCTTCGCCGCGCCCGACGCGCATACCGAAGCCCGGGTGCACGACCCGGCACGGGCACAGGCGCCGCCCTCCGCGCGGCGCGCACGCCCGCGGCCGGGCGGAACGGAGGCCGAGCGCGTCCGGCGTGCCCAGCGTCTCCAGGTCCTCGCGCGCCGTCGGCGTACCACTGTCGTCCTCTTCCTGGCCTTCACCCTCGGCGCGGTCGTCGCGGCGGTCGGTGGCCTCCACTTCCTCTGGGCGCCCGCGGTTCCGGCCGTGCTGCTGAGCACGTACATCGTGCATCTGCGGACCCAGGAGCGGCGCCGGTTCGCCTTCACCATGGACCGGCGCCGGGCCGAGGTGGCGGCGCAGCATCTGCGCGAGAACCGTCCCCGCAGGCACCAGCCGGCCGCGGCGGCCCCCGCCGAGCCCGACGAGGAGCCCGAAGCGCGCCGCCCCGAGCCGGAGCCCGCGCCCGCGGTCTCCCCGCAGGAGGCCGGCCGCCGCGCCCTGGTCGAGCAGACGGACCACGCGGAATGGGTCGACCAGCAGCGCGAACGCGGCCGGGTCCAGGGCGACAGCTGGGAGCCGGTCCCGGTCCCGCTGCCGACCTACGTCACAGCCCCGGTCGCCCCGCGCGCCACGGGCGGCGTCGAGGTCGGCAACCCGGAGACGTGGAGCGCGGCCCGCTCCAGCGCCGCCGAGCCGACCCAGACGGGCACCTCGCACCCCGTGGTACCCCCGGTCGACCCGGCGCCGCGTCAGCGCACCAACCAGTCCCGCCGCGCCCGCGACCGGGGCCGGACGCCGCTCTTCGACCAGTACGAGGACGGGGAACGCCCCCGAGCCGCCAACGAGTGAGCCCGTCCCGGGCCCCGCTGCGTCCCCGCCTCGGCTGACCAGCACGGACCGGATTTCCGAGCACCCCGTTCGGGGTGCTAGAGTTTCACTCGTTGCAAGGGCCTGTGGCGCAGTCTGGTAGCGCACCTCGTTCGCATCGAGGGGGTCTGGGGTTCAAATCCCCACAGGTCCACCGCACACACGAGATCCCGTCCGATCGAAAGATCGGGCGGGATCTCGTCGGTTGGGGCCCGCTTTCCGCGAAGGGCCGTGCCGCGACGGATGTGCGGCGTATCGGCTCACGGATCGTCAGCGGCGGTGGGCCGCCCACAGCCAGGCGACGTCGATCACCGCGATGGCGCCCCAGATCCAGCAGATGGCGGCAATGCCGCCCGGCGCGAGTGCCGTTGCGAGGGCGCCGAGGGCGACCGTGCCCAGCACGACCCGGGCGCCGCGCCCCGTGGTGAGGGCCGTGCGCAGCGGGCCCCGCTCCGTCAGACGGTCGGACAGGTAGGCGTCGAAGGCCTCCGCCACCTGGTCGTCGATCTCGTCCCGCGTCCGGGCGTCCAGCGAATCAGACATGGGTACCCCCCCGAATCCCGGCGCCCGGTGGCGCCTCCCGGGCCAACGTAATCATTGCAGAGAGATTCTGCAAATAGTCTCTGCAATGATTGCAGAGAACCTCTGCACTATGCTGGCGGGCATGGTCGAGCGTCCCGAGACGAGAGTGCTCACCGGCCCGGACCTCAAGGCCTTCTACAAGGCGCTGTCCAACCCGGTGCGCCGCGACATCCTGAGCTATCTCGGCGAACACGGCGAAGCGAACTCCACCAGCGTCGCCAAGGCCCTCGGCGAGTCCACCGGCACCACCAGCTACCACCTGCGCAAGCTCGCCGAGCTGAATCTGATCGCGGAGATCGAGGAGCGTTCCACCGGGCGGGAGCGCTGGTGGAAGTCGCTCATGACGAACATCCTCACGCCGCCCGGTCTGGAGATGACCGAGGACGAGCGCGAGGCCGCCGTGAAGCTCGGCGCGCTCAAGATGACCCATGACCTGAACCTGGTCGTGAAGGCGTACGCCGGTTACGACGCCTCGGCGGGGTGGAACCAGATCTATCGCGCCGGGCTGCGGATGACGAAGGAGCAGGTCGCCTCGTTCGCCGAGGAGTACCAGGCGCTGCTGCACAAATACACGAGCCCGCCCGGCGAACACCCGCCGGACGCACGCCAGATGGCCGTACGCCTGGTGATGCTGCCCGACGACGGGGGCAGGGCCGCGCCGCCGCCGTGGGAGGAGCCGTGACGGCGGGGGCCGTCGGGCGGTGTCGGCGGGGCCAATTACGCTGGCGGTGCTCGCCTGTTCCGTGTGTGCTGCCGGGGGTGTTCCCGCGTCAGGCCGAGTTCTCAGCTGCTCGTGATTTTCCGTACGGAGGAGCGTCCCTGTGAAAGCCGGCATGCCCAGGCCTCAGATCGACACCAGCAAGCCCCACCCCGCGCGCGTCTACGACTGGCTGCTGGGCGGCAAGGACAATTACCCGGTCGACCAGCAGGTGGCGGAGAAGCTGCCCGAGGAGGCGCGGGGCAACGCGGCGCGGAACCGGGCCTTCATGCACCGGGCCTCCGCCTGGCTGGCCCGCAGCGGGGTCGACCAGTTCCTCGACATCGGCACCGGCATCCCCACGGAACCCAATCTGCACCAGGTCGTCCAGGGCATCACGCCGTCCGCCCGGGTTGTCTACGCGGACAACGACCCGATCGTCCTGCGGCACGCGGAGGCGCTGCTGATCAGCAGGCCGGAGGGCATCACCGACTACCTCCACGCGGATGTGCGCCGGCCCGAGGTGATCCTCGAACACGCCCGTGAGCTGCTCGACTTCGACCGGCCCATCGCGCTCTCCCTCATCGCGCTCCTGCACTTCCTGCCGGACGACGAGGACCCGTACGGCCTCACCCGCACCTTCGTCGACGCGCTCCCCGCAGGCAGCTTCCTGGTGCTCTCGCACGGCACGGCCGACCAGCACCCGGAGCTCAAGCAGGAGACCGAGACCGCGTACAAGAAGGGGGCGATCCCGCTGCGGATGCGTACCCGGAGCGAGGTCGAGCCCTTCTTCGACGGGCTGGACCTGGTCGAGCCGGGGCTGGTCTTCGCCACGGAGTGGTACCGCGAGGAGCCCGCCCCGGTGCGGGAGCGCAGCGGCTTCTACGTGGGCGTCGGCCGGGTGCGCTGAGCCGTCGGGGGATCGCCTCCGGGACCGATGGGTCCGGGGCGGTGCGGCAGTCCTGCTTCTGGGCGTACGAGCGAGAAGGTGGACCGATGAGCAATCTGCGCGATCTCCTGGAGAAGCACGTCGGCGGCGGAGCGGCGCCGGGAGCCGTGGGCCTGGTGGCCCGTGGCGACCGGGTCGAGGTGGCGGCGGTCGGCTCCGCCGATGCGGGCGGTACGGTCGCGATGGCCAGGGACTCGATCTTCCGCATCGCCTCGATGACCAAGCCCGTCACCGCCGCGGCGACCATGATGCTGGTCGAGGAGGGCCGGATCGCACTGGACGAACCGGTGCGGCAGTGGCTGCCGGAGCTGGCGGCACCGAAGGTGGTCCGTACGCCCGCTTCCCCGGTCGACGACGTGGTACCCGCCGAGAAGGTCATCACCGTGGCCGATCTGCTCACCTTCCGGGCCGGGTACGGCTTCCCGTCGGACTTCTCGCTGCCCGCGGTCGGGCTGCTGTTCAGCGAGCTGAAGCAGGGATCGCTGCAGCCCCAGGCCATCGAGGAGCCGGACGCGTGGATGGCCACGCTGTCCGGTATCCCGCTGCTCGACCAGCCGGGCGAGGCATGGCTGTACAACACCTGCTCCGACATCCTCGGCGTGCTGCTCGCCCGGGTCTCGGACCGGCCGTTGCCCGAGTTCCTGGCGGAGCGGCTGTTCGAGCCGCTGGGCATGGCCGACACCGGATTCGCCGTGCCGGCCGGCAAGGCCGACCGGTTCACCAGCTACTACCGCACCGCCCCGGAGGGCGGCGGCCTCCAGCTGGTCGATGGCCCGGACGGGCAGTGGAGCAGCGTGCCCGCGTTCCCGTCCGGCACCGGCGGTCTGGTCTCGACCGCCGACGACTGGTACGCCTTCGCCCGGATGCTGCTCGCGGAGGGGAACCCGGAAGGGAGCCCCGGCAGGCGCCGGCTGCTGTCGGCCGAGTCGGTGCGGCTGATGACCACCGACCATCTGACGCGGGCGCAGCGCGAGCGCAGCACGTTGTTCCTGGAGGGGCAGGGCTGGGGCTACGGCGGTTCGGTCGACGTCGAGGCCATCGAGCCCTGGAACGTACCGGGACGCTACGGCTGGGTGGGCGGCACGGGAACGGCGGGACACCTGACGCCCTCCACCGGCGCGGTCGCGATCCTGCTGACCCAGCTGGAAATGGCCGGACCGACCCCGCCCACGCTGATGCGGGAGTTCTGGAAGTACGCGGCCGACGCCTGAGAGGCCGCCCGGTCCGAGGTCACCCGACAGCCTCTGAGGCCCGGGACCGCTACCGCAGCGGCTTGGCGAAGCAGCGGCTGCTCTCGTACATGCGGTAGTGGCCGAACTTCTCGCACGGGGCGTAACCGCTGGACGCGTACAGCGCGATGGCCTCGGGCTGCTTGTCCCCGGTCTCCAGCACCATGCGGACCCGGCCCGCCGCCCGCGCGTCGGCCTCCAGCGCGGCCAGGATGCGGCGCGCCAGTCCGTTGCCGCGGCCCTCGGGTATCACGAACATCCGCTTGAGCTCGGCGTCGCCGTCCGAGTAGCCCTCGTCGTTCCGGTCCTGGGTGCGCCAGCCGCCGGTGGCGACGGGGCGGTCGCGCGCGTCGTAGGCGAGCAGATACAGACCGTTCGGAGGCTCGAACATCGAGGGGTCGAGCAGTGTGACATCGCCCTCGTCCCCGTACCGCTCGGCGTATTCGAGCTGCACCTGGTCGTTGAGTTTGACGGCGTCGGGGTGGTCGAAGGGCCGAGGGTGGATATTCATACGGATGATGGTACGTGTATGCGGTTCGTGAATGTCGGTATCGTGCCGGGATGCTGACTGTGACCTCCGTCAATGTGAACGGGCTCCGTGCCGCCGCCAAGAAGGGCTTCGTCGAGTGGCTGGCCCGGACCGAAGCCGATGTGATCTGCCTCCAGGAGGTGCGGGCCGAGCCGCAGCAGCTGCCCGAGGAGGTGCGTGAGCCGGAGGGCTGGCACACCGTGCACGCGCCGGCCGCCGCCAAGGGGCGGGCCGGGGTCTCCCTCTACTCGCGGCGGGCGCCCGAGCGCGTGCAGATCGGGTTCGGCGGCTTCGGGGACGCCGGGAGCGAGGAGTTCGACGCGAGCGGGCGCTACGTCGAGATCGACCTGCCGGGTGTCACGGTCGCGAGCCTGTATCTGCCCTCCGGCGAGGTCGGGACCGAGAAGCAGGACGAGAAGGAGCGGTTCATGGCCGCGTTCCTCCCGTATCTGAAGGGTCTGAAGAAGCGGGCCGCGGCCGACGGCCGCGAGGTGGTGGTCTGCGGCGACTGGAACATCGCCCACCAGGAGGCCGACCTGAAGAACTGGAAGGGCAACAAGAAGAACTCCGGCTTCCTCCCCGAGGAGCGGGAGTGGCTGACCCGGGTCTTCGACGAGGCCGAGTACGTCGATGTCGTACGGGCGCTGCACCCCGACGAGGAGGGCCCGTACTCGTGGTGGTCCTACCGCGGGCGGGCCTTCGACAACGACACCGGTTGGCGGATCGACTACCAGGTGGCGACGCCGGGGCTGGCCGGGCGCGCGGTGAAGGGCTGGGTCGAGCGGGCCGCGACGCACGCCGAGCGGTGGAGTGATCACGCACCGGTGACGGTGGTGTTCGAACAGTAGAGCGTGCGAACGCGGGGAGTGCCGGGCGGCTCGATCCGGGCAGTATCCCGGCGTGCGATCAAGGAAACCGGTCCGTCGGCCGCCGTGTGGCCATCCGTCAGCAGGGGTTCCGCGGCGGCTCGTCGGTGTTCTCGCGGCGCAGGCGCCGGTCCAGGGCCATGGAGAGCTCGGCGTCCACCACCGCGCGGGCCAGCGGCCGGAGTTGGTGCGGTTCGGCCTCGTCGCCGCGGTTCTCCAGGATGCCCACGAAGAGTTCGGCGAGCGCGTCGGCGTGCTCGCGGACGCGGCGGCCGGCCGCGAGGACCGTGGCGAGCGGCACCCCTTCCCGTACCAGCTCGGACGAGACCTCCAGCAGGCGGCGGCTGATGTGGACGATCTCGTCGCCGTCGGTGGCGAGATAGCCCAGGTCGAGGGCGGCGGCCAGGTTCTCCGCGGTGGTCTCGCCCTCGAAGTAGTCCGCGAGCTGCTCGGGTGTGAGGCGTACCGGGGTCTCCTCGGTCGGCTCGCCCAGGCCCAGCACCTCGGCGACATCGCGGCCGCTCTCGAAGGTGCGGGCGAGATCGGCGATGCCGGTGAGGGTGTGGCCGCGCTCCAGCAGGCCCGTGATGGTGCGCAGCCGGGCCAGATGGTGGTCGTCGTACCAGGCGATGCGCCCCTCGCGGCGGGGCGGCGAGATCAGTCCGCGCTCCCGGTAGAAACGCACGGTCCGCACGGGGATTCCGGCCTCCTTGGCCAGCTCCTCCATGCGGTATTCGCGGTGCTCGCGTCCGTCAGCCACACCCGCACCCTATGTTGTACCGCCGGTAACTTTCCCTTGCCGTACCCCTACCCATCGGTACGGAGCTGCTCTACTCTCCCAACAATGCCAGTGATTGCTGGCAGAGTCGTGTGACGTACCGCGGGAGGCGGCAGCATGGCCCAGCACGAGCACGTACGAGTGGCGGTGATCGGATCCGGGTTCGGGGGCCTCGGGGCCGCGGTCCGGCTGCGCCGCGAAGGCATCACGGACTTCGTCGTCCTGGAGCGGGCCGAATCCGTCGGCGGCACCTGGCGCGACAACAGCTACCCGGGCTGCGCCTGCGACGTACCGTCCCACCTCTACTCGTTCTCGTTCGCACCCAACCCCGAGTGGCCGCGGACCTTCTCCGGGCAGGAGCACATCCGCGCCTACCTGGAGCATGTGGCGGACACCTTCGGGCTGCGCCCGCACCTCAGGCTGGGCCATGAAGTGACGGTCATGCGCTGGGACCGCGAAGAGCTGCACTGGGCCATCGAGACGGCGAACGGGGCCTCCTTCACCGCCGATGTCGTCGTCTCCGCGAGCGGTCCGCTCTCCGACCCGAAGACGCCGGACGTCCCCGGTCTCGCCGACTTCCCCGGCAAGGTCTTCCACTCGGCCCGCTGGGACCACGACGCCGATCTGACCGGCAAGCGCGTCGCCGTGATCGGCACCGGCGCCTCCGCCATCCAGATCGTGCCCGCGATCCAGCCGAAGGTCGGCAGCCTGACGCTCTTCCAGCGCACCCCGCCCTGGGTCATGCCGCGCATGGACCGGAAGATCAGCGGCGTCGAGCGCCGGCTGCACCGGGCACTGCCCATCACCGGCACCGCGCGCCGCGGACTGCTGTGGGGCATACGGGAGTTGCAGGTCAGCGCCTTCACCAAGCACCCGGGTGAGCTGGGCGTGGTCGAGAGGATAGCCAAGGCCAACATGGCGCGGGCCATCAAGGACCCCGCGCTGCGGGCCAAGCTGACTCCCTCGTACCGCATCGGCTGCAAGCGCATCCTGCTCTCCAGCGCTTACTACCCGGCGCTCGCGAAGCCCAACGTGGACGTGGTCGCCTCCGGCCTGGCCGAGGTGCGCGGCTCCACGCTCGTCGCCTCCGACGGTACGGAGACCGAGGTCGACGCGATCGTCTTCGGCACCGGCTTCCACGTCACCGACATGCCGATCGCCGAGCGCGTGGTGGGTGCGGACGGCATCACGCTCGCCGATTCCTGGAAGGACGGCATGCAGGCGCTGCGCGGCGCCAGCGCCGCAGGCTTCCCCAACTGGATGACGATCATCGGCCCCAACACCGGGCTCGGGAACTCCTCGATGATCCTGATGATCGAGTCCCAGCTGAACTACATGGCCGACTACCTGCGCCAGCTGAACGTGCTGGGCGGACGGGTCGCACTCGACGCGCGGGCCTCGGCGGTCGGGGCCTGGAACCGCCGCGTCCAGGAGCGGATGAAGCGCACCGTGTGGAACACCGGCGGCTGCAACAGCTGGTACCTGGACGCCAACGGGCGCAACACCACCGTCTGGCCGGGCACCACCGCCGAATTCCGCAAGGTGACACGGTCGGTCGACCTCTCGGAGTACGAGGTCGTACGCGTCCCGAAGCAGGCCACCGCCGCGGCGAAGGCCGTCGCCGAGGAGGTCGTGGGATGAGCCGGCTGCTGCGGCGCGACGGCGCCCCGCCGGTCCCCGCGCGGGAGCTGACCGCGCTCTCCGCCGACGGCGCCCGGATCCATGTCGAGGTGCACGGGCGGGACGGCGCCCCCGCGGTGGTCCTCGCGCACGGCTGGACGTGCAGTACCCGATTCTGGGACGCGCAGATCCGGGACCTCGCGGCGGACCACCGGGTCGTCGTCTACGACCAGCGGGGCCACGGCCGTTCGCCCGCCGTCGGCCGCGAGGGATACAGCACCGACGCCCTCGCCGACGACCTCGAAGCGGTGCTGGCCGCCACCCTCGCACCAGGTGAGAAGGCCGTGCTCGCCGGGCACTCCATGGGCGGCATGACGATCATGGCGGCCTCGCGGCGGGCCGGGCTGCGCGAGCACGCGGCGGCCGTACTGCTGTGCAGCACCGGCAGTTCGCGGCTGGCCGCCGAGTCGCTGGTGGTGCCGGTCCGGGCCGGGGCCGTGCGGACCCGGATGACCCGCGCGATCCTCCGTGCGAAGGCCCCGCTCGGACCGGTCACACCGGTTTCCCGGCGGATACTCAAGTACGCGACGATGGGAGCGGGCTCCGCCCCTGACCGGGTGGACGCCTGCGCCCGGATCGTGCACGCCTGCCCGCGGGGCGCCAGGGCGCCCTGGGGCCACGTCCTCGCGGAGCTCGATCTCGACGCGGGCGTACGGGAGTTGCGGGTGCCCGCGGTCGTGATCGCGGGTACGGAGGACCGGATGACGCCGCCCGCGCAGGCCCGCGCCCTCGCGGCGGCGCTGCCCGACTGCCTCGGGCTCACCGAGCTGACGGGCATGGGCCACATGACGCCGGTGGAGGCACCGGAGGCGGTCACGGCGAAGATCCGGGAACTCGTCGCCGGGCACCTCCCGGCGGGCACGGACGCAGGCACGGACGGTACGGCCGAGAAGGAGGAGGTCGCATGAGCGACAGGCGGAGTCTCGAAGGACAGGTCGTCGTCGTCACGGGCGCGGCACGTGGTGTCGGCGAGCTGCTGGCCCGCAAGCTCTCGGCGCGCGGCGCGAAGCTCGCGCTGGTCGGCCTGGAGCCGGACGAGCTGAAGAAGGTCTCCGAGCGACTGCACTCGGAGAGCGACCACTGGTTCGCGGACGTCACCGACCACGAGGCGATGGCGCGGGTCGCCCAGGAGGTCAAGGCGCGGTTCGGGAAGATCGACGTCGTCGTCGCCAACGCCGGGGTCGCCTCGGGCGGACCGTTCGTCGACTCGGACCCCGAGGCGTGGCGGCGGGTCATCGAGGTCAATCTGATCGGCGGCGCGGTGACCGGGCGGGCCTTCCTGCAGGTGCTCATGGAGAGCCGCGGCTACTTCCTCCAGATCGCCTCGCTCGCGGCGATGACGCCGGCGCCGATGATGACCGCGTACTGCGCGTCCAAGTCGGGCGTGGAGGCCTTCGCGCACAGCCTGCGGGCCGAGGTCGGATACCGGGGCGTGAAGGTCGGGGTCGGCTATCTGTCCTGGACCGACACGGACATGGTGCGGGGCGCCGACCAGGACGACGTGATGCGGGAGCTGCGGCAGCGGCTGCCCTGGCCGGCGAACCGCACGTATCCGCTGGGTCCCGCGGTCGACCGGATCGTGGCCGGGATCGAGCGCCGGTCCCCGCATGTGTACGCGCAGTGGTGGCTGCGCGGGATGCAGTCCGTGCGGGGCTACCTGCCCTCGCTGATAGGAGTCGTCGGACAGCGGGAGGTCCGCAGGTTCGGGTCCCGGCTGGACGGCGTGAGCAAGGGACTGGTGGGCGCCGGGGGCGCCGCTGACCAGGACGCGAGGGCGGCGACTACGCAGCGTAAGTGATCGACATGCGGTGGGTGCCGGGGCCTGCGACGCTGAACGAGGTCCTCACGGACCGCCCCCAAGCACCCACTAGGAGTGAACAGCATGGGTATTGCAGACCAGTTCAAGGACAAGGCGCAGGAGCTCGCCGACCAGGCGAAGAAGAAGGCCGGCGAGGGCCGCAGCCAAGGCCAGGAGCGGACGCGCACCGAAGGCCAGGAGCGGATGCGCACCGAGGGCCGGGAGCGGACGCAGGCCGCGTCCGAGCGGGCCTCGAAGACGTCGCAGCAGGGCCGTGACAAGGCCCGGGGCGCCGCGGACGAGCTCCGCGAGCGCCGCGACCGCTGACGTCGCATCGCGACACCGCGCGTTGTCTGTGAGGGGCGTGCCCGGTTCTCCGGGCGCGCCCCTTCCGCGTGGCGCGGACCGGGACTTCCGGCGGCTCCGGTCTCAGTTCTCGGCCGGGTGCACCAGGTCGCCCGGGTCGGTGTTCGCCCCGCACAGCACTACGGCGACCCGCTCGCCCTCGCCCGGCCGGTAGCCGGGGCCCGGTGCGGTGAGCGCGGCCAGCGCGGTGGCGGCGGCGTGCTCGACGGCGACGCGGCGCTGGTCCCACAGCGCCTGGCGGGCGCGGACGATCTCCCCGTCCGGCACCAGGACGGAGCGGACGTCGTTCTCGCGGGTGGCGTGCAGGGCCAGGGCGGTGGCACGTCGGGCGCCGAGGGAGTCGACGGCGACCGACTCGACGGGGACGTCGACCGGCCGGCCGGCCTCGATGGCGGCGTTCAGCGCCCGACTGTTCTCCGGCTCGACGGCGACCGTGCGGATTCCGTGCTGCCGGGCGGCGGTGGCGACGCCCGCGAACAGACCGCCGCCGCCGACCGAGACCACCACGGTGTCCAGGCCGGGGATCCGGGCGTGGATCTCCTCCAGCAGGGTGCCGGCCCCGGCGGCGATCAGCGGGTGGTCGTAGGCGTGCGCGGCGAGCGCGCCGGACGAGGCGGCGAACTCCTCGCACGCTTCGAGGGCCTCGGCGTACTCCGCGCCGACCAGCCGCACGTCCGCCCCGAAGCCGCGCAGCTTGGCCACCTTCACCGCCGGGGCGGTGCTCGGCAGGAACACCGTGGCCCGTACGCCCTGCTGCTGGGCGGCCCACGCACAGGCCAGCCCGGCGTTGCCGCCGGAGGCGATGGTCACCCCCGCGTCCGGCAGGGTGCCCGCCTCGCGGTGGGCCTGGATGAAGTTCTGCGCGCCGCGCGCCTTGAAGGAGCCGGTGTACTGCATGTACTCCAGCGCGTACCAGAGTTCGTAGGGCTGCTCGGGCCGCTCGGGCCGCTCGACGGGCGTGACGGTGACCGGGCGGATGTGCCCGGTGGTCCGGTCGGTGGCGGCCTTGATGTCGTCGTACGTGAGCTGGTCCACGTTGTTGCTCCTGCCGGGAGTCGGGCCGGGAGGCCGGGATGGTGCGGGTACTAGTTTCGCGGAAGCAACTTCTGACCTGGGCGTCACGGGGGCCCGGAACCGAGCAGCGTAAAGGCTCCGTACACCCCCGACGCGAGCGCCGCCACGCCCACGACCACCGCCGGAACCATCCTTCGCCGGGCGCCCGCCAAGGCCACCGCAGCCGGCAGCAGCAACGGAAACGCGGGCATCATCAGCCGGGGCCTGGAGCCGAAGTAGCCGGACCCGATCAGTGAGATCACGACCACCACGACGCAGTAGACGATCACGGGCGGAGGTTGGCGCGGCCGTTGCCGTAGGCACAGCCACACCATCCAGAAGAGGAGGGCGAAGGCTGCGCACAGTCCGAGTCCCGCGAAGACGTTGCGGCCGAACTGTTCCACCACGAAGGCGGCCAGCGCCGCCCCTCCGTCGATCTTGTTGTTCCAGGCTGCCTGGACATCGAAGTACGCGAACGGGTTCCTCTCCCGCACGGCCACGAAGACGATGTACGACAGCCAGCCCAGCGGGGCCAGACAGACACCCACCGCCATCCGCCGGTGTGTCCGGAGCGGTTCGTCTCCGCCCCGCGCGGTGACCAGCCGCCACATCGCAGTGACGCCGATCGCTGCGATCAGCGCGGCCGCGATCGGCCGGGTGAGCCCGGCGCCGACGCACAGCACCCCCGCCGTGATCCATCTGTCGGTCAGAACGGCGTACAGCGCCCAGGCCGCCAGCGCCGTGAACAACGTCTCGGTGTACGCCATGGACTGCACGAACGCGGTCGGGTACGCCCCCCAGAGCACGGCCAGCAGTATTCCCGCCCGGCGCCCGTACAGCCGCGCACCCACGGCGAAGATGCCACCGGCGGCGACGAGCGAGGCGAGCCAGGAGATCAACAGGCCCGCGCCGGCTGTGCCGAGGGGCGGGAACAGGGCGGACAGTCCCCGCTCCAGCGCGGGCAGGAGCGGGAAGAAGGCCAGATCGGAGTGGAAGGTGCCGTCCGGGAGCCGGACCCCGTAGCCGTATCCGTGCTCGGCGATCCGCTGGTACCAGACCGAGTCCCAGCGGCCCGTCAGCCGGTGCATTCCGTCCTTGCCGGTGACGGAGGCGGTGATCAGGAGGATCGCGATACCGGTAAGCCGTACGGCGACGTAGCCCAGCAGCGCGGGCGCGGCGTAGCGGAGTGCATTCGCCGGCGAACGGGACGCGGAACCTGGCCGCAGGGCGGCGGCCCATGAGGGGGGTACGGCCTTGGTCTCGGGCATGCTCGAAAGTATGCCCGGGGCGCTGCGGCGGGGTCAGGGCGCCTTGACGGCCTCGACGAACGGCGTCCAGGCGGACGCGGCGATGACGAGCGCCGGGCCTTCGGGACGCTTGGAGTCGCGGACGGGGACGATGCCGGGGTGACCATCCGCGACTTCGAGGCAGTTGCCACCGTCGCCGTTGCTGTGGCTGCTCTTGCGCCAGGTGGCGAACCCCTCGGCGACTTCGACGCAGTCGCCGCCGGAGGAGTTGCTGTGGCTGCTCCTACGCCAGATCGCGGCGCTCAAGTCGATTGGGGTGCACACCATTTCGGTATTCCTCTGCCGCTTTCTCGATCATGGCGAGGGACACCTCCGGCGGCAAGGCGGTGGCCCTCAGGAGATCGTACGACCTCCCGTATTGCTTCACGAGGCCCGGATCGTCGACGGTAACTCCGTGGTGCTGGCCCTCCGTGTAGGCGAACGGGGGAGCGTCCGCGAAGTCCAGAATCAGGGCGTTGCCCAGCATGAGGGGGTGCGCTCCCGCGTTCCACGGAAGGATCTGCGTAAAGATCCGACCGCGCTTGGTGAGCTCGGCGATGTGGTCGAGTTGCTCGGCCATCTGCTGCGACGGCACGATCGGCAGTCGCAGCAGGGACTC
This sequence comes from Streptomyces sp. NBC_01363, assembly GCF_026340595.1. Taxonomy (GTDB): domain Bacteria; phylum Actinomycetota; class Actinomycetes; order Streptomycetales; family Streptomycetaceae; genus Streptomyces. The sequence goes on from NZ_JAPEPF010000001.1 coordinate 2,391,638, forward strand.
GCTCAGGATGTTCCAGTACTGCGGGATCCGGTGGCTCCGCTCGAAGAGCTGCGCTCGCTCCAGCCGCGCGCCGACCTTCACTTCGGTCTCTTCCCGAAGCTCCGGAAGCCGCTCGGCGCAGATAACGGCCTCCGCGTACGACCTCGTCTGGAGCAGGCCGGGAAAGACGGTCGGAGACCACTGCTCGATGGTCTCGGCGCGCTTCTCCGCGTCCAACACGCGCTCGAAATACTCCGCGTGCCCCTTGCGCCGGGCCTTCCGCACGTCCCCGCACCGCCGCTGGAAGAACCCGTCCGTCCTCAGTACCCGGTCCACATGCTGCGCCAGGTCGAGGGGCATCCGCCGGTGACCGTGCTCGATCTCGCTGAGGTACGTGATGCCGTAGAAGCTGCCGTCCACCAGCTTCTCCAGGGTCAGGCCCGCCTCCTCCCGCTTGAAGCGGAGTTCCTTGCCGTAGAACTGCGGGACGCCCGCCGAGCCGTCGATCTCCTTGCGTGTGGCCACTGTTGACCGCCTTTCGCGCTGTGCGTTGTGGAGCGGGAAGCCCTTTCACGGTAGAGGTCCATGCGGCAGCGTGTGAGGCGTTCGTCACAGTCAGCAACGAAAGGTGGACTTCCCCCCATGGACGACACGTACGACCTCACCGGCAACGACATCGGCACGGACATCGACGCACTCCGCGCCGCGCTCGCCGCGCACGGCATCACGCTGCCGTCGCTCGGTGTCGATCCGCTGACCCTCGCCGGATGGACGACCCGGCCGCCACTGGTCGCGCTCGGCAACTGCAATGTGGCGACCGCGCGCCGCATGGCCGAGGTGCTGCGCTCGGCGGCCGGGGGATGACTCCGCTGCCGCTCACGGTGGATCTGCTCGCCGTGCCGAAGGCCGTACCGGAGATGCGGCGCACCCTGCGGGAGCGGTGCGGGGGTGCGGACTCGCCCGATCTGCTGCTCTGTGTCGGCGAGTTGCTGACCAATGTGATCGTGCATCTCGGTGAGGGGACACCGGTCACGCTGCGGGTGGCCGGTACGTGTTCCGGCCGGGTCCGGGTCGAGCTGAGCGATCCCGAACCGTGCGCCTGGCCGACGCTCCGCACCGCCGGTCCCGGCGACGAGTCGGGGCGGGGACTGTCGCTCGTGGACGCGTTGGCGCTGCGGTGGGGCGTCGACCAGGGGCCGTACGGGAAGACGGTCTGGTGCGAGTTGCGCTGAGCGGTTCCGGCTACGGGACAGCCCTCAGCGCGGCGGCAAGGGGGGCCGTCGCCGGTCCGGGACGTCGTCGTACGTCGGTGGGGTCGCGGCCGGTTGGGCGCCCAGCAGGTCCAGGGCCACCTGGACCGCGTCGTCCAGTACCGCGTACCGGCCCTCCGCCCAGTCCAGGGGGGTGCGCAGTGCCTCCAGGTCCGGTTCGACGCCGTGGTTCTCGACCGACCAGCCGTAGGTGTCGAACCAGGCCGCGTTCATCGGCACCGTGATCACCGTGCCGTCGCCCAGCCGGGTCCGGCCGGTCATGCCGACGACGCCGCCCCAGGTCCGCTGGCCCACCACCGGGCCGAGCTTCAGCAGGCGGAACGCGGCGGTGATCATGTCGCCGTCGGAGGAGGTCGCCTCGTCGGCCAGGGCGACCACCGGGCCGCGCGGGGCGTTGGAGGCGTAACTGACCGGCTGGGCGTTGCGGGTCAGGTCCCAGCCGAGGATCGTGCGGGTCAGCTTCTCGACCACCAGCTCGCTGATGTGACCGCCCGCGTTGCCGCGCACGTCGACGATCAGGGCCGGCCGGGACACCTCCAGGCGCAGGTCCCGGTTGAACTGGGCCCAGCCCGATCCGCCCATGTCGGGGATGTGCAGGTAGCCGCACTTGCCGCCGCTCAACTCCCGTACGACTTCACGGCGTTTGGCCACCCAGTCCTGGTAGCGCAGCGGCCGTTCGTCGACCAGCGGTACGACGGCGACGCGGCGGGGGCGGCCCTCGCCCTCGACCGGGCGGAAGGTGAGCTCGACCGTGGTGCCGCCCGCCGCCGTGAGGAGGGGGTACGGGCCGGCGACCGGGTCGACCGGGCGTCCGTCGACATGGGTGAGGACCGCGCCCTCCCGGATGCCCGTACCGGCCAGCGGGGAACGGGCCTTGGAGTCGGAGGAGTCGCCCGGCAGGATGCGCCGGACCGTCCAGTCGCCGTCCCGGCACACCAGGTTCGCGCCGAGCAGGCCGATCGCCCGCTGGTAGTGCGGCGGGCCCTCGTTGCGGCGGGCCGGGGTCACGTACGCGTGCGAGGTGCCCAGTTCGCCCAGGACCTCGCGCATCAGGTCGGCGAACTCGTCGGGGGAGGCGACCCGTTCGACGAGCGGGCGGTACTGGTCGAGCACGCCGGTCCAGTCGATGCCGCACATGTCCGGCTCCCAGAAGTAGGAGTGGATGATGCGGCCGCCCTCCTCGTACGCCTGCCGCCACTCGGCCGCCGGGTCGACCTCGTGCAGGATGCGGCGCAGGTCGAGGTAGACCGTCGAGTCGCTGTCGCCGGTCTCGGTGGCGGGGACGGCGCGCAGCTCGCCCTCGTCCATGACGACCAGCCGGGTCGCGTCGCCGCTGACCGCGAACCAGTCGAGGTGGCCGACCAGTTCGGTCTTCCTGGCCTTGGTGATGTTGAAGTGTTCGAGGGTGGGGCGGCCCGACATGTCCGCCGGGTTGGCGAAGGTCTCGCCGAGCGCGCCGGAGATCGGCCAGCGCAGCCAGACCAGGCCGCCGCCGCTCACCGGGTGCAGGGCCGAGTACTTCGACGCGGAGACCGGGAAGGGCGTCACCCGGTTCTCCAGGCCCTCGAACTCGACCGTGACGGTCGAAGGGCCCTCGCCGGTACCGGCGTCGGGGATGTCGTCGGCCGGGTCGAGACCGCCCGCCGCCGGGCGCCCCTCGGGGGACAGGGCGAAGGGGGAGGGCGTGGCGGACGAGAGCGGCACCAGGTACGGGCGGCAGCCCAGGGGGAAGGAGAGGTCGCCGGTGTGGACGTCGTAGACCGGGTCGAAGCCGCGCCAGGAGAGGAAGGCGAGATAGCGGCCGTCGCCCGTGAAGACGGGATTCTCGTCCTCGAAGCGGCCGTTGGTGACATCGACGATCACGGGCGCGCCGGTGCCCAGGATGCGGGCCAGCTTGATCTGGCGCAGCGAGCGGCCGATCCCGGGGTGCGACCAGGTCAGCCAGGCGCCGTCCGGCGAGAACGCCAGGTCGCGGACGGGGCCGTTGATGGAGCGGATCAGCTCGGTGGGTTCGCCGGTGGAGGTCTCCTCGTCGGTGTCCAGGAGCAGCAGCCGCCCGTCGTTCGTCGCGATGGCCAGCCGCTCGCCGTCCGGGTCGGCGATCAGCTCGTGCACCCGGCCGAGCTGCCCGGAGGCCAGTCGGCGCGGCCCGCGGTCGCCGCTGGCGCGCGGCAGGTAGGCGATCTCGATCGCGTCCTCGCCGTCGGCGTCCGTGACGTAGGCGACCTGGCCGCCGCTGCCGAGCATCTCGGGCAGCCGGACCCGGACCCCGGGGGTGTCGGCGATGGTGCGGGCGGGGCCGTCGCGGTGGGTGAGCCAGTACAGGCTGCCGCGTACGGTGACCGCGCTGGCCCGGCCCGTCTCGTCCACGGAGAGCGAGTCGACGTGGCTGGCGGCGGGCACCTGGTACGGGCGCCGTCCGGTGCGCGGCCCGCCCAGCCGGACCTCCAGCTTCCGCGGCAACGCGTTCGGTGACGCCAGGTCGTCCACCAGCCACAGATCGCCCGCGCACTGGTAGACCACCCGGTGCCCGTCACTGGAGGCGTGCCGGGCGTAGAAGGCGTCGTGGTCGGTGTGGCGGCGCAGATCGGTGCCGTCGGGCCGGCAGGAGTACAGATTGCCGACGCCCTCGTGGTCGGAGAGGAACGCGATCCGGTCACCGACGAACATCGGTGAGGCGAGATGGCCACCGATGTCCGGCAGCAGCCGCTTGCCGTGCAGCCAGAGCCGGCCGGTCGCGCCGCCCCGGTACCGCTTCCAGGCAGCCGGTTCGTGCGGGGGTGTACCGGTGAGCAGCAGGGTGCGCCGCTCGCCGTCGATGTCGGAGACCGCGATGTCGGCGACCGGGCCCCAGGGCAGCTTGCCGCCGGGGCTGCCGTCGGTGGGGACGCTGTAGGCCCAGGAGATGTGCGAGAACGGCTGGTTGTGCGAGGACACGGCGAGGATGTGGGAGGAGTCCCCGGGGTCGGGGGTCCAGCCGCAGACCCGGGTGTCCGTCGAGCCCCAGTAGGTGAGCCGGCGTGCCGGGCCGCCGTCGACCGGCGCGAGATGGATCTCGGGATCGAGGCTGCGCCAGGTCGTGTACGCGATACGGCTGCCGTCGGGGGAGAAGCGCGGGTGGCTGACCCTGGTGCGGTCGACGGTCAGCCGCCACGCGCGGCCGGGCCGCTGCCCCTCGGGCGCGAGGGGGGCGACCCAGAGGTCGTCCTCGGCCGCGAAGCAGAGCAGGTCGTCGTGGAGGTGCGGGAAACGGAGATACGCGACGTCGTCACTCACCCTCCAATGCTTTCCGCGCGGGAGGGCCCCGGCAACTCGTGGTGCCGGACCAGTTGTGGTGCGGAACACAAGCGAAACGATTTCGTTTCGCTGGACGGGCGGGGTACCGTCGATGTGTACGAAACAGTTTCGTTCGATTGACTGGCGTACGAGCAACTGAAGTTTGAGCACCCGAACAGGAGGTCGAGACATGGCACGCACCCGGCTCACGCCCGAGCGCGAGAGCGAGCTGTACGCCGCCGTGCTCGACCTGCTCCGCGAAGTCGGCTACGACGCCCTGACCATGGACGCCGTCGCCGCTCGTACCCGTTCCAGCAAGGCCACCCTCTACCGCCAGTGGGGGAGCAAGCCCGAGCTGGTCGTCAAGGCCCTGCGGCACAACAAGCCGGTGACCCTCGGTGAGATCGACACCGGGTCGCTGCGCGGTGACTTCCACGCCGCACTGAACCGCAGCGACGACTGCCAGATGGAGAAGAACTCCGCGCTGATGCGGGGTCTGGCCCATGCCGTCCACGACAATCCCGATCTGCTCCAGGCCCTGCGCGAGCTGCTGATCGAGCCGGAGATGACCGGCCTCGACCTGCTGCTGCGCCGAGCCGTGGACCGGGGCGAACTGCGTCCGGACAACCCGGCGCTGAAATATGTATCGCACATGCTGATCGGTGCCTTCACTGCTCGGCAGCTGGTCGATGACCGCGCCGTCGACCAGGCGTTCCTTACCGATTACGTCGACTCCGTGATTCTCCCCGCTCTCGGAGTCTGACCCCCCGGACCGCCCCGCGCGGTCCGTCCCCACCGCACGGCCCCCTCCCCAAGCCCCACCTGACACGCCGCTCTCGTCGTCGGGCTGGTTCCGCACGCCCTTTTTCCACTCACGACCTGACCGGGAGTTTCCCTCCGTGGCCACATTCCTCTACAAACTCGGACGGCTCGCCTTCCGGCGCCGCCGCTATGTCGCCCTGGTCTGGGTGGCACTGCTGGCGCTTGCCGGATTCGGCGCGGCCTCCGCGTCCACCGCCGCCTCCAGCTCCTTCTCGATCCCGGGCACGGAGGCGCAGCGCGCCTTCGACCTGCTGGAACAGCGCTTCCCCGGGGGCAGTGCCGACGGTGCGAGCGCCCGGGTCGTCTTCAAGGCCCCCGACGACCAGAAGATGACCGACCCGGCGAACAAGGCCGAGGTGAACAAGGTCATCGCCGAGCTGAAGTCCGGCTCCGACCAGATCGCCTCGGTCACCGACCCGTACGCGGCCGATGCCGTCAGCAAGAACGGTTCCACGGCGTACGTCTCGGTGTCCTACAAGGTCAACTCGATGGAGCTGACCGACGCGACCCGGGACGCCCTGGAGGACGCGGGCCACGCGGCGCAGAAGAGCGGGATGACCGTGGAGATCGGCGGTGACGCGCTCATGGTGATCCCGGAGACCGGGGTCACCGAGATCATCGGTGTCGCCATCGCCGCGGTGGTGCTGGTCATCACCTTCGGCTCGCTGATCGCCGCCGGGCTGCCGCTGCTCACCGCCCTGATCGGGGTCGGCATCGGTGTCTCGACGATCACCGCGCTGGCGAACGTGCTGGACCTGGGCTCCACCACCTCCACCCTCGCGATGATGATCGGCCTCGCGGTCGGCATCGACTACGCGCTGTTCATCGTCTCCCGCTACCGGGCCGAGCTGGCCGAGGGCCGGGAGCGCGAGGAAGCGGCCGGACGGGCCGTCGGCACGGCGGGGTCCGCGGTGGTCTTCGCCGGTCTCACCGTCGTCATCGCGCTGGTCGGCCTCGCCGTCGTGAACATCCCGATGCTGTCGAAGATGGGCTTCGCCGCGGCCGGTACGGTCGCCATCGCCGTCCTCATCGCGCTCACCCTGGTCCCGGCACTGCTGGGCTTCGCAGGCAAGCGGGTCATGGGGCGCAAGGCGCGCAAGGCCGCCGAGGCCCCGGCCGGGGCCGAGGAGAAGCCGAACATGGGCACCCGCTGGGCGCGGTTCGTGCTGCGCAAGCCGGTGTGGGTGCTGCTCGTCGGCGTCATCGGCCTCGGCACGATCGCCGTACCGGCCGCGTCCCTGGAGATGGGCCTGCCCGACGACGGCTCCCAGCCCACCAGCACCACCCAGCGGCGCGCCTACGACCTGCTCTCCGAGGGCTTCGGCCCCGGCTTCAACGGGCCGCTGATGGTCGTCGTGGACACCGAGGACAGCTCCGACGGCAAGACCGCCGCCAAGCAGGTCTCCGACGAGATCTCCGGCATCAAGGGCGTCGTCGCCGTCACCCCGGCCCAGTTCAACAAGGCCGGCGACGCCGCGATGATCACCGTCGTCCCGAAGGACCGCCCGAGCTCCGTCGAGACGGAGAACGTGGTCCACGCGATCCGCGACGCGGGCAAGGACATCAAGTCCGACACCGGCGCCGAGGTCCTGGTCACCGGTTCCACCGCGATGAACATCGACTTCTCGCAGAAGATGAACGACGCGCTGCTGCCGTATCTGGCGCTCGTCGTCGGACTGGCCTTCCTGCTGCTGATGGTGGTCTTCCGGTCGGTGCTGGTGCCGCTGAAGGCGGCCCTCGGCTTCCTGCTCTCGGTCGTCGCGGCCCTGGGCGCGGTCGTCGCGGTCTTCCAGTGGGGCTGGCTCGGCTCGCTCTTCGGGGTGGAGCAGACCGGTCCGATCATGTCGATGATGCCGATCTTCATGGTGGGTGTGGTCTTCGGTCTCGCGATGGACTACGAGGTCTTCCTCGTGACCCGGATGCGCGAGGCGTACGTCCACGGCGAGAAGCCCGGCCAGGCGATCGTCACCGGCTTCCGGCACGGTGCCCGGGTCGTCACGGCCGCGGCCGTGATCATGATGGCGGTCTTCGCCGGCTTCATCGGCTCCAGCGAGCAGATGGTCAAGATGATCGGCTTCTCGCTCGCCATCGCCGTCTTCTTCGACGCGTTCGTGGTCCGGATGGCGATCGTGCCCGCGGTCCTCGCCCTGCTCGGCCACCGCGCCTGGGCGCTGCCGCGCTGGCTGGACCGGATCCTGCCGAACGTGGACGTGGAGGGCGAGGGGCTGCGCGAGCAGCTCGACGAGACGCCCGGCGGCGAGGCCGGTGGTGAGCGGGAGCTGACCCGGGTCTGACCGGCGAAAAGGCCTCCGGGGTCCGCGTCCGAGCGGAGCGCGGCCCCGGAAGCGCCGGATACCTGTGGGGACGGGGGGCCGGGGCGATGAAGAAGCCCTCGTGCAGCGGCACGAGGGCTTCTGTCATGCGGATGCGCCATGTGGGTGAGCCGCGCGGGCGGAGCTCACGCGGGCGTCACGTCGTGCGCGGGTCTGGCGCCCCCGTCGGTGTGCGTACGGTGCAGAAAGCGGATCAGCGGCGCGTTGTCGAACTGCACCACCTCCACGCCTTCCTTCGAGTGGACCTCCACGACCAGCTGCGCCCGTCCGCAGGGCCACACGCGGACGCCACCGCGTTCGGTGGGGGAATGCAGCCCGCCCTCCAGCAGGTCGCGGCCGAACGCCCAGTCGGCGCCGCCGGGGAAGGAGACGTGGACGGTGCGCGGGTCCTTGTCGGCGTCGTACAGCAGGTCGACCGGGATCGCCGGGAGGTCGGGGGTGTCGTTGACGAGCCAGGCTTCTGCCTGCTCATGGATCACGGGGGGCATGGTCCGACTCCTCCTGTGCATACTGCTTCGCCATCCAATGTCCCATATTTTCCGTAAGGGGCGCGGCGAGCAGATGTGACGTAACCGCTCTTGCGAAGGGTTCGCAACAAGGTCCTATCATTGAGCGGTTCACGACATCGTCCGCAGCAACGCAGGACCGCAGGAAGCGGAGCCCCCATGCATGTACCCGACGGATTCATCGACGCGCCCGTCTCCGCCGCCGCCGGAGTCGTCGCGGCCGGTGCGGTCGCCGTCAGCCTGCGGGGCGCGCGGCGTGAGCTGGACGAACGCACCGCGCCGCTCGCCGGTCTCGTCGCCGCGTTCATCTTCGCCGTGCAGATGCTGAACTTCCCGGTCGCGGCGGGCACCAGCGGGCATCTGCTGGGCGGGGCGCTGGCGGCGATCCTGGTCGGGCCGTACACCGGCGTGCTCTGCGTCACCGTCGTCCTGCTCATGCAGGGCATCCTCTTCGCCGACGGCGGCCTCACCGCGCTCGGCGTGAACGTGCTCGACATGGGCATCACGACCACCGTCGTCGCGTACGCCCTCTTCCGAGGGCTGCTCGGGGTGCTGCCGCGGACCCGCCGCTCCGTGACCGTCGCGTCCTTCGTCGCAGCCCTGGTCTCCGTACCGGCCGCGGCCTGCGCCTTCACGCTGATCTACTGGATCGGCGGCACCACCGACATCCCGATCGGCAAGGTCTTCACCGCGATGGTCGGGGTCCACGTCCTGATCGGTATCGGCGAGGCCGTGATCACCGCGCTGACCGTCGGCGCCGTCATCGCCGTACGCCCCGACCTGGTCCACGGCGCCCGCGGACTCACCACCTCGCTCAAGCTCCGGGTCGACGGCGAACTCGTCGACGCCCCCGCCCGGCAGCCCCTCGCCCCGGTCGCCGCCCGCTCGCACCGGGGGATCTGGGCCACCGGCCTGGTCACCGCCCTCGTCCTGGCGGGCTTCGTCTCCTACTACGCCTCCGCCAACCCCGACGGCCTGGAGAAGGTCGCCGCTGACCAGGGCATCGACAAGAAGACCGAGGAACACGCGGCCAAGGACTCCCCGCTCGCGGACTACGGCGTCAAGGTCGTGTCCAACGCCCGGATCTCCGGCGGCCTCGCCGGAGTCATCGGCGTCGGGGCCACGATCGTGGTCGGCAGCGGGGTCTTCTACGTGGTCCGCCGCCGTCGTACGCAGGACGCCCCCGACGACACCACGCGCACCAGCGAAAACGTCTGACATGGGCGCGGGACACGCACACAAGCTCTACCGGCACGGTCACTCGCCCGTCCACGACCTGCCGCCGCACTGCAAGATCGCCGCAGCCTTCTGCTTCGTGGTGGTCGTCGTCTCGACGCCGCGCGAATCGGTGTGGGCGTTCGGGCTGTACGCGGTGCTGCTCGGCGCGATCACCGCGCTCGCCCGCATCCCGGCGGGCTTCCTGCTCAAACGGCTGCTCATCGAGGTGCCGTTCGTCGCGTTCGCGCTGCTCATGCCGTTCGTGGTGCCCGGCGAACAGACCCATGTCCTCGGCCTCTCCGTCAGCGTCCCCGGCCTCTGGGGCGCCTGGAACGTCCTGGCCAAGGGCACCCTCGGCGTCGCCGCGTCCGTGCTCCTCGCCTCCACCACCGAACTGCGCTCGCTGCTGCTCGGCCTCCAGCGGCTCAGGCTGCCGCCGCTGCTCGTCCAGATCGCCTCCTTCATGATCCGGTACGGCGACGTGATCACCGACGAGATGCGCCGGATGTCGATCGCGCGCCGCTCCCGGGGCTTCGAGGCGCGCGGGGTACGGCAGTGGGGTGTCCTGGCCAAGTCGGCGGGCGCCCTCTTCATCAGGTCGTACGAGCGCGGCGAACGCGTCCACCTCGCCATGGTCAGCCGCGGCTACGCCGGTTCCATGCCGGTCATCGACGAGGTGACCGCCTCCCGGACCCAGTGGGCGTACGCCGCCGCCCTCCCCGTGCTCGCCCTCGCGGTCTGTCTGCTGGGATGGTCCCTATGAGTCAGCCCACCGCCTCCGCCCCCGCCCCGTCACTGGAAGTCGGCGGCCTCGCGTACGCCTACCCCGATGGCCACCAGGCGCTCTTCGGGGTGGACCTCACGGTCGCCCGGGGCGAACGGGTCGCCCTGCTCGGCCCCAACGGCGCCGGCAAGACCACCCTCGTCCTGCACCTCAACGGCATCCTGGACGCCGGGGCGGGCACCGTCCGGGTCGCCGGTCTCCCCGTCGAGAAGCGCAACCTCGCCGAGATCCGCCGCCGCGTCGGCATCGTCTTCCAGGACCCCGACGACCAGCTCTTCATGCCCACCGTCCGCGAGGACGTCGCCTTCGGCCCGGCCGCCTCCGGACTGCGCGGCGCCGAGCTGGAGGAACGCGTCACCGAGGCGCTGACGCAGGTCGGCATGGCGGAGTACGCGAACCGGCCGCCGCACCACCTCTCCTTCGGCCAGCGCCGCCGCGTCGCCGTCGCCACCGTCCTCGCCATGCGACCGGAGATCCTCGTCCTGGACGAGCCGTCCTCCAACCTGGACCCGGCCTCGCGGCGCGAGCTCGCCGACATCCTGCGGTCCCTGGACGTCACCGTGCTCATGGTCACGCACGACCTGCCGTACGCACTGGAGCTCTGCCCGCGCGCGGTGATCCTCAGCGAGGGCGTCATCGCCGCCGACGACCGCACCCAGGACCTGCTCTGCGACGAGAAGCTGATGCGCCGCCACCGCCTGGAACTGCCCTTCGGCTTCGATCCGCGCTCCGTGACGGTGGACGCTCCGCGACGCTGAACGTTCCGTGTCCGCGAACGTTCCGAGCCGGTGAACGTTCCGGCGCTGTGAACATGAGGTGACCCGCCACACGTCCGACCCGCCACGGGATGCACCATGGGGGGATGAGCGGGAGCGCAGGAGCAGGCGTGGACGTACGGGGCACGGTGGCGGCCGGATTCGAGCCGGTCAGGGATGCCTTCATCCGTAACTTCGAGCAGCGCGGCGAACGCGGCGCGGCCGTCACGGTCTACCGGGACGGGCACAAGGTCGTCGACCTCTGGGCCGGCACGAGAGACGTCGACGGCGTCGAACCCTGGGCCGTCGACACCGTGCAGATCGTCCGCTCGGCGGGCAAGGGCATCGCCGCCGCCGTACCGCTGCTGCTGCACCAGCGCGGCCAGCTCGACCTGGACGCCCCGGTCGGCACGTACTGGCCGGAGTTCAAGGCGGCCGGCAAGGAACGCGTGCTCGTCCGCCACCTCCTCTCCCACCGGGCCGGCATCCCCGCGCTCGACTGCCCGCTGACCCCCTCCGAAGCTGCCGACGGGACCAGCGGACCGCAGGCCGTCGCCGCCCAGCGCCCCCAGTGGGAACCCGGCACCGACCACGGCTACCACGCCCAGACCTACAGCTGGCTCATCGGCGAACTGGTGCGCCGGGTCACCGGCCGCACCGTCGGTCGCTGGATCGCCGAGGAGATCGCCCGGCCGCTCGGCCTGGACTTCTGGTTCGGCCTCCCGGCGGACGAGGCGCACCGGGTCGGCCGGATCGGGCCCGTCGAACCACCCGCCGCCGCAGGCAACACCGGCATCCTGCGGGTGCGCCCCAAGCGCTCCGTCGCCGAGGCGTACCGCGATCCGCAGTCCCTCACCCGCCGCGCCTTCGGGGCCATCGACCCGCTCCCCGACGAGAACGACCCCGGCTACCGGGCGGCCGAACTCCCCGCCTCCAACGGCATCGCCACCGCCCGCGCGCTGGCCCGCTGCTACGCCGCGATGATCGGCCCGGTCGACGGCCACCGCCTGTTCGCCCCGGCCACCCTCACCCTGGCCCGTACCGAGGAGTCGGCGGGCCCGGACCGGGTCCTGGTCGTCAACACCCGTTTCGGCCTGGGCTACATGCTGCACGGCCCGTCGGCGCCGCTGCTCGCCCCCGGCTCCTTCGGCCACCCCGGCCGGGGCGGCTCGCTCGGCTTCGCCGACCCCGAATCCGGCATCGCACTGGGCTATGTGACGAACGGTCTGCAGAAGGGAGTCACCGCCGATCCCCGTGCCCAGGCCCTGGTCAGGGCAGTACGGTCGGCGCTATGACTCCTCCTCACTCCGCTGGTCCACGGTTCGACGGATACGGCGTGCTCATCACCGGCGCGGGCCAGGGCATCGGCGCGGCCACGGCCCGCCTGCTTGCCTCCGAGGGCGCGCGCGTCCTGGTGACCGACCTGGACGGCGACCGCGCCGAACGGGCCGCCGCGGCGATACGCGGGACGGGCGGTGCCGCCGAGGCGCTGCCCTGCGACGTGGCCGACCGGGCGGCCGTCGAGGCGGCGGTGGCCCACGCCGTCGCCGCCTTCGGCTCCCTCGACGTGCTGGTCAACAACGCGTACGCCTGCGCCGCCGACGCCCCGTTCTTCGAGGACGAGCCCGACGAGGCCTGGCAGCGCGACCTGGACATCACCCTCACCGGCCCCTACCGCTGCGCCCGCGCCGCCCTCCCGCACCTGGTGGCCTCCGGCCGGGGCGCGATCGTCAACATCGGCTCGGTCAACGGCGAACAGGACTTCGGCAACCACGGCTACAGCGCGGCCAAGGCGGGCCTGGGCAGCCTCACCCGCACCCTCGCGGGCCACGCGGGGCCGCGCGGCGTACGCGTCAACCTGGTCGCCCCCGGCACGATCCGCACGGACGCCTGGGCGGGCCGGGACGCGGAACTGTCCCGGGTGAGCGGCCTCTACCCGCTCGGCCGGGTCGGCGAACCGGAGGACATCGCGTCCGCCGTCGCCTTCCTCGCCTCGCGCGACGCGGCCTGGATCACGGGCACGACGCTGCGCGTGGACGGCGGGCTGACGGCGGTCAACTACGGCTTCCGGGACGCGGTTTCGGGGGCCTGACCGATGCGGCCCGGGTTCGCCCCGCGCCCGGGTCAGGCGAGCGCGGGGTGGATGAGCCGCCCGTTGAGGATGAGGGAGGCGGCCTGCTTGAGGCGGCGCACGCGCACACTGATCTCGTAGCCCCTGATGCCCTCGGTACGGGCGAAGCGGCCGCTGAGGTAGCGGTAGAAGTCCGGGGTGTCCTTGCAGATGACCACGGCCATGATGTTGTGCTTGCCGCTGATGGCGGCGGCGAAGGCGCACTCGTCGTGCCCGCTGAGCTCCTCGCCGATCTCCTGGAGCCGAGGCAGGTCGACCTGGAGCCAGAGGGTGGCGTTGAGCTTGTAGCCGAGGCGTTCGGGCACGGTGTCGATGTCGTAGACCAGCGAGCCGGTCGTTTCGAGGGCCTCCAGCCGACGGGCCACGCGCGGCTTGGACCAGCCGGTGGCCTCCGCGAGCCGGGTGTGGGAGGCGCGGCCGTCCTCCGCCAGCGCTTCGAGGAGCGGGCGGTCCACCTCGGTCGGGGTGAGCGGGGGCCCGGCGGGGATGGGGCGCTCCGCAGTCAGCAGCCGCACCTGCTCCTCGGTGAGCGAGCCCTCCCGCCCGGTCCAGCCGGCCGTGTCCGGGGAACCGAAGGCGTGGACGAGAAGATCGACGTTCAGGTCGAGGACCGAGGCCGCCCGGGGAAGCTGCCGCAGCAGCACGTCGTCGCCGGCGGTCCCGGCGGGCGAACGGATGATGCAGATGATCTCCGAACCGCCCGACGCGATGCTCGTGTACGCGACCTCCGGCCTGCGGGCCAGGGAATCCGCGAGCGGCCCCACGGCGTCCGGGCGGCAGCGCAGCCGCGCGATCCACTCGGACCGGCCGTGGGCGGCGGGGCTGCTCAGCCCGACGACGCGGACGACGCCGCCGCGGCGCAGGGCGCTGTAGCGGCGCGCCACGGTCTGCTCGGACACCCCGACGACCTCGCTGAGGCGGCGGAAGGAAACCCGCGGCGAGCAGTTCAGCCCATGGATGATTTTGCGGTCCAGATCGTCAGGCATGGATGAATGGTCACATAGGCGGCGCTCCATCCGGAGGTTCCATGACGTTCGCCGGGATCGCTTGGGGATTCATCGACGGTCGGGGCGAAGCTGGTCGGCGGCTTTGCGGGTGATCCGGCGGACCGCGCGGAACGCGGTGGTACGCCGGTGCGCCCGGGAGCGGGCGCACGCCGGACGGCGGTGCTCACATCGCAACCGGTGCCCGCGCGGCACCCACCTCCGCAGCAGAAGGAACCTCTTCGTGAATTCCGCAACGACACAGGACAGATCAGGGCGGGGCGTCACGCTCGTCATGGCCTGCCTGGGCGTCTTCGTCGCCTACCTCCCCGTGACCACCGTGTCGGTGAGCCTGCCGGCCGTCCAGCGGGCTCTGGGCGCCTCCACGTCCCAGCTGTCCTGGGTCTCGGACGCCTTCGTGCTGCCGATGGCCGCGCTGATCCTGACCACCGGGGTGTGGGGCGACGTCCACGGCCGCAAGCGGGTCTTCCAGGCGGGCATGGCCTTCTGTGCGCTGGGCGCGGCGATCTCGCTGTCCTCGGACTCGGTGCAGGCCCTGTGGGCAGGGCAGGCCGTCTCCGGGCTGGGGGCGGCGGCGCTGCTGCCCACGACGCTGGCCCTGATCAGCCACGCGGTCCCCGACCACCGGGAACGGGGCAGGTTCATCGGCCTGTGGGTCATGTCCCTGATGGCCTCGCTCGCCGTGGGCCCGCTGATCGCGGGTGCGCTGCTGGAGCACGTCGCGTGGCGCTGGATCTTCCTCCTGCCCGTGCCGGTCTCCCTGATCGTGCTGGTTGTCGCGGCGTTCCTGCTGCCCGACTCGCGCGCCCCGCACGGCCGCCGGCTCGACTGGCCCGGACAGATCAGTGCGGCCGTCGCGGTCACCGCGGTCGTCTACGGCGTGATCGAGGGCGGCGCGGACGGCTTCGGCGAGCCCGCCGTGGTGACGGCCCTGGTGCTCGGCGCGGTATCCGCCGCCGTCTTCGTCGCCGTGGAGCGCCGCAGCGCGAGCCCGATGCTCGACCTGGCGCTGTTCCGCAGCCCGGCCTTCACCGCCACCGCCCTGGTCGCCATGATCAGCTTCCTCGGGCTGATCGGCTTCTTCTTCGTGCTGAGTCTCTACTTCGGCATGGTCCAGCACCTGACCACGATCGAGGCGGCGCTGCGGATGGTGATGGTGTCCGGGGTGGCCCTCGTCGTCGGCGCGCCCATCGGACGCCTGATGCACCGGGTCTCTGCCCGGGTCCTGATCACCACGGGCCTGGTCGTCTCGGCGGGCGCGATGCTCTCGCTGACCGGCGTCGACGCCCACACCTCCTACGGCTCGATCGTCTGGCGGCTGGCCCTGCTGGGCCTCGGCATGGGCGCCGTGCTCACCCCGATGACCGCCTCCGCGGTGTCCTCCGTCCCGTACCACCTGGCCGGGATGGCCGCCGCCGGGAGCAACGCCTTCCGCCAGGTCGGTGGAGCCCTCGGCCCCGCCGTGCTCGGCGCCCTGCTGACCACCCAGGCCCTCGACGCGCTGCCCGGCCGCCTCGCCGACGCGGGGGTGCCCGCCGAGGCCGGTGCCCGCGTCCTCGACACCGCCCGCGAGCAGGGACTCGGCGCCGTGGCCGGGCTCGACCTGGACGCCGCCACCGGACCGGCCCTGACCGCCCTGGGCGACTCCTTCCTCGACGGCATGCGGCTGTGCCTGACCGTCTCGGCCTCGCTCGCCCTGCTGGCCGCCCTCGCCTGCGCCGTGCTCCTGCGCCCGGCCGCCAGGCCGACGGCCCCGGCAGCCCCGGCAGCCCCGGCGGCCGGGGAGACGTCGGCTACCGGGGAAACGCCGACCCGCCCGGCGCCGGTCCCGGTGAGCTGAGCGCGGCGGGACCCGGAGCATCGGCTTCCGGACGCCCGACCGCCCCGCCATGCGTGGCACGGCGGGGCGGTGTGGGGTCGGTCCAGGTCAGACGGCGCCGAACTCCCCGGCCTTGACGCCCGCGACGAAGCTGGCGAAGGAGGTGGGGGGAGGTGTGCAGCACGGGCCCGCCGGGGTTCTTGGAGTCGCGAACGGGGACGATGCCGTGCGGGGCGACGAGGTTGGCGGCGACCTCGACGCAGTCGCCGCCGTTGCTGCTGTAGGAGGACTTGAACCAGCGAGAGGATTCGGCTGTCACGGGATGTCCTTCCGTAGGAGGCGGAGCTGCGAAAGCGACCTACCCACACGACGCAACGCCCATGGCGGGGAGAGGCATGGGTGAGAACTCTCAGCGTGCGGACTCCGGATCCGTACCGCCCCTGAAGCCGCCCCTGCACCGTCGTGCTCAACTCGTGTGCAGCATCAGCCCGATGCCGACCACCATCAGCCCCGCCGCCGCGATCCGCGGTGCGCCGAACCGCTCCTTGAAGAACAGCGTCCCGATGGCCGCTCCGACGATGATCGACGACTCCCGCAGGGCCGCGATCGGGGCCAGTGCCGCCCGGGTCTGGGCCCACAGGACGAGGCCGTACGCCGTCACCGACAGGGCCGCGCCCAGCAGTCCGCGTACGGCGAACGGGCGGAGGGCGGGCAGGAGTTCGGCGCGGCGGCGGTACAGCGCGTAGGCCGGGATGGCCAGGCCCTCCAGGATCATCAGCCAGGCGATGTAGCCGAGCGGGGTGCCGGAGGCGCGGACGCCGACGCCGTCCACCGTGGTGTACCCGGCGATGGCCAGGCCGGTCGCGAGGGCGGCCAGCAGGGCCGGCCAGTCGGGGCGCCTGCCGGAGCCCCGGATGCCCCAGAGGGCCAGCCCGACCAGCCCCGCCGAGGCCACCGCGACTCCGGCGGTGGCCCAGCCGTCCGGGTGCTCGCCGACGAAGACCGCGGCGAGGACCGTCACCACCAGCGGCGCCGTGCCCCGGGCGATCGGGTACATCTGCCCGAAGTCGCCCAGGGTGAACGAACGCATCAGCAGCAGCATGTACGCCACATGGAGCGCGGCCGAGACCAGCAGATACGGCCAGGCCCCGGCGGCCGGGAACGGGACGAAGCAGGCGGCGGCCGCGCCGATCAGCAGACCGCCGCCGGAGATCAGGGTGAAGGAGAGGAGCTGGTCCTTGATCGCGTGCGCGATGGCGTTCCAACTGGCGTGCGTGACCGCCGCGATCAGGACCGCGAACGCGACCAGCGGCGTCATTTCGACTGCTCGCGCACGTCCACCACGGTTCCGCCGGCGTGCCCGATCAGCGACGTGGGGTCCAGCGGGAAGACGGTGTGCGGGGTGCCCGCCGCCGCCCACACCACGCCGTGGTCCAGCAGCCCCCGGTCGGCCAGCACCCGGGTCTTCGTACGGTGCCCGAAGGGCGGTACGCCACCGATCGCGTACCCGGTCGTCTCCCGGACCAGATCGGCCCCGGCCCGCTTGACCTTCCCGGCGCCCAGCTCCGCGCGCACCCGCTCCACGTCGACCCGCGAGGAGCCGTCCATCAGGACCAGCACGGGGGACCCGTCGGCCTCGAAGATCAGCGACTTGACGATCTCGCTCAGCTCGCAGCCGATCGCGGCGGCGGCCTCGGCGGCGGTACGGGTGGCCTCGGGGAACCTGCGGACCTCGACATCGAGTCCCAACTCCCGCAGGGCCTCGGCGAATCGGGGGTGGGCTTCGGCGGCGGTGGCATCGGAAGTGCTCATGCCCCGCACGCTAGCGAACCCCGTGCGGGGCATGCGACGGGGTTCCACGCGCGCGGGGCGACGGTCACCGCTCCTTGGCGTAATTCACCACGCAGCCGACGGTCAGCAGCACCCCGAACACCCCTACGGCCAGCATCCCGAGGACCTTGAGAAGCCCCATACCGTCCGCCGCGCCCCTGACCGCACCCGCGATTCCGCCCACGGACGCGCACATTCCGAGCACGAACGTGCGCGACCCCCGGGGCCCGGCAGCAGTCATCTCACGACCCCGCGCGAAGGACCGCCGCGACCACCGGGCCCGCCGCGTCGCCGCCGTGGCCGCCGGACTGGACGACCGCGGCGGCGGCCAGGTCGTTGCTGAAGCCGGTGAACCAGCTGTTGGACGTGGCCTGGCCGTCCACCTCCGCCGAGCCCGTCTTGGCACCCTTGTCGCCGCCGACCGAGGCCATGGCATTCCTTCCGGTGCCCCAACTCGCGGTCTGGCGCATCATGTTGGTGACCTGCTGGGATACGTACCCGGGCAGTGAACGGGACGCGGTGGCGATCGGCCGGCCGTCGAGTTCCGGGGCCACGATGATCGGCTGGTGGAAGGTGCCGGTCTTCGCGGTGGCGGTGATGGACGCCATGTTGAGGGCGTTCATCTGGACCGTGCCCTGCCCGATGTACTGCGCGGCGGCCTCGCCCTGGGTCTCCTCGGGCACGCTGCCGTCGAAGGAGACGACGCCGGTCTGCCAGTCCAGGCCGATCCCGAAGACGTCGCGGGCCTCCTTGGCGAGCGCCGCGTCGTCCTTCGTGTCGTCGATCAGCTTGATGAAGGCCGTGTTGCAGGAGCGGGCGAAGCTGGTCGTCAGGGTGCCGTCGGGGATGGAGAAGTCGTCCAGGTTCTTGAAGGTGCGGCTGTAGTACGTCGCGGTCGGCGGGCACTCGATCTTCTGGTCGGCCGAGGCGAGGCCCTTCTCGATCAGCATCGCCGCCGTCACGATCTTCATCGTCGAACCGGGCGCCTGCTTGCCCTGCATCGCCGCGTTGAAGCCGGTGGCCGGGTTGTTGGCGACCGCGCGGATCGCGCCCGTGGACGGCTGGACCGCGACCACCGAGGCCTGGCTGAACTTCTTCACGGCCATCTCGGCCGCCGCCTGGGCGTTGGCGTCCAGGGTGGTCCGCAGCTTGCCCGGCCTGCCCTTGGTGAGGGTCAGCAGGGTCTTGTCCGGGCTGCCCGCGTCCGCGCCCTCGATCCAGGTCTCGATGCCCGCGGTGCCGCCGGCCTTCTCGCCGTACTTCTCGCGCAGCGCGTCCAGGATCGAGCCCAAGGAGGGGTACTTCTCCTTGGTGAGCGCCCTGCCGTTGTGGTCGACGGCCTCGATCGACGGGGCCGCCGCCTCACCCGTCTTGAGCGACGCGCCGTCCGTCAGGTCCGGGTGGATCACGGTGGGGGACCAGTCCACCAGGGGCCTGCCGGTGGTCAGTCCGCGCACCACGGTCAGCTCGGAGGAGTACGACCAGGGCTTGGACGTGCCCTCGAAGGAGACGGTCGCCTTCACCGTGTACGGCACCTTCGAGCCGACCGCGGGGCCCGGGGTGATCACCGCCTCGGTGACGTGGGCGCTCTCGCGGTAGTCCGTGAGGACCGACCCGGCCTCGGCCGCGTTGTTGGTGAGCTGGGACGCGGTGTCCGAGTCGCCGCTCGCCCAGGCCTGGAGGAACTTCTTGGACGCGTCGCCGATCTCCGCCTTGGTGACCGGGCCCGTCTTCACCTCGGCGGAGGCGGACTTGCTGCCCGTACCGTCGCCGCCCCCGCCGCCCAGCCCGTCCAGGATGTTGTACGCCCCGTAGCCCACCCCGCCGACCACGACCGCGAACACTCCGCCGACTATCGCAACCTTCGCTCCACTGCGCATGCCTGCAGTCCCCCTCCCCAGGAGTCCCCCTTGAACGTGTTCAAGGGGATGCTGCTGGGCACCCTACGGGACGGTGGTGAGGGCCGGGACGGTTGTTATCGGAACGCGATACGGGTGACGCGAACACGCCGATCCGGGCATCCGGGCGCGCCATCACGGGTGTCCGCCCGCCCCGGCGTCCCGGTCGAAGCGCTACGGGCCCACCGCGCCCCGCACGAATCCCCGAAGGTGCGCGCGTGCGGCATCGGGCTGTTCGAGCCAGGGTTCGTGGCCCGCGCCGTCGACCCGGGTCAGTGGCACATCCAGCCGGAGCGCGAGCGATTCGAGTGCCGACAGCGGGCGGGGGTCATCGGCACCGCCGAGGATCTCCACCCGCGCGGGCAGGCACCCGCGCAGCTCGTCGAGGTGCTGGTCGAGCGGGTCCGCACGTCCTTCCTCGCCGAGGTCACGGTTCATGAGCCAGTTGACGGGGCGGCGTTGCCGGGCACCCTGCGCGGCCCAGTGCCAACCGCGTTCGGGATCGGCGTGGTCGGTGAACCAGGACAACGTGAGCAACTCGACTTCCTGGTCCTCCGTGCGGTGCGGCAACCGCTGCAGCGCGCGGAGTCGCTCCTGTTGCGTCGCGGACATGCGGCGGTCGCGTTCCGCCCGGTCCCCCGTGCGCCACTCGCCGACGAACGGCCCGCACATCAGCAGCATCGCGGCCACCCGGTCCGGGTGGGCCATGCAGAACCGGCCGGCCAGGGTGGCGCCGTAGGAGTGCCCGATCAGTACGGCCGCAGGCGCGTCCCATACGTCGAGAAGCTCAGCGAGGTCGTCGACATGCCGGGCGAAGGTATGGCGACCCTGCCACGGGGACCCGCCCGTGCCGCGCTGGTCGTAGCGGTACACGGGCGCGAGGTCCGCGATCATCGGGGCGACGCCGCCCAGGTAGTCCGGCAGACCTGGGCCGCCGTGGAGCATGACCACGGGTGGCTTCAGGGTCGTGTCCCCCAGCGCCACCCAGCGAATTCGGGCCTCGTCGGTCATCGACGCGAGGCCCCGGGTCTCCATCGGATTCACCGTGGAGAACCTACGGACACCGATGACGGCCGGCAACCGTCGAGAGGCCGCAGTCGACGACTGCGGCCTCTCGACGGTTCCACCCAGCTAGATCCAGGTGTCCAGCCACATCCGGTCGCGCCAGGAACCGTCGGGGATCGGCGTGCCCGTGTAGATCGGCCAGAAATAAATGAAATTCCAGATGATCAGCAGGACCAGGACGCCCGCCGCAATCGCGCCCAGCGTCCGCCGGCGCTCGCCCGAGGGATCGCCGGTCATCAGGCCCAGCTCCTGTTTCGGCCCGGTCCCGGCCGCCGGGCCCAGCATCGCGCCGATCATCATCGTCACCGCGAGACACAGGAACGGCACGAACACGACCGCGTAGAAGAGGAAGATCGTCCGCTCCTGGTAGAGGAACCAGGGCAGCCAGCCCGCCGCCACACCGCAGGCGATCGCACCCGCCCGCCAGTCGCGCCGGAAGAACCACCGCCACAGCACGTACACCAGGGCGAAGCACGCCGCCCACCACAGCAGCGGTGTCCCGATCGCCAGCACCTCGCGCGCGCACTTGCCGGTCTCCGACGCCTTGCAGCCCGGCTGTTCCTTCCAGAAGTACGAGACGGGCCGGCCGAGCACGATCCAGCTCCAGGGATTGGACTGGTAGGTGTGGCCGGACGTGAGGTTCACATGGAATTCGTAGACCTGGTACTCGTAGTGCCACAGGCTGCGCAGCCAGTCCGGCAGCCATGTCCAGTTGCCGCCCCGGCCGTCGGTCTGCGCCCAGTTCCGGTAGTAGCCCTTGCCGGTGACGATCCAGCCGGTCCAGGAGACGAGATACGTGAGGAGCGCGACCGGGACCGTCGAGACGAACGCGGGCAGCAGATCCCGCTTCAGCACCGCCAGGTACGGACGGACCGCGCCCGCGGTCCGGCGCGCGCCCACATCCCACAGCACGGTCATCAGGCCGAAGCCGACCATGATGTACAGGCCGTTCCACTTGGTGGCGAAGGCCAGCCCCAGCATCAGGCCCGCGGTGATCCGCCAGGGACGCCAGCCGAGCCGCAGATTCTCCGCGACCCCCGCGTCGGGGCGCAGCACCCCCTCCTCGTCGACCGGCAGCGCCGCGGCGAGTCTGCGCCGCGCCCAGTCGCGGTCGATCAGCAGCGCGCCGAACGCCGCCAGCACGAAGAACATCAGCACCAGGTCGAGCAGCGCGGTGCGGCTCATCACGAAATGCAGACCGTCGACGGCGAGCAGGGTGCCCGCCAGACAGCCCAGGAACGTCGAGCGGAACAGCCGCCGCCCGATCCGGCACAGCATCAGCACCGACAGCGTGCCGAGCACCGCCACCATGAACCGCCAGCCGAACGGCGTGAACCCGAAGAAGTGCTCACCGAGCCCGATGATCCACTTGCCGACCGGCGGGTGCACCACATAGCCCGGGTCCACCGGGATGTGCACCTTCGACGGGTCTTCGAGGATCAGCTTGTCGATGTCCTTGGGCCAGTCGCCCTCGTACCCCTGGTTGATCAGGGCCCAGGAGTCCTTGGCGTAGTACGTCTCGTCGAATATCAGCGCGTGCGGGCTGCCCAGATTCCAGAACCGCAGCACCCCGGCGACCAGCGCCACCAGCAGCGGACCGCCCCACGCCGACCACCGCACCAGGCGCTCGGCCATCGGCGGGGAGATCCCGAGCACTGCCCACAGCTGGGCGCCGGGCCTGGTGAACGGCGGGACAAGCCGCTCGCGCAGCCCGATCCCGGGCCGGGGCGAATGGCCGAAGCGGCGCAGCCGCTGCTGCCAGGAGGCCGGTTCTTCGCCGTGCGGTTCCCCGGCGTCTTGGCCCTGTCGGGCTTCGGGCGCAGTACTCGTCACCGCGCCATCGTAGGGAACGCTTCTGTGCGAGCGCTGTCGCCCGTGCTGGGAGGATGGCTCTTGTGACTGGAACGACTGGAACGCTGGTACTCGCAGGAACCCCCATCGGCGATGTGGCGGACGCCCCGCCACGCCTTGCCGCCGAACTGGAGACGGCGGACGTCGTCGCCGCCGAGGACACCCGGCGGCTGCGCCGCCTCACCCAGGCGCTCGGCATCCACACCACCGGGCGGGTCGTCTCCTACTTCGAGGGCAACGAGTCGGCCCGTACGCCCGAACTCGTCGAGGCGCTGACCGGCGGCGCCCGCGTCCTGCTGGTCACGGACGCCGGGATGCCGTCCGTCTCCGACCCCGGCTACCGGCTCGTGGCCGCCGCCGTGGAGAAGGACATCAAGGTCACCGCGGTCCCCGGCCCGTCCGCCGTGCTGACGGCGCTCGCCCTGTCCGCGCTGCCCGTCGACCGCTTCTGCTTCGAGGGCTTCCTGCCCCGCAAGGCGGGCGAACGGCTCGGCCGACTGCGCGAGGTCGCCGACGAGCGCCGGACCATGGTCTTCTTCGAGGCCCCGCACCGGCTCGACGACACCCTCGCCGCGATGGCCGAGGTCTTCGGCGCCGACCGCAGGGCCGCCGTGTGCCGGGAGCTGACCAAGACGTACGAGGAAGTGAAGCGCGGCCCGCTGGGCGAGCTGGCGGTCTGGGCGGCCGAAGGAGTACGCGGCGAGATCACCGTCGTCGTCGAGGGCGCGGCCGAATCCGGGCCCGAGGAACTGGACGCCGAGGAACTGGTACGCAGGGTGCGGGTGCGCGAGGAGGCGGGGGAGCGGCGCAAGGAGGCGATCGCCGCCGTCGCCGCCGACGCGGGGCTGCCCAAGCGCGAAGTGTTCGACGCGGTCGTCGCGGCAAAGAATGCGGCGCGAACCGTACCCGCGGAGGGCAAAGGACTAGCGTAAAAAGCAAAGCCAGAGTCGCGCAACGCACCTTTCTGCCACGAGAAGGCCAAAAGCGCTCCAACAGTCGACAGGGCCCGATGCGTTCCTGCCAGTAAAGGCGTCCACTGAATCAGGGACGCAATCTCCGGGGCGCTTGCCCGGAGTGCCTGTCCGGCGGACAAAGGAGCGGGCATGAGCGACATCGCAGCAACCACCGCACACGAGGCATACGCCTTCGCCTGCATGAGGTGCGGACACGGCTGGGAGCAGGCCTACGAAATAGAGCACCACGTCGACGGATCAAACAAGGCCTTCGTCATATACAAGGCGGACGGGGAGCGGGTTCCCTCCCCCCTGTCCAGGCCCAGCTGCGCGAACTGCGGCGGACACGTGGTCCGCATCATGCGGTCCGGCCGGGTCTCGACCGTCCAGCAGCTGCTCCACAACAACCCCCGGCCGGCACGGCCGGCGAACGAGGGCGACGAGGCCGTGGCCGCCGCCCCCGCGGGCACCGGACACCACTGGCACCTGTCCGACCTGCTGCACCCCTTCCACCGGAGGTAGCCCCACCGGCTCCACCGCGAGCGGGGCCCACCGGCGCGTCCTCGTACGATCGTCGTCATGAGCCGTACCGAAGCCCCGCCGCTGCCCGAACCCCTCCGGGTACCGGTCGCCGATTCGCACACCCACCTGGACATGCAGGACGCGACCGTCGAGGAGGGCCTGGCCAGGGCCGCGGCGGTCAATGTGACCACCGTGATCCAGGTGGGGTGCGACGTGGCCGGCTCGCGCTGGGCCGCCGAGACCGCCGCCGCACACGCGAACGTGCACGCGGCGGTCGCCCTGCACCCCAACGAGGCACCGCGCATCGTGCACGGCGACCCCGACGGCACCTCGCGCCAGGGGGCGCGCGAAGCGGGCGGGCAGGCGGCGCTGCACGAGGCGCTCGCGGAGATCGACGCGCTGGCCGCGCTCGACCACGTACGGGGCGTCGGCGAGACCGGACTGGACTACTTCCGTACGGGCCCCGAGGGCATGGCCGCCCAGGAGGAGTCCTTCCGGGCCCACATCGAGATCGCCAAACGGCACGGCAAGGCGCTGGTCATCCACGATCGCGAGGCGCACGCGGACGTGCTGCGCGTCCTCGCCGACGCGGGCGCCCCCGAGCGGACCGTTTTCCACTGCTACTCCGGCGACGCGGACATGGCCCGGATCTGCGCGGACGCCGGGTACTTCATGTCCTTCGCGGGCAATGTCACCTTCAAGAACGCCCAGCCGCTGCGGGACGCCCTGGCCGTCGCCCCGACGGAGCTGGTCCTGGTCGAGACGGACGCACCGTTCCTGACGCCCGCCCCGTACCGTGGCCGGCCCAACGCGCCGTATCTCATCCCGGTCACACTCCGTGCGATGGCCGAGGTGAAGGGGGTCGACGAGGACACCCTGGCGGCGGCGATCGCGGACAACACGGCACGGGCCTTCGACTACTGAGCGGCAGGGCGGCGGGTGCGAACCGCGAGGCGCCTTACGCTTTACAGGTGAGCACCACTGAGCCCGACGCCCTCCTGGGCCCCGCAGACATCCGCGAGCTGGCCGCCGCGCTGGGCGTACGCCCGACCAAGCAGCGCGGTCAGAACTTCGTCATCGACGCCAATACGGTCCGCCGGATCGTGCGGACGGCGGAAGTCCGCCCGGACGACGTCGTCGTCGAAGTCGGTCCGGGGCTCGGCTCGTTGACCCTGGCGCTGCTGGAGGCGGCGGACCGGGTCGTCGCCGTCGAGATCGACGACGTGCTGGCGGGCGCGCTGCCGTCCACCGTCGCCGCCCGGATGCCGGGGCGTGCCGACCGGTTCGCCCTGGTGCACTCCGACGCGATGCTGGTCCGGGAGCTGCCCGGCCCGCCGCCCACCGCGCTGGTCGCGAACCTGCCGTACAACGTCGCCGTGCCGGTCCTGCTGACCATGCTGGAGCGCTTCCCGTCCATCGAGCGCACCCTCGTCATGGTCCAGGCCGAGGTCGCCGACCGGCTGGCCGCGCGGCCGGGCAACAAGGTCTACGGTGTGCCGTCCGTGAAGGCCAACTGGTACGCGGACGTCAAGCGGGCCGGCTCCATCGGCCGCAACGTCTTCTGGCCCGCCCCGAACGTCGACTCCGGTCTGGTGTCCCTGGTCCGGCGCACGGAGCCGATCGCGACGAGCGCGAGCAGGGCCGAGGTCTTCGCGGTCGTCGACGCGGCCTTCGCCCAGCGTCGCAAGACACTGCGGGCGGCCCTGGCCGGCTGGGCGGGCTCCGCCCCCGCCGCCGAGGCGGCCCTGGTCGCCGCCGGGATCTCGCCGCAGGCCCGCGGCGAGGCGCTGACGGTCGAGGAGTTCGCCGCCATCGCCGAGAACAAGCCCACCGGGAGTGGCGAGTGAGCGTCACCGTCCGCGTACCCGCCAAGGTCAACGTCCAGCTCGCGGTCGGCGCCCCGCGCCCCGACGGCTTCCACGACCTGGCCAATGTCTTCCTCGCCGTCGGCCTGTACGACGAGGTCACCGTCACCCCCGCCGACGAGCTGCGCATCACCTGCTCCGGCCCGGACGCCGCCCAGGTCCCGCTGGACGCGACGAACCTCGCCGCCCGCGCCGCCATCGCGCTGGCCGAGCGGCACGGCATCGCGCCCGATGTGCACATCCACATCGCCAAGGACATCCCCGTCGCGGGCGGCATGGCGGGCGGCAGCGCCGACGGCGCTGCCGCGCTGCTGGCCTGCGACGCCCTCTGGTCCACCGGCGCCACCCGGGACGAGCTGCTCGCCATCTGCGCGGAGCTGGGCAGCGACGTCCCGTTCAGTCTGGTCGGCGGCGCCGCCCTCGGCACCGGACGCGGCGAGCGGCTGACCCCGGTCGATGTCGGCGGCACCTTCCACTGGGTCTTCGCGGTCGCCGACGGCGGGCTCTCCACCCCGGCCGTCTACGGCGAGTTCGACCGGCTGACGGCGGACACCGACGTCCCCGTACCGGAAGCCTCCCCGGCACTTCTCGACGCCCTGCGCACCGGCGACCCCGCCGCGCTCGCCGAGGCGCTCTCCAACGACCTCCAGCCCGCCGCGCTCTCCCTGCGCCCCTCGCTCGCCGACACCCTCGCCGCGGGCACCGCGGCCGGTGCCCTGGGCGCCCTGGTCTCGGGCTCCGGGCCGACCACCGCGTTCCTGGTGGCGGACGCGGAGTCGGCGCAGAAGGTGGCCGAGGCCCTGCTCACCTCGGGCACCTGCCGGAACGCACGGGCCGCGGTGTCCCCGGCACCGGGCGCGGCCGTCGTCTGACCGCGCCTGCCGCCAGGGAGGGGCGGCAAGGGCGAGCGGGCATCGCACCGCCGCCGCCCCGTACCCTGGGAAGCCGATCGATCCCCCCGGGCAGGAGTGAAATGGCCGTCAATCTGGTCAATGTCGAGCAGGTCAGCAAGGTGTACGGCACCCGTGCCCTGCTCGACGGAGTGTCCCTCGGGGTGTCCGAGGGAGACCGGATCGGTGTCGTGGGCCGCAACGGCGACGGCAAGACGACGCTCATCCGGATGCTCGCCCGGCTGGAGGAGGCGGACAGCGGACGCGTCACCCACAACGGCGGGCTGCGGCTCGGCGTCCTCACCCAGCACGACTCGCTCGACCCCCAGGCGACCATCCGCCACGAGGTGATCGGCGACCTCGCCGACCACGAGTGGGCGGGCAGCGCCAAGATCCGCGACGTCCTCACCGGGCTCTTCGGCGGGCTCGCCCTGCCGGGCTTCGAGCACGGCCTGGACACCGTCATCGCCCCGCTCTCCGGCGGCGAGCGGCGCCGGATCGCGCTGGCCAAGCTGCTCATTGCCGAGCAGGACCTGATCGTCCTCGACGAGCCCACCAACCACCTCGACGTCGAGGGCATCTCCTGGCTGGCCGGACATCTGCGCGCCCGCCGCTCCGCACTCGTCTGCGTCACCCACGACCGCTGGTTCCTCGACCAGGTCTGTACGCGCATGTGGGACGTCCAGCGCGGCACGGTCCACGAGTACGAGGGCGGCTACAGCGACTACGTCTTCGCACGGGCCGAGCGGGAGCGGATCGCCGCGACCGAGGAGTCCAAGCGGCAGAACCTGATGCGCAAGGAGCTGGCCTGGCTGCGCCGCGGCGCCCCGGCCCGCACCTCCAAGCCGCGCTACCGCATCGAGGCGGCCAATGAACTGATCGCCGACGTGCCGCCGCCGCGCGACACCAGCGAGCTGATGAAGTTCGCCAACGCCCGGCTCGGCAAGACCGTCTTCGACCTGGAGGACGTGACCGTCCAGGCCGGCCCCAAGACGCTGCTCACTCACCTCACCTGGCAGCTCGGCCCCGGCGACCGGATCGGCCTGGTCGGGGTCAACGGCGCGGGCAAGACCTCGCTGCTGCGGGCGCTCGCCGAGGCGGCCCGCACCCAGGGCGAGGAGCAGCCCGCGGCCGGGAAGGTCGTCGTCGGCAAGACCGTCAGGCTGGCCTACCTCTCCCAGGAGGTCCACGAGCTGAACCCGAACCTGCGGGTGCTCGAAGCGGTGCAGCAGGTACGGGACCGGGTCGACCTCGGAAAGGGCCGCGAGATGACCGCGGGCCAGCTCTGCGAGCAGTTCGGCTTCTCGAAGGAGAAGCAGTGGACCCCGGTCGGCGACCTCTCGGGCGGTGAGCGGCGCCGGCTCCAGATCCTGCGCCTGCTGATGGACGAGCCGAACGTCCTCTTCCTCGACGAGCCCACCAACGACCTCGACATCGAGACCCTGACCCAGCTGGAGGACCTCCTCGACGGCTGGCCCGGATCGATGATCGTGATCTCCCACGACCGGTTCTTCATCGAGCGGACCACGGACCGGGTGATGGCGCTGCTCGGCGACCGCACGCTGCGGATGCTGCCGCGCGGGATCGACGAGTACCTGGAGCGCAGGCAGCGGATGGAGGAGGCGGCCACGCCCTCCGCCGCACCCGCGGCGGCCAAGGAGCATGCCGCGCCGGCCGCGGCGGTCTCCCCGCAGGCGGCCCGTGCGGCGAAGAAGGAGCTCCAGAAGGTCGAGCGGCAGCTCGACAAGATGTCGACCCGGGAGACCACGCTGCACGCACAGATCGCGGAGCACGCCACGGACTTCGAGAAGGTGGCCAAGCTCGACGCGGAGCTGCGTGAACTGGTCGCCGAGCGGGACGAGTTGGAGATGCGCTGGCTGGAACTGGCCGAGGACGCCTGATCGATACGGTGCGTCAGGTGTGACCGTTGGGGCGCGTGGGGCGGGTGATAGAAAGAAACCTTGCCCGGCGCAGAAGCCGGAACGGTCCGCACGAAGGGGGACGTGCTGGTGACCCAGCCGCCCGGCCAGCAACCGCCGCAGGGGGGCTTCGGGGCTCCGTACGAGCCGCAACCCGGCCAGTACGGGCAGCCCCCGCAGCCGTACGGGCAGCCCCCGCAGCCGTACGGGCAGCAGGCGCCGGGGGGTTACGGCGGGCCCGGTCGTGGCGGGCGTTTCAAGGGGAAGCCCGCGGTCGTGGTCGCCGCCGTGCTTGCCGTCTGCCTGATCGTGGGCGGCGGCGTCTGGTTCGCCACGAGCGAGGGCGACGGCGACCGCGAGAAGAAGCCCGTCGCCGGGCAGCCGAGCTCCTCGCCCCCCGCCGATGACGGCAAGGGCAAGGGCAAGGGCAAGGGCAAGGACAAGGCGGTCGTGGACCGCGACACCACCGAGAAGCTCAACGCCGGGCGCAAGTCCGGCGAGGCGAAGGTGCTCTGGATCCAGAAGAACGGTGTCGACCTGCCCCGCAACGGCTCCGACGCATACGGTCCCTGGATCGTCGGGGACATCGTGGTCAAGGCCATGTACCGGACGGTGTCCGGCTATTCGGCCGTGGACGGTACGCGGAAGTGGAGTCTGCGTCTGCCGTCCGACGTCTGCGCCGCCCCCACACAGCCGACCGCCGACGGCAAGATCGTGATCGGGATCGAGCGCGGCACCGCGAGCGACGCGTCCTGCGAAAGCCTTCAGATGATCGACCTCGCCTCGGGGAAGGCGGGCTGGCGCAAGTCGTACGAGCGGCCCGGTCTCTGGGACGGGTTCTCCGACGTGGCGATGGCGATCAACGGAGACGTTCTGACCGTGGGACGGACCAGCCGGACGGACGCCTTCCGGGTCAGTGACGGCAAGGCGCTGTGGGGCAAACTGCCGGGCAACTGCCAGCCGTTCGGCTTCGCGAGCGGCCCGCTGGGGATCGCCGCGGCCAGCTGCCAGACGGCGGCCGACGACCACAAGGAACAGCTGGTGGAGCGGATCGACCCGGTCAGCGGGAAGGTCCGGTGGAAGTACAAGGTCAAGAAGGGCTGGCAGGTCGACCAGTTCTACTCGGTCAGTCCACTGGTCGTCTCCCTGAGGAAGGGGGAGAAGAACTGGGCCATCGCGGTGCTCAACTCCGATGGCACGTACCGGTCCCAGCTGGTTGGTGGCACCGACGACTACGAGACGCGGTGCGGCGGCGACCTGCTCACCCGGGGCAAGAACGTCGACAACTGCCTGGGGGTCGCGGCGGACGCGAACACCTTCTACATGGCGACGAAGCCCGAGTACGTCGGCTCCGACATGACCAACGCGGTCGTCGCCTTCGACCTGGGCACCGGCAAGTCCAAGTGGAAGGTTGCGGCACCTGCCGGGCAGACCCTGATGCCGATGCGGATGGAGGGCGGCAAGGTGCTGATCTACATGGGCGCGACCAAGGGCAAGGGGGGCGGCGTCATGTCGCTCGCCCCGACAGGCGGCACCCTCCAGCCGGTCCTGCGGCATCCGGCGTCGGCGGCCGAGGTGGAGCGCGGCTTCTCCACTCCCCGGGTCGCCTACGTGAACGGGCGCTCCCTGCTCATGCATGCCTTCGTCAGCGGAGTCACCGACGAGGAAGAGATCGCGATGAAGACCATGGTCTCTTTCGGCGACTGACCGACTGACCGACTGACCGACTGGCTCGCCGATTGGTCGGCTGACCGGTGGTCAGGTCCGGTCGGGCGTAACGGGGACATCACAGGGCTGTTCCCCGTTGGGGACAGGGTGCGGACCGACCCGGTGTCCGCGGTGACGCGGGTGGTACAAAGAAGCCCCGCTCGACAGTCGTGACACCGCGGGATCCATGCCCGATCCGCTCCTTCCCGTGGAGCCCAGGGGGTTTGCCGCCCCTTCCGACTCCGCGGGATCGCGGGGGAGAACGGACCGGGCACCGGACCGCACGAAGGGGGACGTGCTGATGACCCAGCCGCCCGGCCAGCAACCGCCGCAGGGAGGCTTCGGGGCTCCGTACGATCCCCCGTCGGGTCCGTACGGGACCCAGCCGCCCGGTCAGGCCGCGGGTCCGTACGGCACCCCCGCGCAGCCGGGCCCGTACGGCACGCAGCCGCCCGGCCCGTACGGCATGCAGCCGCAGCCGGGTCCGTACGCTGCGCCGACCCAGCCCGGCCCGTACGGCATGCAGCCGCAGCCGGGTCCGTACGCTGCGCCGACCCAGCCCGGTCCGTACGGCATGCAGCCGCAGTCGCAGCCCGGTCCTGCGGGAAGCGGTGGCGGCGGGTTCTTCCGGGGCAAGCGCGGGAAGGTCGTCGGTGCCGTGCTCGCGGTGGTGCTGCTGGCGGGCGGTGGCGTCTGGCTGGCCACGAGCGGCGACGACGGGACGCAGCCCACGGCGAAGAAGAGCGCCGACCCCGGGCCCACCTCGCCCACCGACGACGGCAAGTCCAAGGGCAAGGACAAGAAGAAGGACCAGGGGCCGCGCGACCTCCGCCCGGAGGTCGACGGGATCAACGCCAAGCGCAAGCCGGGCGAGGCGAAGGTCCTCTGGCTCCAGGAGGGCGGCGTCGACCTGCCGCGCACCGGCTCGGACGTGTACGGCCCCTGGTTCGTCGGCGACACCGTCGTCAAGGCGATGTTCCACACCGTCTCCGGCTATTCGGTCGCCGACGGCAGTCAGAAGTGGAGCCTGCGCCTGCCGTCCGCCATGTGCGCGGCCCCCTCGCAGGCCACCGCCGACGGCAAGATCGTCCTCGGGATCGAGACCGGTCACGGCGACCAGGCGCTCTGCAACGGGCTCCAGATGGTCGACCTCACGACCGGCAAGGCCGGCTGGCACCGGACGTACGAGCGGCAGGGCGCCTGGGACCTGCTCTCCGACCCCGCGATGGCGATCAACGGCGACACCGTGACCGTCGGGCGCAAGACCAGGACGGATGCCTTCCGGGTCGGCGACGGCAAGGTGCTCTTCGGGAAACTGCCGGGCAACTGCCAGCCGTTCGGCTTCGCGAGCGGCCCCGTGGCGGTCGCCGCGGCCAGCTGCCAGACGGCGGCCGACGACCACAAGGAACAGCTGGTGGAGCGGATCGACCCCGCGACCGGCAAGGTCCAGTGGACGTACAAGGTCAAGAAGGGCTGGGAGGTCGCGCAGTTCTACTCGGTCAGCCCGCTGGTCGTGTCGCTGAAGAAGGGGCAGGACTGGGCCATCATCATGCTCAACGCGGACGGTACCTACCACTCTCAACTGGTCGGCGGCACCGAGAACTACAAGACGCAGTGCGACACCGATGTCGTCTCCGTCGGCAAGAACCTCGACAACTGCCTCGGGGTGGCGGCCGACGACAGGACGGTCTACCTGGCGACCAAGCCCGACGAGTCCGACCCCGCCCCCACCAACAAGGTCGTCGCCTTCGATCTGGCCAGCGGTCAAACCAAGTGGAAGGCCGCGGCCCCCGCCGGGCAGATCCTGATGCCGATGCGGGTGGAGGGCGGCAAGGTGCTGATGTACCTGTCGCCGGCGAAGAACAAGGGCGGCGGCATCGCGTCCCTCCCGCCGACCGGCGGCACACCGCAGATGGTGCTCCGGCACCCGGCCTCGGGGGCGGAGGCCGAACGCGATCTCTTCGACACCCGGGTCGCCTACCTGAACGGCCGCTCTCTCCTCCTGAGCACGAGCATCACCGGGATCGAGGACGGGGACGAGATACGGGCGAAGTCGATGGCGGCCTTCGGCAGCTGACGGGCAATGAGGCGTAACGGAGGCATCACGGGGCGGTTCTCCCTTGGGAACAGGGGGCGGACCGACCCGGTGCCCGAGGTCTTGCGGGTGGTACAAAGAAGCCCCGCTCGACTGACGTAACGCCGCGGGATCCATGCCTGATTCGCTCCTTTCCGGGAAATTCAGGGGGGTTTCGCCCCCGTGGTGCTCCGCGGAATCGCGGGGGAGACCGGACCGGGCACCGGACCGCACGAAGGGGGACGTGCTGATGACCCAGCCGCCCAGCCAGGAACCGCCGCAGGGCGGCTTCGGCGCGCCGCAGGAGCCGCCGCCGGGAAGTCCTCAGCCGCCCCAGGGCCCGCCGCCCGCCCAGCCGGGCTACGGCTACCCGCAGGCACCCGCTCAGCCTCCGGGCCAGGCCCCCGGCTACGGCTACCCGCAGCAGCCGGCCCAGCAGCCCGGCCCGTACGGGCAGCAGCAGCCGGGCCCGTACGCCCCGCAGCCCGGCCCCTACGCCCAGCAGCCGGGCCCGTACGCCCAACAGCCGGGTCCGTACGGCCAGCAGCCCGGTTACGGCTACCCGCAGCAGCAGTACCCCGGCGCACCGGCCCCCGTCGGTCCGGGCGGTGGCGGCTCCTCCAAGCGCAAGCCCGCGATCATCATCGGCGCCGCGACCGCCGCGCTCCTCGTGATCGGCGGCGGCATCTTCGTCGCCACGAGCGGCGGAGACGACGACAAGAAGCCGATCGCGAAGGAGAGCGGGGACGCCAAGCCGAGCACCTCGCCCTCCGTCAACGAGGGCAACGGCAACGGCGACGGCGAGGGCCGCGGCGCCGACGGCGACCTCAACGCCGGGCGCAAGTCCGGCGAGGCGAAGGTCCTCTGGCTGCAGAAGAACGACGTCGACCTGCCGCGCGACGGCGCCGATGTGTACGGCCCCTGGGCGGTCGGCGACACGATCGTCAAGGCCATGTACCGCTCGGTCTCCGGCTACTCCGCGGCTGACGGCAAGCAGAAGTGGACCCTCAAGCTGCCCGCCGACCTGTGCGCGGCGCCCTCGCAGCCCGCGGCCGACGGCAAGATCGTCATCGGGGTCAAGAACGGCGCCACCGACAAGGCGGACTGCGCAGATCTCCAGATGATCGACCTCAACACCGGCAAGGCCGGCTGGAAGAAGGCGATCAAGCAGAACGGCACCTGGGACTTCCTTTCGGACATCTCGCTGGCCATCAGCGGCGACACCGTGACGGTCGGGCGCACCGGGAACTCCAACGCCTACCGGGTCAGCGACGGCAAGGAGCTGTTCGGCAAGCCGTCGGGCATCTGCCAGCCGTTCGCCTTCGCCGGCGGGTCCAAGCTCATCGCCGCCTCCAACTGCCGCGCCGGCGACTCCGTCAATCCGCAGCACCAGCTCCAGGAGCTCGACCCGGTCACGGGCAAGCCCCGGTGGACGTACCGGCCCAAGCGCGGCTGGGAGATCGACCGGGTCTACTCGGTGAACCCGCTGGTGGTCTCGCTGAAGAAGGACAAGCAGTGGAGCATCCTCTCGCTGAAGCAGAATGGATCCTTCCGCTCCGGCATCGTCAGCGACAAGGGCGACAAGTTCGCACCGGACTGCGGCAGCGCCTTCGCCATCTTCGGCAAGTCCCTCGACGGCTGCACCGGGGTCGCCGCCGACGCCAACACCTTCTACATGTCGACCACGCCGGACTCCAGCGACACCGCCCGTACGAACAAGGTCGTGGCGTTCGACCTGAACACCGGCAAGCCCAAGTGGAAGGCCGCGGCCCCGGCCGAGCGCACGGTGAAGCCGCTGCGCATGGAGGGCGGCAACGTGCTGCTCTACGTGGAGGCCGGCTACGAGAAGGGCGGCGGCATCGCCACCCTCGCACCGACCGGCGGCACCCCGCAGATGCTGCTGAAGCACCCCGCGTCGACGGCCGAGATCGAGAACGACTTCTACAACTCGAAGATCGTCTACGCGGACGGCCGCTCCTTCATCGCGAGTGGCCGGGTCAGCGCCAGGAACGACAAGGAAGAGCTGGAGACGAAGGCCATGATGGCCTTCGGCAACTGACGGCTCACGAAGCCTTTCGGCGGCAGCTCCCAGCCGTCGGAGCCCCACGGCTCACGACCGGCGGCGGCCGGAGTACAACCGACCGCCGCCGGTCCCGTCCCACCGACTCCCTTTCCCCAGAGGTACGTACGCCATGACGCAGCCGCCCCAGCCGCCCAACGATCCGCCCCAGGGCGGATTCGGCGCCCCGCAGGACCCCCCGCCGGATGGATTCGGTGCCCCGACCCCGCCGCCCGCCGACCCGTTCGGCAAGCAGCCGGCCACGCCGCCCGCAGGCGGATTCGGTGCCCCGACTCCGCCGCCCGCCGCCGCCCAGCCGCCCGCCGGGGTCCCGCAGCAGCCGGGCCCCGGTTACGGCTATCCGCAGGGCCAGCAGCCGGGCTACGGCTACCCGCAGGGCCAGCCCCCGCAGCCCGGTTACGGCTACCCGCAGGCACCCGTGCCCGGCCAGCCGCAGCAGGGTTACGGATTCCCGCAGGGCATGCCGCCCGGCCAGCCGCCGCAGCAGGGCTACGGCTACCCGACCACGCCGATGCAGCAGCCCCCGCAGCCGCCGCAGCCGAACGGGAACGGCAAGAAGTTCTCCACCCAGATGCAGATCATCGTCGCCGCCTCGGTCGCCGTGGTGCTGATCGTCGCCGGCGGCATCTGGTACTCCTCCGGCAGCGGTGACGACGGCAAGAAGGACAAGGCGTCCCAGTCCAGCGGCTCCACCGAGGGCAAGAGCGGCGAGAACAAGGGCGGCGCCGCCGATGGCGCCGGCAAGGAGAAGGCACCCGCGGACCCCAAGTCCAAGGTCGCCTTCCAGCTGCCGCTGCCGAAGGTCACCGACATCACCAAGGTCGACGGTTCCTGGCTGACCGACAAGGCGTACGTGAAGACCGGTCTCAACGAGATCGTCGCCTACGACCCGGCCAAGGGCACCAAGCTCTGGTCCATCCCGCTCGCGGGCCAGGTCTGTGCCGCCTCGCGGCACATGTCCAAGGACTACAAGACCGCCATCGCCTTCGAGCAGAGCAAGCCGACCAAGGCGACCAAGTACCCGCCGTGCAACCAGGTCGGCGCGATCGACCTGAGCACCGGCAAGCTGATGTGGAGCAAGTCGGTGACCGCCGCCACCAGCGGTGACGCAGCGGTCAGGTTCGAAGAGGTCACGCTCAGCGGCACCACGGTCGCCGCGGGCGGATCCGAGGGCGGCGCCGCCTTCGACCTGAACACCGGCGCCGAGCGCTGGAAGCCCAAGGCCACCAGCGACGGCTGCTCCGACAGGGGATACGGCGGCGGCGAAGCACTCGCGGTGGTCCGTAAGTGCGGTTCGTACGACGACCCGCAGCTCGTCATCCAGGCGCTGAACCCCACCACCGGGGCCCCGATCTCCTCGTACAAGATGCCGCCCGGTGTCGACTACGCGAGCATCGTCTCCACCAAGCCGCTGGTCGTCGCGGCCGACGTCGGTGACACCGCCGGTGACGGCAGCGGCATTTCGGACTTCTTCTCCATCGACGCCTCCACCGGCAAGCTGCTCACCCGGATCGCGGCGGACGGCGAGAAGTACGCCGCGCGCTGCGCCTCCACCAAGGTCGAGAGCTGCAGCCAGCTGGCCGTGGGCAACAACCGGATCTACGTGCCGACCGAGGACCACGAGGGCACCGGCGAGTACGGCGACACCAACGAGATCGTCTCCTTCGACCTCACCACCGGCAAGCCGACCAGTGACAAGGCCGACGCGGGCGACCGCTACACGATGTTCCCGATCCGCATGGACGGCGGCAACATCATCGCGTACCGGGTCCCCCCGTACGACAAGGGCGGCCAGGTCGTCTCCATCGACGGCGCCACGTTCAAGCAGACGGTGCTGATGGAGAACCCGAGCGACGAGTCCATCCGTGACGCGGAGACCAGCTTCACGCCGGACTACTCCGAGTTCCGCTACAACGACGGGCACCTGTACCTGTCCAGCACGATGGTCAGCAAGCCGAGCGGCTCGCTGGACGCGAGCCGCCGCCTGGTGGTCAGCTTCAGACGGGACTTCTAAAACACGCCCTAGCGGCGGGGCGCATGCGCGCGCGGGGGTGGTGTCCGTTCGTCGGGCACCACCCCCGCGCACGTTCGGGAGCAGATGCGGGCCGGTCCTCTTCGGGCGCACGGGTCCCTCCGGGAAGCGATCCGTAATGGTCGGCGGGCCGATGACAACGGTGATCAGTCGGACACGGCGCACCATCAACCGGTCCCGAACGCACGCCGATTCGGCGTTCTGGAGCCTTTTGGCCGGTAAGACGCCCCTGGCGTCGAACAAGCGTGTAGCTTGCCGGGTCAGGAAGGCCGGGGGGCCCGGTGTGCCGGTGCTACGGGGGTGTGCTCGATGGGCGTGCGGCTCATGGTGGTCGATGATCACAGACTGCTCGCCGAGGCGCTCGCCTCGGCGCTGAAGCTGCGGGGCCATCGCGTCCTCGCGGCAGCCGCACCGACTTCGGGGGCGGCGGAACTGGTGGTCAGCAGGGCCCCGGAGGTCTGCCTGTTCGGCACCGCGGCACCCGCCGAACCCGGCGCCTTCGACCCGATCGTACGGATCCGCCGCGAGCGCCCGCAGGTGGCCGTCGTGGTGCTCGGACCGGTGCCCAGCCCGCGCGGGATCGCGGCGGCGTTCGCCGCGGGGGCCGCGGGATACGTACGCCACGACGAGCGCATGGAGGGCGTCGAACGGGCGATGGTCAAGGCGCGGGCCGGCGAGGCGGCGGTGGCGCCGCAACTCCTCCAGGGCGCCTTCGCCGAACTACTCAACCCCGCCGCGGCGCCGGACGACGAGGGGCAGCGGCTGCTGCAGATGCTCACCCCGCGCGAGGTCGAGGTCCTGGTGCGGGTCGCCGAGGGGGAGGACACCCGGCTGATCGCGGCCGGGATGCGGATCGCGCCGAGCACCGCGCGTACGCATGTGCAACGGGTGCTGATGAAACTGGGCGTCGGCTCCCGTCTCGAGGCCGCGGCACTCGCGGCCCGCACGGGGCTGCTGGACCGCGCGGCACCGGTCGGCCGACCGGACCGACCGGACCGGCCGAACCGCTGAGTCGTGCCCCGCCCCGCTCGCCCGGCCTTCTCCGCGCCACGCACAGCCAGCCACGCGGACCCATCCACGCACAGCCATCCACGCACGGCCATCCACGCACGCCCGGATACCGGACCCTGGCCCATGCCGTCCGGCGGGGGCCACTCATTGACGCCTTTGTTGAGTTGTGGTTCATTGTGTTTGGTTATGTTTGGAGGAACCTGGTGAAGAAGACGGTTACGACGCTCGCCGACGGCCGGGAGCTGCTCTACTACGACGGCCGCGACGATGTCGTGCGCGACGCCGTCGACCGGCGCCCCCTCGACGCCGTATCGACCTCGTCCGAGATCCGTCGTGACCCGTTCCTCGGCGACAGCGTCGCCATCGCCTCGCACCGCCAGGGCCGCATCTACCACCCGCCGGCCGACGAGTGCCCGCTCTGCCCCTCGCGGGACGGCCGGCAGAGCGAGATCCCCGAGGCCGACTACGACGTCGCCGTCTTCGAGAACCGCTTCCCCTCGCTCGCCGGTGACTCCGGCCGCTGCGAGGTCGTCTGCTTCACCTCCGACCACGACGCGTCCTTCGCCGACCTCACCGAGGACCAGGCCGCCCTGGTCCTGGAGGCATGGACCGACCGCACCGCCGAACTCGCCGAACTCCCGCAGGTCAAGCAGGTGTTCTGCTTCGAGAACCGGGGCGCCGAGATCGGTGTCACGCTCGGCCACCCGCACGGTCAGATCTACGCGTACCCCTTCGTCACCCCGCGCACCGAGCTGATGTTCCGCTCGATGGCGGCCCACCGCGCCGAGACCGGCGGCAATCTCTTCGACGACGTGGTGGCCCGCGAGGAGGCGGACGGCTCCCGGATCGTCATCGACGGCGAGCACTGGGTCGCCTTCGTGCCGTACGCCGCGCACTGGCCGTACGAGGTTCACCTCCACCCACGCCGCCGCGTCCCCGACCTGCGGGAACTCGACGAGGCCGCGCGCACGGAGTTCCCACAGATCTATCTGGAACTCTTGAGGCGATTCGACCGGATCTTCGGCCCCGGCGAGCCGCCGACCCCGTACATCTCGGCCTGGCACCAGGCCCCGTTCGGTGTCCCCGCACGGGAGGACTTCGGGCTCCATCTGGAGCTTTTCACCATCCGACGTACCTCCGGCAAGCTGAAGTTCCTCGCGGGTTCCGAATCCGGCATGAACGTGTTCATCAACGATGTGCCGCCGGAGGCCGCGGCCCAGCGACTGCGAGAGGTAGCGAGCGAGTGAGCAAGCCCCAGAAGAAGTACCTGGTCACGGGCGGCGCGGGATACGTCGGCAGCGTGGTCGCCCAGCACCTGCTGGAGGCCGGGCACGCGGTCACCGTTCTCGACGACCTCTCGACCGGGTTCCGGGAGGGCGTCCCGGCCGGGGCCGAGTTCATCGAGGGCCGCGTCCAGGACGCGGCGAAGTGGCTGGACCCCTCCTACGACGGGGTGCTGCACTTCGCCGCGTACTCCCAGGTCGGCGAGTCCGTCACGGACCCGGAGAAGTACTGGGTGAACAACGTCGGCGGGTCCCTCGCGCTGCTCGCCGCGATGCGGGACGCCGGAGTGCGCACCCTGGTCTTCTCCTCCACCGCCGCCACCTACGGCGAACCGGTCACCACCCCCATCACCGAGTCCGACGCGACCGCGCCCACCAACCCCTACGGCGCCACCAAACTCGCCGTCGACCACATGATCACCGGCGAGGCGGCCGCGCACGGACTGGCCGCGGTCTCGCTGCGCTACTTCAACGTGGCGGGCGCGTACGGCAGTTGTGGGGAGCGGCACAGCCCCGAGTCGCACCTCATCCCGCTGGTCCTCCAGGTCGCCCTCGGCCGGCGCGAGTCGATCTCCGTGTACGGCGACGACTACCCGACCCCCGACGGCACCTGCGTCCGCGACTACATCCATGTCGCCGACCTCGCCGAGGCCCACCTGCTGGCCCTGGACGCGGCCACCGCGGGCGAGCACCTGATCTGCAACCTCGGCAACGGCAACGGCTTCTCGGTGCGTGAGGTCATCGAGACCGTCCGCGAGGTCACCGGCCACCCCGTCCCGGAGACCGCGGCCCCCCGCCGCGCCGGTGACCCCGCCGTGCTGGTCGCCTCCGCCGCCACCGCCAGGGAGCGGCTCGGCTGGTCGCCGTCCCGCGCCGACCTGACCGGAATCGTCACCGACGCCTGGACGTTCGCCCGCCGAGAGGAGCCCACCGCCCCATGACCGAGACCAGTGAGCCGACCGCCTCCCTCACCGGGAACACCGAGCTGACCGCCTCCTTCACCGAGCTCTACGGGCGTGCGCCCGAAGGGATCTGGGCGGCCCCCGGCCGGGTCAACCTGATCGGCGAGTACACCGACTTCAACGACGGCTTCGTGATGCCGCTCGCCCTGCCGCACACCGCACGCGCGGCCGTCGCCCGCCGCACCGACGGCGAACTGCGGCTCCACTCGACCGACGTACCCGGCGGCGTCGTCCGGCTCCGGATCGACGAACTGGCCCCGAACCAGGGGCACGGCTGGGCGGCGTACCCGGCCGGGGTCGTCTGGGCGCTGCGCGAGGCCGGCCATCCGGTCACCGGGGCGGACATCCAGCTCACCTCCACCGTCCCCACCGGCGCGGGCCTGTCCTCCTCCGCCGCGCTGGAGGTCGTCACCGCGCTCGCCCTGAACGACCTCTTCGGACTCGGGCTCTCCGCACCGGAGCTGGCGGTTCTCGGCCAGCGTGCCGAGAACGCCTTCGTCGGCGTGCCGTGCGGGGTCATGGACCAGATGGCCTCCGCCTGCTGCACCGAGGGCCATGTCCTTCACCTGGACACCCGCGATCTCACCCGGCGCCAGGTCCCCTTCGACCTGGCCGCGAGCGGACTGCGGCTGCTCGTGGTCGACACCCAGGTCAAGCACGCGCTCGGCGACGGCGCGTACGCCGAGCGGCGGGCCGGCTGCGAGGCGGGCGCGGCGGCGCTCGGCGTACGGACGCTGCGCGAGGTGCCGTACGACGGCCTCGGCGCGGCCCTGGACACCCTGGCCATGGCCGACGTCGACGAGTCCGTGGTGCGCTACGTACGCCATGTGGTCAGCGACAACCAGCGGGTGGAACAGGTCATCGCGCTGCTCGACGCGGGCGACGTGCGGGCCGTGGGCCCGGTCCTCGACGCGGGGCACGCCTCGCTCCGCGACGATCTGCGGGTCTCCTGCCCGGAGCTGGACCTGGTGGTGTCGGCGGCCGGCGAGGCCGGGGCGCTCGGTGCCCGGATGACCGGCGGCGGCTTCGGCGGTTCGGCGATCGTGCTGGTGGCGGAGGAGCAGGCGGACACGGTCTCCAAGTCCGTGCTGGAGGCGTTCGCCTCGGCGGGTCACGCGACGCCGCGGATCTTCCCGGCCGTGCCCTCGGCGGGTGCCCGCCGGCTCAGCCGAGTTCCTTCGTCAGGATGAACTCGGTGACCCCGGGCGGGTAGTTCTCGACCCGCCCGCTCACCTCGTAGCCCCGTTCCCGGTAGAAGTCCGGCGCCTGGAAACCCCAGGTCTCCAGCCGGGAGCGGGTGCAGGCCCGGTCCGCCCCGGCCACCCGCTCCGCCTCCGCGAGCAGCAGCGAGCCCAGGCCCCGGCCGCGGTGGCGGGCATCGACCCAGAGCTGGTCCACATGGAGCCAGTACGCCCAGGTGCGGCCGGTCAGTCCACCGGCGACGGCGCCCTCGACGTCCAGCGCCCATACCTCCAACGGGAGTTCCCGCCCGGCGGGGCCGGTGCGCAGCGCGCGCAGCTCCGGGGAGCCGGCCGTGTTGTCGTCACGCAGCCGCCGGCCCAGCAAGGTACGCCGCCCTTTGTCCACTTCTGTCTCAAGACGAAACATGGACCACACCTTAGAACCGCCCGGAGCCGGTCAGTTCTGCGAATTGCTTTCCGCCACGGCCCGCCGGCCTTACCCTGATGCACAGCACCGGTGGGGGCCGGTGCTGATTCAGGGGTACGAGACAGTCGGGTGCGGCGCCCGGGGCGGGTGGCGGTCGGGACACGGCGGCGGCCGTGGAACCATGGTCCATCTCCCCGATCCGGGCGTCGTACCCGCGCTGATCGGTCCCTTTCGGCGGGCCCGGGGGTGGCCCGGGAACAGACGCGGCATGGGGGTGCCTGTGGTTCGTATCCGGGTTCTCGTGGTGGACGACCACCGTATTTTCGCCGAGTCGCTCGCAGCGGCACTGGCGGCCGAGCCGGACGTGGAGGTGGCGGCGGCGGGCAGCGGCCCCGCCGCGCTGCGGTGCCTGGAGCGGGCCGCCGCCGAGGGGCGCGGCTACGACGTGATGCTGGTCGATGCCGAGCTGGGCATCCTGCGCACGGCGGGAGACCGCCGGGCGCCGGTCCCGGTCCCCGCCGACGGGGAGAACGCCCCGGTGGACGGCATCTCCCTGGTGGCCGGGGTCCGTTCGGGCCGGCCGTCCGTGCGCACGGTGGTGCTCGCCGAGAAGGACGACCCGCGCCGGGCCGCGCTGGCACTGCAGGCCGGCGCCTTCGGCTGGGTCGCCAAGGACTGCTCGCTGCAACGGCTGCTCACGGTCATCCGCGGGGTGCTGCGGGACGAGACACATCTGCCCCCGGCGCTGCTCACCGGCGTGCTGCGGGAGCTGACGGCGGCGCGCAAGCACCGCACCGAGAGCGAGCAGCTGGTCGAGTCCCTGACCCCGCGCGAACGCGAGGTGCTGCGCTGCATGGTGGCGGGCCTGGGCCGCAAGGCGGTGGCCGAGCGGCTCTTCCTCTCCCCGCACACGGTCCGTACCCATATGCAGAACGTGCTGGGGAAGCTGGGTGTGCACTCCACCCTGGCCGCGGTCGCCCTGGCCCGGCGCGCGGGCGTCGGGCCGGCCGATCCGGCCGGGCCTGATCTAGCCGGGAATGTTGTCGAACGGGGCGGTCAACTGGCGTAGCAGTCCGGCCAGTTCGCCCCGCTGCTGGGTGGAGAGCTCGCTCAGGATGGCGCGCTCCTGGGCGAGCAGTCCGGCCAGTGACTGGTCGGCCTTGTCGCGGCCCTCGGCGGTGAGCCGGACGAGCACGCCACGGCGGTCGCTGGGGTCGGGGAGGCGCTCGACGAGGTTCTTCTTGGTCAGGCGGTCGATGCGGTTGGTCATCGTGCCGGAGGTGACCAGGGTCTGGGTGAGGAGCTGGCCGGGGGAGAGCTGGTAGGGGGCGCCGGCGCGACGCAGGGACGTCAGTACGTCGAACTCCCAGGGCTCCAGATTGTGCTCGGAGAAGGCGATCCGGCGGGCCCGGTCCAGATGGCGGGCCAGGCGGGAGACGCGGCTGAGCACCTCGAGTGGTTCCACGTCGAGGTCGGGGCGCTCGCGGCGCCATGCAGCGACCAGTCGGTCGACCTCGTCCTCCATGTGGATCAGTGTAGAGGGTCTGTCGACATGAAGTCTCTTGAATTCAAGTGTCTTGACATCAAGATATTTCTGGCGTGATCCTGACTCCATGACCTCACCCACCTGGGACCCGCAGCAGTACCTGCGCCACGCCGACCACCGCACCCGCCCCTTCCTCGACCTCCTCGCCCGCATCGCCGACCTCCCGGCCGCCCCCGCACCCCGTATCGCCGACCTCGGCTGCGGAGCGGGCAACGTCACCGCCCTGCTCGCCGACCGCTGGCCCGAGGCCCGGATCACCGGCTACGACAACTCCCCGCAGATGCTCGAACGGGCCCGCGCCCACGCCGGCCCCCGCCTCGACTTCGCCGAGGCCGACGCCACGACCTGGACCCCCGCCGAGCCGTACGACCTGATCGTCTCCAACGCCCTGCTCCAGTGGGTCCCCGACCACGCCGACCGCTTCCCGGACTGGCTGGACGCGATCACCCCCGGCGGCACGTTCGCCTTCCAGGTCCCCGGCAACTTCGACCAGCCCA
Organism: Streptomyces sp. NBC_01363; assembly: GCF_026340595.1. Classification (GTDB taxonomy): domain Bacteria; phylum Actinomycetota; class Actinomycetes; order Streptomycetales; family Streptomycetaceae; genus Streptomyces. The sequence continues at coordinate 2,435,129 of NZ_JAPEPF010000001.1, forward strand.
GCCACGTCCTGATGCGGGAACTCGCCGGCTCCCCGCGCTGGCGCGACCGCCTGGCCGGCGAGCTGCGCCATGCCGACGCCGTGCTCGCCCCCACCGCCTACCTCGACGCGCTGACCGCCCCCGGCATCACGGCGGACGTCTGGGAGACCACCTACCTGCACCTGCTGCCCGGCGAGGACCCGGTGCTCGACTGGGTCAAGGGCACCGGCCTGCGCCCCGTCCTGACCGCCCTGGCCGACGACCCCGAGGCCCGCGACGCGTTCCTCGCCGAATACCGCGACCTGCTGCGCACCGCCTACCGCCGGGGCCCGCACGGCACCGTCTTCCCGTTCCGCCGCATCTTCGCCGTGGCCAGCAAGGAGAAGTGATGATCGCCGCGCTCGACCACGTACAGCTCGCCGCACCGGAGGGCTCCGAGGATGCCCTTCGTGCCTACTACGCCGACACCCTCGGCATGACGGAGATCCCCAAGCCCCCGGCCCTCGCGGCCCGCGGCGGCTGCTGGTTCCAGGCGGGCCCGGTCCAGCTCCACCTGGGCATCGAGCAGGACTTCCGCCCGGCCCGGAAGGCCCACCCCGGGCTGCGCGTCACGGACATCGAGGCGTACGCGGCCCGGCTGGCGGAGCGGGGTGCCGAGGTGCGCTGGGACGGTGATCTGCCGGGGCACCGTCGCTTCTACAGCCACGACCCGGTGGGGAACCGGCTGGAGTTCCTGGAGCGGACGGACGGCTGACCGTCACAGCTCGTCCAGCGCCTCCCGGGTGATGTCGATGTCGATCGGGAACGGCACGCCCGTCTTGAGGCGGTCGTGGTGGATCCCCGTCAGGGCGTACGCCCTGGACACCGGGTCCAGCTCGTACACCCGCACCACCGGGCGGTTGTCGGTGCCGGCCATGTCGACCAGCCAGAAGTTCGGGATACCGGCCGCCGCGTACTTCTGCGGCTTGGCGTCGCGGTCGCGGGCCTCGGAATCGGGCGAGACGACCTCGACGGCGAGCAGGACGTCGGCGGCCTGGAAACGGGTCTGCTCAAGATCGGTGACGGCGTCGGCGCGGACGACGGACACATCGGGTTCCGGACCGTTGCGCAGTAGGGGCCGCTTCCCCGAGCCGTATTCACAACGGGTGACCGGCCCCCCGTTCAGCTCTTGCGGTGCCCTATCAGCCTCGGCTTCGCCTCCAGGTTCTCCAGGCCGTGCCAGGCCAGGTTCACCAGGTGGGCGGCGACCTCCGACTTCTTCGGCTTGCGGGCGTTGACCCACCACTGGCCGGTCAGGGCGACCATGCCGACCAGCGCCTGCGCGTACAGCGGGGCCAGCTTCGGGTCGAAGCCGCGGGCCTTGAACTCCAGGCCCAGGATGTCCTCCACCTGGGTGGCGATGTCGCTGATCAGGGAGGCGAAGGTGCCGGTCGACTGGGCCACGGGGGAGTCGCGGACCAGGATGCGGAAGCCGTCGGTGTACGTCTCGATGTAGTCGAGCAGGGCGAACGCGGCCTGCTCCAGGAGCTCGCGCGGGTGGCCCGCGGTCAGCGCGCTGGTGACCATGTCCAGGAGCTGGCGCATCTCACGGTCGACCACGACGGCGTACAGGCCTTCCTTGCCGCCGAAGTGCTCGTACACGACCGGCTTGGAGACACCGGCGCGGGAGGCGATCTCCTCGACCGAGGTGCCCTCGAAGCCCTTGTCGGCGAAGAGCGTGCGACCGATGTCCAGCAACTGCTCGCGGCGTTCCTTGCCCGTCATCCGCACCCGGCGGGTGCGCCGGGGGGAGGAGGAAGGACGTTTGTTCTCGCTGCTGGTGCTGGAGTCGGTCGCCACGTCGTCAATCATGCCGCGTCGGCGCGCTCGGGGGCGCGCCGGGAGTCGATACGGCGGGACTCGATCCGGGCAGCGTCCGGCCAGCGCACGTCGTGCGCCCAGCCCAGCTTCTCGAACCAGCGGATCAACCGGGCACTCGAATCGATCTGCCCCCTCATCACACCGTGCCGGGCGCTCGTCGGATCGGCGTGGTGCAGGTTGTGCCAGGACTCTCCGCAGGACAGGACCGCCAGCCACCACACATTCCCGGACCGGTCACGCGACTTGAAAGGGCGCTTGCCGACCGCGTGGCAGATCGAGTTGATCGACCAGGTGACGTGGTGCAGCAGGGCCACCCGGACCAGCGAGCCCCAGAAGAAGGCCGTCGCCGCACCCCACCACGACATCGTCACCAGACCGCCCACCAGCGGCGGCAGCGCCAGCGAAGCGGCCGTGAGGGTCATGAAGTGGCGGGAGACGCCGCGCAGCGCCGGGTCCTTGATCAGATCGGGGGCGTACTTCTGCTGCGAAGTCTGCTCCTCGTCGAACATCCAGCCGATATGGGCCCACCACAGGCCCTTCATCAGGGCGGGCAGACTCTCACCGAAGCGCCACGGCGAGTGTGGGTCGCCCTCCGCGTCGGAGAAACGGTGATGCCTGCGGTGGTCGGCCACCCAGCGCACCAACGGGCCCTCCACGGCCAGCGAACCGGCGACGGCGAGAGCGATGCGGAGCGGGCGCTTCGCCTTGAAGGAGCCATGGGTGAAATAGCGGTGGAAACCGATCGTGATGCCGTGGCAGCCGATGAAGTACATCGCCACGAGCAGGCCCAGATCGAGCCAGCTCACGCCGCGGCCCCAGGCCAGCGGCACCGCAGCGACCAGCGCCACGAACGGCACCACGATGAACAGCAGAAGGGCGATCTGCTCGATCGACCGCTTGTTGTCCCCGCCGAGGGTGGCGGAGGGAAGGGTCTGACCGTCGGCCGCCGATGGCTGGGCGTCGTCGATCGCAGCGGGGCTGGTGTTCATGGGGAGTCCCCTGGGGATGAGGAGTACGACGGATAGCTCTGGCTACGGTTCCGTAACCTACGGCAACGTAAGTATGGCAGCGCGGAGGCCCGCTGCACGAGAGCGCGACGGGCCGCCCACGAAGGGGAAACCCGATCGGGCCGCGAGCGGTGCCGACGGAGTGGACACCTATCCTGGTGGGGTCGGACAGCGCGGTCCGCACTCTGCTGTCCCGGGGTGGCGTCAGCATCGCTGCCTGCCGCGGCCCCGGAGAACCCCCGTGCTCAACCACTGCAAGGAGCCGCACACTGTGAGCAGTGCCGACCAGACCCCCGCCGCCAGCCCCGAGCTGCGCGCCGACATCCGCCGCCTCGGCGACCTGCTGGGCGAGACCCTCGTACGCCAGGAGGGCCAGGAACTCCTCGACCTCGTCGAGCGCGTCCGCGCCCTGACCCGCACCGACGGCGAAGCCGCGGCCCAGCTCCTCGGCGACACGGACCTGGAGACCGCCGCGCAGCTCGTGCGCGCCTTCTCCACCTACTTCCATCTCGCCAACGTCACCGAGCAGGTCCACCGCGCCCACGAGATGCGCGACCGCCGCGCCGCCGAGGGCGGGCTCCTCGCCCGCACCGCCGACCGGCTCAAGGACGCCGACCCCGTCCACCTGCGCGAGACCGTCAAGAACCTCAACGTACGACCCGTCTTCACCGCACACCCGACCGAGGCCGCCCGGCGCTCCGTGCTGAACAAGCTCCGCCGCATCGCCGCGCTCCTGGAGACGCCCGTCGTCGACGCCGACCGGCGCCGCCAGGACCTCCGGCTCGCCGAGAACATCGACCTCATCTGGCAGACCGACGAACTGCGCGTGGTCCGCCCCGAGCCCGCCGACGAAGCCCGCAACGCCATCTACTACCTCGACGAACTGCACGCCAACGCCGTCGGCGACGTACTCGAGGACCTGGCCGCCGAACTCGAACGCGTCGGCGTCGAACTGCCCGCGGGCACCCGCCCGCTCACCTTCGGCACCTGGATCGGCGGCGACCGCGACGGCAACCCCAACGTGACGCCCGCCGTCACCTGGGAAGTGCTGATCCTCCAGCACGAACACGGCATCACCGACGCCCTCGAACTCATCGACCACCTGCGCGGACTGCTCTCCAACTCCATCCGCTACACCGGTGCCACCGACGAACTGCTGACCTCACTCGAAGCCGACCTGGAACGCCTCCCCGAGATCAGCCCGCGCTACAAGCGGCTGAATGCCGAGGAGCCCTACCGCCTCAAGGCCACCTGCATCCGGCAGAAGCTCGTCAACACCCGCGAGCGCCTCGCCACCGGCACCCCGCACCGCCCCGGCTGCGACTACCTCGGCACCGCCGAGCTCCTCGCCGACCTGGAACTCATCCAGACCTCACTGCGCGAGCACCGCGGCGGACTCTTCGCCGACGGGCGGATGGACCGCACCATCCGCACCCTCTCCGCCTTCGGCCTCCAGCTCGCCACCATGGACGTCCGCGAGCACGCCGACGCCCACCACCACGCCCTCGGCCAGCTCTTCGACCGGCTCGGCGAGGAATCCTGGCGCTACGCCGACATGCCCCGCGACTACCGGCAGAAGCTCCTCGCCAAGGAACTCCGCTCCCGCCGTCCGCTCGCCCCGACCCCGGCCCCCCTCGACGCCGCCGGCGAGAAGACCCTCGGCGTCTTCCACACCGTCAAGGAAGCCTTCGAGCGCTTCGGCCCCGAAGTCATCGAGTCCTACATCATCTCGATGTGCCAGGGCGCCGACGACGTCTTCGCCGCCGCCGTACTCGCCCGCGAGGCCGGCCTGATCGACCTGCACGGCGGCTGGGCCAAGATCGGCATCGTGCCGCTCCTGGAGACCACCGACGAGCTGCGCGCCGCCGACGTCATCCTCGACGAGATGCTCGCCGACCCGTCGTACCGCCGTCTGGTCTCGCTCCGCGGAGACGTGCAGGAGGTCATGCTCGGCTACTCCGACTCCTCCAAGTTCGGCGGCATCACCACCTCCCAGTGGGAGATCCACCGCGCCCAGCGCCGCCTTCGCGACGTCGCACACCGCTACGGCGTACGGCTGCGGCTCTTCCACGGTCGCGGCGGCACCGTCGGCCGCGGCGGCGGCCCCTCGCACGACGCGATCCTCGCGCAGCCGTGGGGCACGCTGGAGGGCGAGATCAAGGTGACCGAGCAGGGCGAGGTCATCTCCGACAAGTACCTCATCCCGGCGCTCGCCCGGGAGAACCTGGAGCTGACCGTCGCGGCCACCCTCCAGGCCTCCGCGCTGCACACCGCGCCCCGCCAGTCCGACGAGGCCCTCGCCCGCTGGGACGCCGCGATGGACACGGTCTCCGACGCGGCGCACGCGGCCTACCGCAAGCTCGTCGAGGACCCGGACCTGCCCGCGTACTTCTTCGCGGCCACCCCGGTCGACCAGCTCGCCGACCTCCACCTCGGCTCCCGCCCGTCCCGCCGCCCCGACTCGGGCGCCGGACTCGACGGACTGCGGGCCATCCCGTGGGTCTTCGGCTGGACCCAGTCCCGCCAGATCGTGCCCGGCTGGTACGGCGTCGGCTCCGGACTCAGGGCACTGCGCGAAGCCGGCCTGGACACCGTCCTGGACGAAATGCACGAACACTGGCACTTCTTCCGGAACTTCATCTCCAACGTCGAGATGACCCTTGCCAAGACCGACCTGCGCATCGCCCGGCACTACGTCGACACGCTCGTCCCCGACGAACTGAAGCACGTCTTCGCCGACATCGAGGCCGAGCACGCACTCACCGTGCAGGAAGTCCTCAGGGTCACCGGCGGCACCGAACTGCTCGGCACCAGCCCCGTGCTCCAGCAGACCTTCGCCATCCGCGACGCCTACCTGGACCCGATCTCCTACCTCCAGGTCTCGCTGCTGGCCCGCCAGCGCGAAGCCGCGGCACGCGGCGAAGAGCCCGACCCGCTGCTCGCCAGGGCCCTGCTGCTCACCGTGAACGGTGTCGCCGCGGGCCTGCGCAACACCGGCTGATCCCACCCGGACACGGGTGCGGCCCCGCTCACAGTGCGAAGAACGTCGCCACGAGCAGGGCCGCACCCGCGATCCCTGTGCACCAGCCGGTACGGGACAGCCGCAGGCCACCACCGATCACCAGCCCCGACAGCAACAGGGCACCGCCCAGCGGCACCCAGGCGTGCAGAAAGCCCGGCGTCCCGGCACGCACCACATCATCCGTGCCCGGCTTCACCACGACGGGGAACCGTTCGCCCCTCCTCGCCGCGACGGACCTGTCGATCGTCACCCGGGAACGTGCGACGGCCTGCCCCGACGGCGCGAACGGACCGGTACAGACATCGGCGCCGCAACCCGTCACGGTCATCGTGCCGTGCTCACGGCCTTTGGACAGAACTATGTGGTGCGCCTCGTTCCAGGACGACAGCACACCCGCCACCAGCAGCAACAGGACAACACAGCCCATGGCGGCGTTGCGGGCGTAGACCAGGGCGCGGTGGGAGGAGCTCCGCTTCATGGGGAGCGATCCTTGGGCAGACCGGCACCACCGGTCAACTCGTGGCCGAAAATCGCCGGGGTACCGGCAGGAATGTCAGAGTTGTGCGCGCCACCGCCGTTGCTGCGGGCGTCAGGAGTTGTACGCGCTCTGCGCGCGCTCCAGGCCCTCCGCCAGCAGACACTCCACCGAGTCCGCGGCCCGGTCCACCATGTACCCGAGCTCCTTGCGCTCGGTGGACGAGAAGTCCTTCAGCACGAAATCCGCGACCTGCATCCGCCCCGGCGGCCGCCCGATCCCGAACCGGATCCGGTGATAGTCCGCACCCATCGACTTGGTCATCGACTTCAGCCCGTTGTGCCCGTTGTCGCCACCACCCAGCTTCAGCCGCAGTGTCCCGTAGTCGATGTCCAGCTCGTCATGGATCGCCACGATGTGGTCGGTCGGCACCTTGTAGAAGTCGCGCAGCGCCGTGACGGGACCGCCCGACAGGTTCATGTACGACATCGGCTTGGCCAGGATCACCCGCCGGCTCGCCGGGCCGGGCGGGCCCATGCGGCCCTCCACGACCTGCGCCTGCGCCTTCTGCGCCCGCTTGAACTTCCCGCCGATCCGCTCGGCCAGGAGATCGGCCACCATGAAGCCGACATTGTGCCGGTTCGCCGCGTACTCGGGACCGGGATTGCCGAGGCCCACGATGAGCCAGGGATCAGTGGCGTCGGACATCTCTGCTCGGTCTCCTCGCGTGCGACGGCTGGTTACAGGGGGGGGCTGATCACAGGGAAACGGGGCGGCGGGTCCTCGAACAAGGAACCGCCGCCCCGTCAGTCAAGCAGTGCGGGCGAGGCTCAGGCCTCGGCGCCCGCTTCGGCGGACTCGGCAGCCGGCTCCTCGGCCTGCGCGGCGACGACCTGGAGCACGACGGCGTCCTCGTCACCGGCCAGCACGGAGCCCTTCGGCAGCGGGATGTCCTTGGCGAGGACGGACGCACCGGCGTCCAGGCCCGCGACGGAGACCGTGACGGACTCGGGGATGTGGGTGGCCTCGGCCTCGACGAGCAGGGTGTTCTGCACGTACTCCAGGAGGTTGCCGCCCGGGGCCAGGTCGCCCTCGACGTGCACGGCGACCTCGACGTTGACCTTCTCGCCGCGCTTGACGGTCAGCAGGTCGACGTGCTCGATGTCGCCCTTGAGCGGGTTGCGCTGCACGGCCTTCGGGATGACCAGCGCGTCCTTGCCGTCGATCTCCAGACCGATCAGGACGTTGGCGGTCTTGAGCGCCATCATCAGCTCGTGACCCGGCAGGGTGACGTGAACCGGCTCGGCACCGTGGCCGTAGACGACCGCGGGAACCAGGTTGGCGCGGCGGGTGCGGCGGGCGGCACCCTTGCCGAACTCGGTACGGACCTGGGCGGCGAGCTTGACCTCAGCCATGACTGCACTCCTCGTAAGGTGACGAAAATCGGACGGTCACCCGGCCCACGACAGGCCTGCTACGAAGAGCGCGTCGATAACGGACCGCCGTACACATGGGTACGGCCTCCCTCGCCGAGCAACTCGCTGAGTCTACCCGGCGGGGAGGCCGCCCCCAAAGTGGATCTTCGGTACCGCTGTTCCTACTGCTCCTCGAAGAGGCTGGTGACCGAGCCGTCCTCGAAGACCTCACGCACCGCGCGCGCGATCGTCGGGGCGATCGACAGCACCGTGATCTTGTCGAGCTCCAGCTCGCCCGGGGTCGGCAGGGTGTCCGTGAACACGAACTCGCTGACCTTGGAGTTCTTCAGCCGGTCCGCGGCCGGACCCGAGAGCACACCGTGCGTCGCCGTCACTATGACGTCCTCGGCACCGTGCGCGAACAGGGCGTCGGCAGCGGCGCAGATGGTGCCACCGGTGTCGATCATGTCGTCGACCAGGACACAGACCCGGCCCTTCACATTGCCGACGACCTCGTGGACCGTCACCTGGTTGGCGACGTCCTTGTCCCGGCGCTTGTGCACGATGGCGAGCGGGGCGTCCAGGCGGTCGCACCAGCGGTCGGCGACCCGCACCCGGCCGGCGTCCGGGGAGACGATCGTCAGCTTCGAGCGGTCGACCTTGGCGCCGACGTAGTCGGCCAGGATCGGCAGCGCGAAGAGGTGGTCCACCGGGCCGTCGAAGAAGCCCTGGATCTGGTCCGTGTGCAGGTCGACGGTGAGGATGCGGTCGGCACCCGCCGTCTTCATCAGGTCGGCGACCAGACGGGCCGAGATCGGCTCGCGACCGCGGTGCTTCTTGTCCTGGCGGGCGTAGCCGTAGAACGGCACGATCACCGTGATGGAACGGGCCGAGGCGCGCTTCAGCGCGTCCAGCATGATGAGCTGCTCCATGATCCACTTGTTGATCGGAGCGGTGTGGCTCTGGATCAGGAAGCAGTCGGCGCCTCGGGCCGACTCCTGGAAGCGGACGTAGATCTCACCATTGGCGAAATCGAAGGCCTTCGTCGGCACGAGGCCGACACCCAGCTGGTGCGCAACCTCCTCGGCCAGCTCGGGGTGGGCGCGGCCGGAGAAGAGCATCAGTTTCTTCTCGCCGGTCGTCTTGATCCCGGTCACAGCACAGTCTCCTCAGACGTGTTCCTGGCGCTGCGCGCATGTGTCCCGATGCGCAACGAGCCAGCCGAAATGGGGTGAGCATCTATCACGGTACGCCGTGCGCGGCGCACCTGTTTCCGGTCAGCTTTCGCTGTCACGCTCCGATGTGGCGGCCTGAGCCGCCTGCGCGGCGCCGCTTCCTGGACGCTTGCGGGCCACCCAACCCTCGATATTCCTTTGCTGGCCGCGGGCGACAGCCAGTGAACCGGGCGGTACGTCCTTGGTGATGACCGAGCCGGCCGCGGTGTAGGCGCCGTCCCCGACCGTGACGGGCGCCACAAACATATTGTCCGACCCGGTACGGCAGTGGGAGCCGATCGTGGTGTGGTGCTTGGCCACGCCGTCGTAGTTCACGAAGACGCTGGCGGCACCGATGTTGGTGTGGTCGCCGATCGTCGCGTCGCCGACGTAGCTCAGGTGCGGGACCTTGGTGCCCTCGCCGATCGTGGCGTTCTTCATCTCCACGTACGTACCGGCCTTGGCCTTCGTGCCGAGCGTGGTGCCGGGCCGCAGATAGGCGTACGGACCGACCGTCGCGCCCTCGCCGACCTCGGCCCGGTCCGCGACCGTGTTGTCCACGCGCGCGCCCGCGCGGACGACGGTGTCCGTGAGTCGGGTGTTGGGGCCGACCTCGGCGTCCTCGCCGAGATGCGTGGTGCCGAGCAGCTGGGTGCCCGGGTGCACGATCGCGTCCCGCTCGTAGGTGACGGTGGCGTCGATCAGCGTGGACGCCGGGTCCACGACGGTCACACCGGCCAGCATGGCCCGCTCCAGCAGCCGCTGGTTCAGCAGCCGCCGGGCCTCGGCCAGCTGGACCCGGTTGTTGATGCCGAGGATCTCGCGGTGGTCCCCGGCCACCGAGGCGCCGACCCGGTGCCCGGCCTCGCGCAGGATGGACAGGACGTCGGTGAGGTACTCCTCGCCCTGGCTGTTGTCGGTACGGACCTTGCCGAGGGCCTCGGCGAGCAGTCGGCCGTCGAAGGCGAAGACCCCGGAGTTGATTTCCCGGATCTCGCGCTGGGCGTCGGTGGCGTCCTTGTGCTCGACGATCTCGGTGACCGCGCCGTCGGCCGGGTCGCGGACGATGCGGCCGTAGCCGGTGGAGTCCGGGACCTCGGCGGTCAGCACGGTGACGGCGTTGGAATCGGCCGTGTGAGTGGCGGCGAGCGCGACGAGCGTCTCGCCGGAGAGCAGCGGGGTGTCGCCGCAGACGACGATCACGGTGCCGTCGACGGTGCCGCCCAGCTCGTCGAGACCGACACGCACGGCGTTGCCGGTGCCCTTCTGCTCGGTCTGGTGGGCGGTCCGCAGTCGGTCGTCGACGGCGTCGAGGTGCGCGGTGACCTGCTCGCTGCCGTGGCCGACGACCACGACCAGGTGCTCGGGGTCCAGCTCGCGGGAGGCGGCGACGACATGTCCGACGAGCGAGCGCCCGGAGATCTCGTGCAGGACCTTGGGGGTCTTCGACTTCATGCGGGTGCCCTCACCCGCTGCGAGGACGACGACGGCTGCCGGGCGTTCGGAGCTCACAGAAATGCCCTTCGGCTTCGGGTGGTGGACACCCGAAGGATACCGGGGGGGTATGGGGCGGGCATGGGTGCGGGCCCCGACCTCGGAGGTCGGGGCCCGCACGCGGAGGCTCCCCTGCCAGGACTCGAACCCGGACAAATAGCACCAAAAGCTACTGTGCTGCCAATTACACCACAGGGGAACAAGGCCAACTAACCGGACATGTCATCCGGTCGCTGGACAGGCACCCAACACTATGCCGTACCAAGTGCCTTCTACGCGATGATAAAGGTCTGCGCTCTTGGTGACGTAGATGATCAGTAGCCGAAACCCCGCCTGGATCTGGTCGTACGTCATGCCTTGGCTGCGCGGAGCCGGTTCGCCTTTGACCAGGCGGCCCGGGATGTCGTTGTTGTGGATGTGCATCCGGTCGCGGATCTGCCGGAGGCCGAGGCATTCCCGGCGCAGGGCGATGGCCTGCTCGCGCAGGTCTTCGAAATCGGCGTACTTGCTCGTGATTTCCGTCATGCAATGAGCGTCGTCCGGAATGCGGACGTCCGGTGCGAAAGCCTGCTCGCTTCGCCATTTCAAGCGATAAGTGGTCGTTCCGTCTCTGTCCGGCGGACGCACGTGCTGTCCAGGTCGCCCGAAAATGAGGTGCGGTCGCCCGTAGGGTGGACGGCATGACCGCAACGGGGGCAGACCGGGAAGCGGCGGGGTCGACCACCCGCGGCTACTGGTGGTGGGAGCGGCGGCGCAGTGTCGCCCTGGATGTGGGGCTCGCGCTCCTGTCGGCGCTGGAGTGTGCGCTGGAGGGTGTGGAGTTCGCCGGGGACACCGGGTTGCCGGTGCCGGTGGGTGTGCTGTTCGGGCTGCTCGCGGGGTCGGTCCTGGTGTTGCGGCGGCGCTGGCCGATCGCGGTGGTGCTGGTGGCGGTCGCGACCACACCGGCCGAGATGGGCTTCCTGATGGGCCTGGTCGGCCTCTACACGCTGGCCGCCTCCGACGTGCCGCGAAGGATCACCGCGGTGCTGATGGGGATGTCCTTCGCGGGGACGCTCATCGTCACGTACGTACGGCTGCGGCAGAGCGTCTCCCAGCAGGACGATTTCGGGCCGGGCGACTGGTACGTACCGCTGATCTCGCTCTTCATGTCGCTCGGGCTCACCGCGCCGCCCGTGCTGTTCGGCCTCTACATAGGGGCCCGGCGGCGGCTGATGGAGAGCCTGCGGGAGCGGGCGGACTCGCTGGAGCGGGAGTTGTCGCTGCTCGCCGACCGGGCGGAGGAGCGGGCGGAGTGGGCGCGTACGGAGGAACGCCACCGGATCGCCCGCGAGATGCACGACGTGGTCGCCCACCGGGTGAGTCTGATGGTCGTGCACGCCGCCGCGCTCCAGGCCGTCGCGCCGAAGGATCCGGCGAAGGCGGTGCGCAACGCGGCGCTGGTCGGTGACATGGGCCGGCAGGCGCTGACGGAGCTGCGGGAGATGCTCGGGGTGCTGCGGGCGGGGGAGTCGGTGACGGCCCGGCCGGCCTCGGTGCCGCTGGCCTCGGTCGGTCAGGCGGCTGCTGCCGCGGCTGCCGCCGCCACGGAGGACGGGCCGCGGTTGCATGAGGTGGAGGTCCTGGTGGGGGAGTCCAGGGCGGCGGGGATGACGGTGGAGCTGTCGGTGGACGGTGAGGCGCGCGCGTATCCGCCCGAGGTCGAGCAGACGGCGTACCGGGTGGTGCAGGAGGCTCTGACGAACGTGCACAAGCATGCGGCGGGCGCGAAGACGTGGGTGCGGCTGGCGCACCGGGACGCGGAGGTCGCGATGCAGGTGGAGAACGGACCGTCGGACGCGGCGACGGCGGACGCGGGGCTGCCGAGCGGGGGCAACGGCCTGGTCGGCATGCGGGAGCGGGTGCTGGGGCTCGGCGGTGTCTTCGTCTCGGGTCCGACGGATGCGGGCGGCTTCCGGGTGTCGGCGGTGCTGCCGGCTCAGGGGGCGGCGGCCTGAACCGTGGGACCGGCGGGGCGGGGCCCGGCCGGTCCTGCGGGGGCGGTGCGCGGGTTCGGGGCCTGGTGGGCCCTGATCCGCCGGACGGGCCCTAACCCGAGACGAGGCGCTCCGGCTGGATTCCCGCGACCAGGGTCGCCAGCGCCCGGTCGATGTCCGGGCCGAGGTACCAGTCGCCGGTGTGGTCGACGCTGTAGACGCGGCCTTCGGTGTCGATCGCCAGGACCGCCTGTCCGTCCCCTTCTTCGCCCAGGGGGCTGACCTCGGTCTCCAGCGCCCGGCCGAGGTCGCCGAGGGTGCGGGCGAGGTGGAGTCCGCTCAGCGGGTCGATGCGTACCGGGGCGGGTGCGATCTGGCGGCCCGGCGCGGACGCGGTGATGTGGAGTCCGCCGAATTCGGCCCAGGCCTCCACGGCCGCGGGGAAGACCGCGTGCTGGTGGCCGGCGGGCGAGGCGTGCGAGCGCAGTGCGTCGGCCCATTCCTCGGCCTGCCGGATGTCCCAGCGGCCGGGCTGCCAGCCCGCGGCGCGCAGGGCGGCGTCGACGGCGACGGGGAAGCGGGTGGAGGCGTTCCGGTCGCGGTCCGCGGGGCTCGTTTGTTCGGGTAGGTCGGTTCGGTCGCGCATCGGCGTGCGGTCAGCCCTTCTCGGCGGTGGTCGCCGCCCCGGTGGTCGTGAGGTCGACGGGACGTACGCCGAAGTGGGCGAGCATCGCCGCGCAGGAGCGGCACGGTGGCGCGTAGCTGCCGTGCATCGGGTCCCCGTCCTCACGGATGCGTCGTGCGGTGAGCCGCGAGTGCTTGAGGGCGCGCCGGGCCTCGCCGTTGGTCAGCGGCTTGCGCTGGGCGCGCTTGGAGCGGTTCGACTCTGCCGCGGTGAGCTGCCGGGAGAGCAGTATCGCCTCGGGGCAGCGGCCGGTGAAGCGTTCGCGCCGGCTGCTGGGGAGGGTGTCGAGGAAGTCCTGGACGAGTGGGTGCAGTACGGGGGGCTGGTCGCCCTTGCCCGCGGTGCAGGTGAGTGTCTCGCCGCGTACGGACAGGGCCGCCGCGACTGCGGGCAGGATGCCGTCGCGGCGGTGGTGCAGGCGGGGTGTGCGGCCGGCGTCGGTGCTGCTCCAGCTGAGGCGCGGATCCCCGGATGTGGCTGATTGTGCGGTGTGCATGGCGCTTTCCCTCCCGTGCCGCAGCGGTAGCTGCGCGGTGTGCACGCCCCCGAGTTGCGGTGACAGCCTGCCAAATGTCCCGGCTGGTGGGGAAGCTGGGGCAGTGAAACGTGTCTCCGTGTCGCCCGTCCGTGGCGGGGGCGTCGCTCGTCCGTCACGCCGGTGTGACGGTTCGTGACGGATGCGGAGGGGGAGGCGTAGGACAGGTCACATGGGCGAGACCCGCCCTTGCGCCACCGCATAGGCTGTGCCCGGACCGTCCCCCTTGGGCAGGCCGGTCCTCACCAGCCAGACGCAGCAGGGGGCAACCGCCATGACGACAGGTCGGCTCGGGCAGCAAGCCGCGCCACCGAACGCGGCCTACGCCGGGCAGCTCGTGCATTTCCCGGACCCGGTCCGGGCGTCCCGCCACCCCGGTGGTGTGCGCATGGACGAGAACGGCAGCCCGGACTTCGCGCCGTACGCGCGTGCCGCCGCCGAGATCGCCGAGCCTCCGCAGGGCTTCGGGGTCGATGAGCTGCGGCTCACCGATTACGTGTCGGCCAATGCGGCGCTGGCGGCGAGCGGCCATGAGCTGTGGGACACGATCCCGGCGGTCGCCACTCCGCACGGCTGGACGTGGCACCACGTGCCCGGTGGCCGACGTATGGAGCTGGTCCCGGTCGAGGTGAAGGCGCTGCTCAGACATCACGGTGGCCTTGCCGCCACGGCGGTCGACCACAACAAGCGGGGGACCCGCCCGTTGCAGGAGACCCGGCCCGCGCATTTCCGGCTGCCGAAGGGTGCCGTGGCGGTGACCGAGGCGCAGGTGCTGGGCGTCGAGGAGGACCTCGGCTATCGGCTGCCGGGTGCCTACCGTTCGTTCCTCAAGGCGGCGGGTGGTTCGGCGCCGGTCGGCGCGGCGCTCGACGCGGAGCTGGGCCTTCTGGTCGACCAGCCGTTCTTCACGGTGCGCGAGCAGGCCGCCGCGAACGACCTGGTGTACATCAACAAGTGCTTGCGCGATCACCTCACCAAGGACTTCCTGGGCGTCGGTTTCGTCCAGGGCGGCATCATCGCGGTGAAGGTGAAGGGCAACGGTGTCGGCTCGGTCTGGTTCTGCGCGTACGACGACGCCCGGGACCAGGACGGCTGGAACGTGCAGGAGCGGGTGGACCGGCTGTTGCTGCCGTGCGGCGGTGACTTCGATGCCTTCCTGCAGCGTCTGGCGGGCAATCCGCCGGAGCTGGAGACCGTGGCGAACCTGATGGTGGACGGCGGCTTCGCGCGGGCCGTCCCGGTGGAGGGGTGAGCGCGATGGTGACCTTTGCGCAGGCGCAGGAGCGCGCGGACGAGTGGATCAACGGCGATGTGCCCGCGTACCAGCACCGTGAGGTGCGGGTACGGGAGTTCGAGCTGGGCTTCGTGGTGTGGGGCGAGGACCGCGCCGAGGGCCCGGTCTCGGACGGCGGCAGGCAGCGGCTGGTGATCGCCAGGGACAGCGGTGAGGCCACCCTGTGGCCGGGGCTGCCGGTGGGCGAGGTGATCCGGCGGTACGAGGAGGAGTACGGCGCCCACGCGGCGGCCGCGGCCGCTCCGGAGCCGCCGCAGCGCATCGACCTCAATCAGACGTCGTTCCTGTTGAGCCCCCCGGAGTGGCTCCAGGAAGCGGCCGACAAGCTGGGCATCCCGGACCGCCGGGAGAACCGGGGCCAGGACGCGGCGCCTGCGGCGGCGCCCTCGGCCCCTCCGGTCTCTCCTGCTCCGCCCGTCACGCCTGCTCGGTCCGTCTCTCCTGTTTCACCTGCCGCTCCTGTTTCGCACGCCTCCCCCGCCTCGCCTGTCGGTCAGGCGTCGCCGGGTTCGCACGGTGGGCAGGTCGCGTACGAGCCCACGGCCAATGACGGTGTCCCGGTATCCCCGCCGAACGTCCCCGCCGGGTCCACCCCCTGGGCCGGCACGGACACGAACGCGGGTTCCGACGACGGGGCGGTGCCGCTCCCGGCCACGGTGTTCGCGCCGCCGCTCTCGGGTGCCGACGACGACGGCACCCCGCCGCCGGTCGTTCCGGCCGACGCGCCGACCGCCCTGATGTCGGGCGGCAGTCAGCTGCCCCGGACGGCGATCGTGCCCGGTCTGCCCCCGCAGGGCGGCGCCCCGGGTGTTCCTCCGGGTGCTCCGGGCGCGGGTGCTCCGGGTCTGAACGCTCCGGGTCCGAATGCTCCGGGTCCGGGTGCCGGTGACATCGCCGATGCGGCCACCAGCAAGGCCGTGGTGCCGCCGCGTGGTGCGCGTGGTGGCGGTCCGTCGACCCCGCCGCCGCCCGGTGCCCCCGGAACCCCGGGCGCCAGGCCGGGGCCGCCCGTGCCGCCGCCCTCGGGACCGGGTGCGCCCGGTGCTCCGGCGGGCGGGTACATGCCGACCCAGCTCGCCCCTCAGACGGGTCCGCCCGGTGCGCCGCTGCCGCCTCCGGGTCCGCCTGGTGCGCCGGGTGCTCCTGGTGCTCCGGTGCCGCCTCCGTCGCCCGGTTCGACGCCGCCGCCCGGTGGCGGTGTGCACCATGCCGCGACGATGCTGGCCGATCCGAGCATGGGCGGTCCGGGTGGGCTGCGGCCTCCGGGTCCTCCCGGTGCGCCTGGCGCTCCGGTTGCTCCTGGTGCGCCGGGTGTGCCCGGTGCTCCGGTGCCGCCTCCGCCGCCCGGTGGTGGGGTGCACCATGCCGCGACGATGCTGGCCGATCCGAGCATGGGCGGTCCGGGTGGGCTGCAGCCGCCCGGTGCGCCGGGTGCTCCGGTGCCGCCTCCGTCGCCCGGTTCGACGCCGCCGCCCGGTGGCGGTGTGCACCATGCCGCGACGATGCTCGCCGATCCGAGCATGGGCGGCCCCGGTGCGCCGCAGCCTCCCGGCCCGCCCGGCCCGCCCGGTCCTCCCGGTCCGCCCGGAGTGCCGCAGGGCGGCGCCCCCGGCCCCGTACCGCCCCCGGCGTACGGCTATCCGCAGGCGCCCACCGGTCAGCCGACCGTCGGGCCCGGCTACCAGGCCGTGCTGCGCTACCGCGCGCCCGACGGCAGCGAGCAGCAGCTGATCCGGCGCTCGGCGCCCGGCACCCCGCACCCCGAGTGGCAGATGCTGCACGAGCTGCGGGCGATGAACGTGCCGCCGCAGCAGGTCATCGAGCTGCACACCGAGCTGGAGTCCTGCGAGCTGCCCGGTGGCTACTGCGCGCGGATGATCCGTGAGACCTGGCCGCAGGTGCGGATCACCAGCGTCGCCCCGTACGGCACCGATCACGCCAGCCGTCAGCAGGGCATGCAGCATCTGCTCACCCACCAGGGCGAGCTGCACCAGGTGGCGGACGGACCGGCCCGTCCGGCTCCGGTGCGCGCGCCGCTGCCGCAGATGCCGCCCGCGATGGCGGCGCCGCCGGAGGTCATCGCGGACGAGCTGCTGCAGACCTTCGGGCCGCAGGGCATCTGCCGCTTCGATCAGCGTGCCGTCTCCCGTCAGGGTGTGCCCGAGACCGTGGCGCGCACGCTGGTGTGGGCGGGGCTGCCCGCCGACTTCGGGCCGTTCTTCTGGGCGCAGCCCGGTCAGCCGGTGGTGCCGACGCTGGCCGAGCTCGCCGCGCAGCGCCAGGTGCAGGCCGCCCCCGACGCGGGGTCGTATCTCGTCATGGGGTCCGACTTCGGGCGGGCGATCTGTGTCCAGTACGGGACCGCGAACATCGTGGCCGTGCCGGTCGAGGCGGGGCCGGGCGGTCAGTCGGTGGCGCCGCAGTTCGTGAACACGGGGCTGCCGGAGTTCCAGCGTTCGATGGCATTGCTCGGCCGGATGTGGCGGCTGCGCTTCGGGCTCAACCCGGAGCAGGCGGGTCGTTGGACGGTCGACTTCCAGGCCCAGCTGGTGGCGCTGGACGCGGCGGCGCTGGCGTCGCCGGAGAGCTGGTGGTCCGTACTTCTCGAACAGATGTGGGACGGGCTGATCTGACCCGGCGGGTTCCGCGGACGGCGCCCGGCTCCCGGAAGGGGGCCGGGCGCCGTGCTGCGCGCTGTCTGTGATGCCTGTCGCTTCCGCCCGGAAAGCAGTTGATCGATTCCGACTTCTGGGCCAATTGCCGCATCCTTGACGTACTGCTGATGGTCGGAGAGTCGGAAAGAGGCTTCAAGGATGAGTTCTGCACCGGTGTCCGCGCACGGCTTCGTCGGCGGACGAGGACGTGGTTACCGTCCGGAGCAGGTGGACCGCGCGGTGGCCGGGCTTTCGGCGGAGCGGGACGCGGCGCTGGACGAGGTGTCCCGGCTGACCGCGTTGGTGGAGGAGCTGTCGGCGGAGTCGGTCCGGCTGAGCGAGGTCGTCGCCACGCTCGCCCCGCAGAACTACGAATCGCTGGGTGAGCGTGCCCAGCAGATCCTGGCGCTCGCCGAGGGCGAGGCGGAGACCCTGCGGGGCGCCGCCCAGGAGGAGGCGCAGGCGCTGCGGGACGCCGCGGACGAGGCGGGCCGCGGGATCCGTGCTTCGGCGCGGGCGGACTCCGAGGCCATGCGGGCCGCGGCCGTGACCCACGCCGACGAGACGCTGTCCACGGCGAGGGGCACCGCTGACGGGACCGTTGCCGAGGCCCGCGAGGAGGCCGCGGAGGTGCGGGAGCGCTCGGAGTCCATGATGACGGAGACGATCCGCCGTACCGAGAGCGTCCTCGCGCACCAGGAGCAGGAGCACTCCGAGCGCTGGCAGGCGGCCGAGCTCGAACTGGCCGGGGCCGAGGCCGCGCAGTCGGCGCATCACGACGAGCTGACCGAGCAGGCGGAAGCCCGCCTGGCCGAGGCGCGGCGGGCGCTCGCGGAGACGGAGGAGGCCGCCCGGCACGGTCAGGAGGACGCCGAGGCGCGGGCCGCGGAGCTGGTCGCGGCGGCCAGGGTCCGTGAGGAGCGGGTGGTCCGGGAGACGGAGCGGATCATGCGGGAGCACGAGGAGGGCCGCGAGGAGGTGCAGGCGCACATGGCACACGTACGGAATTCGCTCGCGGCGCTCACCGGGCGGGTGACACCGGCGGAGGACTGAGCCCGGCGGAGGACTGAGCCCGGCGGAGGACTGACCCCGGCTTCGGCGTTCCGAGTCCCGAGTCCCGAGTCCCGGGTCCCGGGTCCCGGGTCCCGGGCTCCGGGCTCCGAGCTCCGGGCTTCGAGCTCCGGGAGCGGCTGTTCACTCTTTCGTGGGTACGGGCATGGGCTTGGGGTCGGGTCTTGAGCTTC